>NZ_JBFEGH010000011.1:0-154180 GCF_047228925.1 Terribacillus jepli | reverse complement strand
GCTTTGAAAGTATAAAGAAAACTTGCCGAGTGGCGAGCCGCAGGCGCAGACAGAGGCCTAGTTGCACTTATACTTTCTTCCTTAACTACGTCGAATTTGCTTTTTGTTAAAGCTTTGAAAGTATAAAGAAAACTTGCCGAGTGGCGAGCCGCAGGCGCAGACAGAGGCCTAGTTGCACTTATACTTTCTTCCTTGAAGCTTTAACCACGTCGAATAGGCTTTCAGTTAACGCTTTGAAAGTATAAATGCACTTACCTGAGAGCATAAAAATACCGTCCTTTGCGGACGGTATTTTTATGCCCCTAGAAAATGATTCCGGTTACAATAGCTACCGCAATAACCGCAAATGCCGTCCCTGTCGCCCAAAGGATCGTGAATCGCTGGAATTCCCCGAAGTCGACCTTCGACATTCCGACCAGCAAATAGGTAGCTGGTACAAGCGGGCTGAGCAAGTGGACAGGCTGTCCAAGCAAGGATGCCCGGGCGATTTCTGCAGCCGAGAAGCCGTAGTTGGCAGCAGCTTCTGCCAAAATCGGCACTACACCGAAATAATATGCGTCATTGGACATGAAGAATGTAAATGGAATACTTGTGACCGCTACGATGATGCTGAAAGCCGGGCCCCATGAATCCGGGATGATGGAAATGAGGCTGGATGCCATTGCATCTACCATTTCGGTACCTGATAGGATACCAGTGAAAATACCAGCAGCGAATACGAGGGAAACGACTGCAAGTACGTTACCGGCATGATCGGCGATACGTTCTTTCTGCTGTTTCAAGTTCGGGTAGTTGATCGTGATTGCAATCGCAAATGCCAGCATGAACAATACCGGCAGCGGCATGATGCCCTTGATTAGACCGAACATTAAGACAATTGTCAGTGCAAAGTTCACCCACAGAAGTTTCGGACGTTTCAGGGAAGCATCGACTGTAGCAGCCTGCTGCTGCAATGTACGCTGTTCCGCGTCATCAAATGTAACGACACCAAGACGTTTCCTTTCGCGGCGTCCCATGATGTAAGCCGTGAACAAAATCCAAATCGCCCCGCCGATCATAGTCGGAATAAGCGGAACGAATACATCCCCCACATCTACATTCAATGCAGCTGCAGCGCGTGCTGTTGGCCCGCCCCATGGCACCATATTCGTCAAACTTACGCACATGACGGCGATTGCCGGCAAAATGAGCGGATTCATTTTCAGCCGCTGATACAGCGGGAAGAACGCAGAAACCGTAATCATATAACTTGTCGTTCCATCACCATCCAAGGATACGACAAGTGCAAGCGCAGCCGTCCCGATGACGATTTTCGTCGGATCCCCTTTGACCGCTTTCAAGATACGGCCGACGACTGGATCGAATAAACCTGCATCAATCATGATTCCAAAATAAAGAATCGCGAATAATAGCATGATTCCAGTTGGTGCCAAGTCCGTGATACCTTTGAGGGACATTTCCCCTAATTCTGGTCCGTGCCCTGTCAGTACAGCGAAAATCGCTGGAATGATCATCAGCGCAATCAGCGCGGATAGCTTTTTCGTCATAATTAAATACATGAATAGAAAGACCATCAAGAAACCCATTATAGCTAACATGCTAAATCCCCCTCATCGTCTCCTGAAACAATTCCCCCAAATCCTAAGCAGCGTTGCATAATATATTACATTCATTGTATGCGCTTCCAAATATAATTTCAACAGTTTTGTTACTTTTTTAAGTGAGAAAACCCACCATAACCGACTGAATGCTTCTATGACAGCTTTTCCTGCTTAAATTCAGGTAGATTAACCCGTGTTTACATCGTAATAAACGCCTCATGCACACTCAATAGTATAACTTAAATATATTTATTAAGTTATACTATTGAACAATCCAAGATTTCCAATTCTGTTAAACCTATTGCATCCTGTCACTTAAAACTTTTATCCTGCTCTATCAAAAATATGCTTATCCGAACAAAATCCCTGCCAAGTATACGACTACAGTGACGGTAATGCTGCTTAGGATTGTTGTCATCAATACAGTCTGAGCCGCTAAATCCGGATTATTGTTATATTCCAGGGCAAAAATCGAGCTGTTCCGTGAAGTAGGGAATGAGCTGGCGATGAATAGCGACTGTGCTACCGTCCCGTCCAGTCCCAATAAATAAATGATGCCCAAAGCCGCAGCTGGTCCGATCAAAAGCCGGGATATCGTGCTCAAATAAAGCACAACATGCGGCCGCTGCAGTTTGATCTGTGCCACTTGCGCTCCAAGAGTAATCAAGGCGACAGCAAGGAAGGCATCGGCAATCGACTGGATCGGATTCCATAGCACAATCGGAATGTCTATATGAAACGATGCACATAAAATTCCAAGGATGATGGCATAAATCATCGGCAGCCGGATGAGTTCCTTCAATATGGCATTTCCTTGCGCTTTGACACTCACCATATTATAAAGTCCATATGTAAAGGTGAGCAGATTCTGGTAGACCATGACGATCAGCTGGATCGAGACTCCAAGCGGGTTGGAATGGAAGACGAGCTGACTGACGGGGATCCCGTAGTTTCCTGAGTTCATCAACACCACACTATTCTTGTAGGTAGCCGCTACGCCTCGTTCGAGCTTGAACAGACGGCTTGTGATTTCCGTAAAGCCGATGGAAAACGTTGTGAACAACAGTAAAAATAGAATGATTTGACCGAATACAGCAAGCGGCATACTGCTTTGATACATATTGATAAAAGCGTTCACAGGCAGGAAGCAATACGTCAGCAGCTTGGACAAGGTACCGAGCTGTAACGAAAATTTTCGCTGCAGGATGACGCCCACAGCAAGAAGAATCAATAAAGGTGCAATTACTTCCAAGAAAATCAATGATAATACAGCCATGCACTCCCTCCTTTTGTAAGCGAATACATAGACATTATACTGCTAACATTTTCAAAACTCTATAGGGGAGAATCGAAAAAGCAGCCACCATATGGTGACTGCTCTCCTTATGCGCGCTTGCGCAGCTTATTGATTCCAAAGAATATGATACCAGCAGCAACGAGTAATGCTCCGCCCAGCATCCAATTGAATACATTGGTGCTTGTATTCGGTAGTGGCTGACCATCTTCGTCATCTGTATCGGATTTCGCTGCTGTCGGAATGCTATCTTGCTTTTCCGATGTTGTCTCTTTCGCAGAATCCTCCATGTCAGTCTCTGTTTGGCCTTCCACTTTCTCTGTCTCCTGCTCCTTTGGCTTTTCTTCTTCATTTACCGGTGCGGATATATCTTCTGCTGGTTCATTCGGTTCTGTTACCGGTGGTGCCGTCTCTTCTTCCTCTTCCGGTACAGGAGCCGGCTGCTCTGCCGGTTTTTCTCCTAGAGCATAAGCCGCAATCGTACCAGATACTTCATGTGCCGCCAGCAATAGCGTCTGACCCGTCGGACTATCGGCTGCCGGTATGTATGTCAGCCCTTCCGGTGCGACATCACCGCTGGCACTATCCACCGGTGCTTCATCCCCCTGGAAGTTCCGGCTCGTGAAGTATGTCGAGAATGCAGGGCTTGCGGGGTTGGTCACATCATAAGCCATGATACCGCCTGTCCGCTCCAGACCGATGAAGGCATATGTTTTCCCATCCATTTCCCCGGTGATGACTGTTTCCGGCTCTGGACCCTTGTCATCACTGCGGTTATCGAGCTTATCTTCATCATTCGTCGTATTGAAATACTCCGGAATCGCTTGGGCCGTTATTTTTTCGAAATCAGAACCGCTATCATACACTTGCTGCAAGGAGTCTGCATCCCAGATGGAAAAACTTCGCCCGCCAAAGCCGTATACAGCCTCATATTTGCCATCTGCATTTTTCGGTGCCACGATACTTGTGTTCAGGCGTCCTAATTGGCTGTCTTCGAACAATCCATTCTGGACAAGCTGATCAAGCTGCTCCTGTGCATATCCTTCATAGAGATCAGCATTTAAAGCATATGCATCTTCTGCAGCCAAATCGGCCACCCGCACTTCTTCCGAGAAGCCTTCCCAATCCTGAGCATCACCTTCATTTGCGGTGATAAGATATGTCTTCCCCCCTGATTGGAAAGCTGTCATCCCATCCGGCATGTACATGCTGAGCACCGGCCAATTGCCAATCTGGATACCATCATCTTTATTGGAAGGATCCAGCTCCACACCCTCTTTGGAGAAGTCCTTATATCCTAAACTTTTCACCGTCATGAAGCTGTTCGACTGCAAATCCAGCTTGGCAATAGCGTTGCTTTCCTGGATGGCAACATACGCGTAGCGGCTATCTTTATCGACAGTTATGTATTCCGGCTCCAGGTTTTCTGCATAGGAAGTGTTATCCGGGTCGGGATTCACTTTACGTACATCCCGCTCCACTATGTCGTCAGTGAAAACGGCAGTTTCCGCTGATAGGTTGTCCAGTCCATTTGCTACATTGATGATGCTCACGGAACCCTCTGGATTGACTGTGTAGTCATCGGAAGGTTCGCCTTCGTTGGCAACGAGCACTTTCGTTCCATCATGCGTGAAGGTGACCATATCGGGCAAGGCGCCTACTTCGACACTCGCCAGCTTGTTTCCATCCATATCAAGTAAAACAACATGACCCGGGTCGGTTTTCACCGCACTTGGAACGGATACCGCAATGAATTCGCCTTCTGGATGGATGGCGACACTTGTAACATCAGAAGCACTTACGCCAAAAGATTCCAGTGAGACGCGCTTTAACAGCGGAATCTCATTGTTTCCATCCTTCAATCCGTTCAAATCCAAAATATCCAAAGCTCTGGCTGCCCCATTGACCGAGAAGGCACGTTTTGTTTTGCCATCATAAGCAACTATTTCCGTACCGCCTTCCCCGATACCGCTGCCGCTGTCATAGCGGCCAATCTGTTCTACTTGAAGCGCTTGTCCTTGATCATGGCCGTAAACTTTGAGCTCTTGTGCATGTCCTACAGCCGGTATCGCCATGCTTGCTGCCGCAAGCGACAGGGCTGTCCACCTCTTCCACCTCTTCATCTTCGCCACCTCGACTCTATCAATATGTATGATAGTCATCATAGCTTACAGCCATGAAGTTCCTGTTAAATATGTATGAAGTTCTTGTAATGTTGCAGGACAAAAAAAGAGATGCCAAGTTACTGGCATCCTGATAGTTGCATTATAGTTTCAGATCGCATCCCTCAACGTCCCCACGCAAGTAAGATAGATGGTCTGGTTTGTCTGATTTTATCTCAAGAACAATAAATATGTGTACAGCAGACTTGCATAAAACAAGCCAGAAACCAGAAAAGCATTCCATAAACCAACAAAAAAATCATTTTCTTTCAGGATCATTGGACCGCCCTTTCCTCAGTACAGCAAGATTTTCTTTACTAGCATTATCGGTTTGGATCTGGTTTCTCTTTAGTAGTTTTCGAAATTACAAGAATATTATTTTGGTATGGCACGGCTTATTCAGCTTTTTCGCACGACTTTCGTTAATTCCCCGGTTACAGCAACTCGCTGTTTACCAGAGAGCGTACATGTTACCAAGGTGATTTTGGGATCATCTCCATTTTCCAGTATGGCGATATCATCAGGTTCCACTATCTCGACATTGTTCACTTCATAGATATAGGTAGCATCTTTATCCTGCAGTTTGATTTCTGCTCCTGGTTTCACTTCGGGCAGCTGTCGGAAGAAGCGATCTCCCCGATAACCGCGATGGCCGGCAATCGAGAAATTGTCCTTGGCAGGATCTTGATCTGCCTTGATTTGAGTCAATGCGATAGCTAAATTATCTGCTGTCGTTTGATTGAGTACATACTGCTCTAGTTCGATAGAAGGAATCTCCAGCTTCATCGTCTCCGCCAGTTCTTCTTCCGACCATTTTCTCTCTTGGGATCCCCCAGCTTCTGGCTGGTCTCCTGCCTCAATGCTTGCAAAGGCTTTTTCTAATTCATTCACTTCTTTGGCATGCATTCTTTCCATAGTAAGGGGAGTGGCAACTAACGCCACTCCTAACAAGAGAAATACAATCCCAATAATCAGCTTTCCTTTTTTCATCTTAATTCCTCTTCCTTACTGCCTGCGTACGGAGAGCATTCCAAATGTATACTCCTCCGATGCCGACTGAAAGGATACCTGCCATAAGCATCAGTGATAGCAGCTGCTCCCCAGTCTGCGGCAAACTCGCTGGCAGTCCCGGCTGGTCATTCGCCCTTGGTTTAGAATCGATTCCGCTGCCTGCTGCTGGAGTTACAGAGTTCCCTGGTTCAGGTTTGTCTGTTACTTGATCAACTGGTTCTGTGCTAGGTGGGTCTGTTGGTGTTTCATCATTGCCTGGCTCTTGTGGCACAGGAGGTTCTTCTGGATCCTCAGGAACTGGCTGCAGTTCGTTTGTCACCGTTACTGTCACTGATTCTGTTTGGGCTGCTTCAATCGTGAATGGAATCGGCGTTTGATTCAGCTGATAACCGGCTGGTGCTTTTGTCTCGACGAATTGATAGTCTCCCGGCTGCAGGTCATCGATTGTGATTTGACCGTTTTCATCCGTGATAAGGCCTTCTTTTACAGTATTCCCTGTCTCATCGACCACATCGAATACCGCCCCTTCGAGTACTTTGGAAGTATCGCCCGCATCAACTTTTTCCAAAATGACTGTTCCTGGTGTCAATTCGTTTACAGCCGTCACAACAGCGGCTTCTTGCTGATCTTTTTCTATTGTTACAGTAATAGGTGTATCATTCAGCTCATATCCGACTGGTGCTTTTGTTTCGATGAACTGATAGTTTCCTGGTTTCAAACCGTCAACCGAGATGCGCCCGTTTTCATCAGTAATAAGCTCCTCTTTGATGATATCGCCTTTGTCATTTACGAGCTTGAACACGGCGCCTTCCAATTTCAACGCGTCATCGTCTGCATCGACTTTTTCCAGTACAGCTGTTCCTGGTGTCAACTTGTTCACAGCTGTTACGACGGCTGCTTCCTTTTGACCTTTTTCTACTGTTACTTCGATTGGTGTATCATCCAGCTCATATCCGATCGGCGCCTTCGTTTCGACGAAGGTATAAGAACCTGGTGCCAGATCTTTGACAATGATGCGGCCTTCGCCGTCTGTGTACAGCTGTTCTTTCACGATATTACCTTTGTCATCAAGCAAGCGGAATTCCGCATTTTCCAGATGAATTTCCCGATTATCCTTGTCAACTTTAATAAGCGACACAACGCCTGGCTGAAGCGTATTCTCGGCTGTCACGGCAAGTGGCGTTTGCTGTCCTTTTTCAATAGTAAAGTTAATCGGTGTTTCATCCAGAACGTAATTCTCCGGAGCACTTGTCTCCACGAGCTGATAGTCGCCCGGCTTCAAATCCGTGATTGTCAGCTGGCCATCACCATTCGTTGTCAGACCCTCCTGCAATGTCTCCCCTTTGCTATCGACCAAACGGAATACAGCTCCTGCCAATCTGACATTGTTGTCCTTGCTGTCGACTTTCTCCAGATTGACCGCTCCGGTTGAGAGTTCATTGGTCAACTGGATGACAGCTGCTTCTTGTTGACTGCGTTCAATCGTCACCTGTTTAGGCGTCGTATGCAGGTCATAACCGAAAGGTGCTTCTGTTTCCTTGATGATATAGTCACCTGGAACTAGATCTTTGAATTGCAGCTTTCCTTCCTTATCCGTCTTGCCGGAAGCTATTTTTTCCCCAGCTGCTGTCAATAGATCGAATGAAGCCCCCTCCAGCCCTACTTTTTCATCCTCACTGCCGACTTTGACAATCTCGAGAGATCCTTTTTTAAGGTCATTTTCCGCTGTCAGCACCACTTTTCCTGTCTGACTTCTTTCAATGACGAAGGTTAGCGGTGTTTCATCTCTCAAGAAGTCAGCTGGCGCTTGTGTCTCGACGAATTGATAGCTTCCTGGAGCCAGATCATCCACGCTGATTTTTCCGGATTCATCTGTTGTCAGATTTTCTTTGATGACATTGCCATCTTGATCTTGCAATTCGAATACGGCCCCTGCGAGTTTTTCGGTATTGTCATGTGTATTGACTTTGATCAATTCCACTCCACCTGGGATGAGCGTGTTTTTTGCTGTGAGAAGAAGCGGTTGCTCTTGGCTCTTTGCAATCTCGAAATCTATCGGCTTTTCATCCAGTACATAATCTGCCGGTGCTTTTGTCTCGATGAACTGGTAAGCACCTGGTTTGAGGTTCTCCACTACGATTCTGCCGTTCTCATCTGTCGTCAGTTTCGCTTCGATGGCATTGCCTTTACTATCCACTAGTTTGAATTCTGCACCTGCCAGTGTGATAGAGTCATCGACGCTATCTTTCTTCTCCAAGACGACGCTTCCTGGAATCAGTTCATTTTCTGCATAAACAACAGCTGCTTCCTGCTGGCTCCGCTTCACCTCGACATCGATCGGTGTCGCATCCAGTACGTAATTTTCCGGTGCTTTTGTTTCAATGAACTGATAGTTGCCCGGTGCAAGATCGGAAACAATGATGCGTCCATCCTGATCGGTGACCAAGTTTTCCTGCACGATTGCGCCTGTTTCATCGACAAGCTTATATTCTGCTCCTTGAAGCGGCACGTTCTCATTATCTTTATCCACTTTGATCAAAGAGACAACGCCTGGTGTAAGTGTATTTTCCACTTCCACTGTCGGAATCACTTGCTGACCTTTTTCAATGGTAAAGATGATTGGTGTGTCATTCAGTGTATAATCGGCTGGTGCTTGTGTCTCGACAAGCTGATAATCACCTGGCTTCAAATCCACGATGGACAGCTCGCCAGCCTCATTTGTTGTCAAACCTTCCTGCAATGTCTTTCCTGTCTCATCCTGCAATTCGAATACTGCTCCGGCAAGACCGATCGCATTCTCTTTGCTGTCGACTTTCTTCAATAAAACAGAACCTGGTGTCAATTGGTCCACTTGCTGGACAGTGAGTACCTTTTCTTGGCTGCGCTCGATTGTCACAGGAATCGGTGCAGCATCCAAGTCATAGCCGAATGGTGCTTTTGTTTCGACAATCTCATAATCTCCAGGAAGCAAGTCTTTGAATCGAAGCTTTCCTGTTTCATCTGTTTTGCCTGTTTGGACAGTTTCTCCAGCTTTTGTCCGGAGCTCGTATTCCGCTCCTTCCAGACCTTTTTCCAAGTTATCTTCGCCGACCTTGGTAAGTTCAACCGCGCCTTTGATCATTTCGTTGACTGCTGTCACTGTCACCGCTTTTTCTTGGCTGCGCTCGACTTCGAATGTGATCGGCGTCTTATCCAATACAAAATCCTTTGGTGCTTTAACTTCGACGAATTGATACTTTCCTGGTGCCAAGCCGGTTACACGGATTTTGCCATCTTGATCGGTAACCAGATTTTCTTTCACTGTATTACCCGATGCATCTTTCAATACGTACTCCGCACCAGCCAATACTTCTGCAGAATCGTTTTTATTCACTTTCACTAACTCGACTTCACCTGGCTTCAGCGTGTTCGTCTGCTGAATCACAAGCGCCTCTTCCTGACTCTTCTCAACGGTGAAATCGATTGGCTCTGCATCAAGCTCATAATCTTTTGGTGCTTCGATTTCGATGAACTGGTAATCGCCCGGCTTCAGATTATTCACCGTGATACGTCCATCTTTATCCGTTACAAGTTTTTCTTCCACAACATCGCCTTTATTGTTCACGAGCTTAAATGCTGCGCCTTCCAAAGTGACACTGTGATCTGCACTATCCATTTTCTCCAGTACAACACTGCCTGGGATCAGCTTATTAGTCGCGTTCACAACCGCTGCTGCTTGCTGTCCTTTTTCGACTGTCACTTCGATTGGTGTGTCATCCAGCTCATAATGCACAGGCGCTTTCGTCTCCACAAAGTAATACGTTCCTGGTGTTAAGTCTTCGACGATGATTCGTCCTGCTTCATCGGTGACAAGGTTTTCCTTGACTATTTCTCCATCTGCATCCTGAAGCTTGAATTCTGCTCCTGGCAAGCGGAGATTCTGATCATCTTCGTCCGTCTTGATCAAGGATACGGCTCCAGGAATCAGTGTATTGTCTGCCTTGACTTGGACAGCTACGACTTGACTGCGATCGATCGTGAACGGAATCTTTGCTTCGTTCAGCTTGTAATTCGCCGGTGCTTTGGTTTCCTGGAAATAATAACTGCCTGGCTGCAAATCGGAAACAGTAACCTGACCTGCTGCGTCTGTTTTCAATCCTTCTTGAACCAGCTCCCCATTTTCCTTATAAAGCGAAAACGTTGCATCGGCTAGGATGGAACCATCTTTGTCATCCACTTTTGTCAGGACGACTTCTCCTGGTATCAGTTTGTTGTTCATTTCACGTTCCACTTGAATTGTTGCTTCCTTGCTTTTTTCAATCGTGAAAGTGATTGGTGTCGGATCCAATTGATAATCATTCGGCGCTTTGGTTTCTATCAGCTGATAGTCACCAGGTGCCAGCTGATCGACAACCAGTACACCTGCTTCATTCGTTGTCAGACCTTCTTTCAGCGTCTTCCCATCCGCAGTTTGCAGTTCGAAAACTGCTCCTGCGAGCAGCGTCTCAGTCTGATCTGCATCAACTTTTGTCAGTTGCATACCGCCGGTGATGAGTTTGTTTTGGATCGTACCAAGGTCGATCTCAGCCTCTTTTAACGGATTGATTTCAAACTCATGCACTGTGGCATCCAGCTGGTAAAATTCCGGTGCCATTGTTTCCACGATTTCATATTTGCCTGGACGCAAATCTTTGACTTCCACAATTCCGTTCTCATCGCTTGTCAGCCCGTCTTTTATGATGGTGCCGGACTCATCTTTCAAAGTGAAAATCGCACCTTGCAATGGGTTGCCTGCTTCATCTTTCTTATGCAGTTTCACACTGCCCTTTTTAACTGTGTTATCTTTTGTAACAGTCGTTACAAAGGTTTGATCTGCTTTGATTTCAAAGTAGACGGGATCCGTATCAAGGTCATAAAGATCTGGCGCTGCCGACTCGATGAATCGATAGTTTCCTGCATCAAGATCTTTAACGGAAATCGTACCATCTTCACCCGTTGTCAGGTTTTCCTGGACTTGTTTCCACTCGCCATCCACTTGTTGTTCTAAAGTGAAAACAGCTCCTTGAAGTGCTTCTTTTGTTTCCCTATCGACTTTCGTCAGTAGAACATCCCGTGTGATTTCTTTGTTTTTAATGATTGTTTTCGATTCGCCATCCACGGTTACCTTCTGGGTATCCTGGATGCCAACTACATAGCCTTCCGGTGCTTTGTCTTCTTTCAACAGATAATCGTCATAAAGCAAGTTTTTGAATACTGCCTTGCCATCTTCCCCGGTTGTCACACTGCGGATGGCAATTTTTCCTTCGCTGTCATATAACGTGAATGTCGCTCCAGCCAATGCCTCATCAGTAGCCGCGTCCACTTTGGACACTTCCAGGCTGCCATACTCACCGGACCCGGTACCGCTGCCTCCGCTTTTACGGACGATGATCGTCTTACCGGATTCGACTGTTTCGGTTGTGATGTTTTCACCGGAGAAGACTGCCTTATTGCTGATGGCTTCTCCATTGGCTGCATTGATGTACGATTGATATTCAAGGATATACGCTCGATCGATATCTTCCAGGAAGGATAACTCGAATGTTTGGCTGCCATCTTCAGCTGTTTGTATGTCAAGTGTATATGCGTCTTTCGGCACTTCTTCCCCTTTGGAGAGACTGCCATTTTCAGAAACATTCGTTGCAAATAACTTGAAGCTGTCTTCCAGGAGGATTTGGTTTGCCTGCTGTTCATCCGTCACTTTCGCTTTTGATACATGTGACTGGCCTTTGTTGATATCGATCTTCCAATTGATCACATTGCCAATTTGGGCACCATCTTTTACGTTGTAGCTGCCGCCGTTTTGGACGGATACCTGTGCATCAAGATTGATAGGTTCCAAACCATCACTTGACAAGGTCGCCGTGTTATCGTAACGATTGACAATCAACTTCCCAGCCAGGCTGGTTTTGTACTCTACCCAATATGGCTTGCTGCTGTCTGTAAGCTTCACCCTGAAGCCTGGCTCGCCTTCCGTATTGTTAGGTAATTTCTCTACAACATAATCTGTGCCTTCTTTTAAGAGATTCCCCTTACCAGCACCATTCCACCAACTTAATAGATTCATCTCGTATACTTTCAACGAACCTTCCACTAGATTCTGCTCACCTTGGATATAGTCGGTTACAGTGGCGTTTTTCAAGTCCTTCAAGTCATAGTTGACCCCGATATTCCAGGTGATCTCCTTCGTTACAGCATTGTAGGAACCATTCTTGAAACCATTATTCACTGTATAGTCATCCGGATTGAATCCCGCTGCTGCCTCCTTGGTCTGATCTTTCCCCGATTCATCCGTCCAGTCCAGCTGGACATGGTTCCGGAATTGTTTTTGCTCGCCTAAGCTGTCGTAATCAAAATCGGTTGTATAGGTGATGCGATATGGTGTCTTGATCTCATTCTTGAACTTGACCGTGAACCCGTCAGCTGTCACGACAAGTTCATAATCGTTTTCGGATACTGTCTCGCCAGTAGCGCGATCGACGATCTTAAACGTATCCTCTTTCATCGAGAGTCCCTTATTCGGATAGGTATCCGTGATGAAGACATTCGTCATCTTATGGGAGTCTTTGTTGAATTCAATGGTCCAGTTTGCTGTTTTATCTTTATAGTTTACATTGGAGTAGCCTTTGGAAAGAACTTGCTGACTGACCCCTTGACCTGTATCACTTTTGTTGTCTCCTACTGTGACACTATTGTTGATACGGCCATCATCCATGACTCGGCCATCTGCTTTTGTTTGATAAGTGATTTTATAAGCGTTCTGGATATCTTCCTTGAATTGCAGCTGGAATCCGCGCTTTCCATCGGCAGCTGGCTGTTCTTCGACTTGGTAATTCATATAAGGTTCAGCACCCGTTTGCTGTCCATTCTCACCGATCGTGATTTTTTCGACCTTGATGGAGTCTGCAATCAGCATATGCTTGTCATCGAACAAATCCGTCAGCACAGCGTCCTGCTGCTGGATTGTTTTTTCATTGTAGTTGTATTGGATTTCCCAGGTGATTGTCTGCTTTGCTGCATCATAAGCAGCACTTCGTTTGGCGAGTGGTTTCCCTCGGCTGACGCCGACTGAAGCAGTCGCTGGCAGATCCTCGATATTCGAACCAGTCAATGTAGCTGTGTTTTTATAAGCAGTACCATCAGCATCCGTAATGTCAGTTTTGAATTCCACACGATAAGCATCCGTCAGCTTACCAAAATTGATTTCAAAAGGTTCCGCTTGAACGGTGTAAGCGGATGGATCAACCAAATCTCCCTGTCTCACAGTACCGTCAAGCAGGACATCCAGCTTATATACATTGATCGAATCTGGCTGCAGCTTTTGATTTGCTTCCAATGGGTCTTTTACGACAGCATCCTCGATTGTCTTCAGCTGTTTGTTGAAATCGACTGTCCAAGTGATTTCCTTTGCATTATAGCCTCGGTCTGTTTTGCCGGATTTATCGATTGCATTCCCGGGCTTTGGCTGGAATTTCACTGGAATGACAACTATATCTTCTTCCTTGATGTTAAAGATGATTTCCTGTTCGATACTTCCCTCGATCTTTTCATGGAATTCCGTCCAGAAATGCAATGTCCCTTTTACATTGGATAGCTTGGCGATGTTGTCGTTGAAAGTCATGACGACTGTGCCATCCATACTTAGTTTATAAGTTCCGACACTTTCATCTCCGAATTCCAATTGTCCGTCCACATCATTGTAAATCTTGAAGTAGTCCGGCAGTGAGAAGGTGAAAGTAGCCCCCTCCCCGTATGGATGACCATTTTCCAAAGCCCAGTCCATATCAATCGTAACTTCATCACCCAAGGCTGGATGATTATCCGGATTCTCATTTGCATCAATAACGTTCCCGTCCTTATCTTTCAGAACGATGTTCGAGATGATATTTTCTTCTATCTCACCTGTCAGGCGCTCTTGTGCTGCAGGTTCTTCGTTTGCTTCTTTTTCATCAGCATTTTCTTTTGTTTGCGCTTGTTCTGCTTTATCCGTCTCATCTCCAGCAGATTCCGCTTGTTCCTCTGCATTGTCAGCTGCAGGTTCTTCTGCTTCTTTTTCCTCTTCAGTTGGCTGATTCGCTTCCGTCGTTGGTTCAGCAGGAGTTTTTTCTTCCTGTCCTTGTGCTGCTGTTCCTTCCTCTGGAAGCTGTTCTTTATTAGCTGCAGGATTCAGATAGAGTGGAATCACCTGCTGTTCATTTTCAACGAGAAACGTTAAGTTCGTCTCTTGTTCCTCGCTATCCTGAAGGGTCTTTCCGATCTGCGCTGTTATCTCCAGTATTCCGCTGGCTGGTTCTTCTTCTTCATTCGTAAATCGGAAAGATAGTATTCCATCTTTCAGTTCATATTTTCCGACTTCGATATCTTCTGCATTCAGCAGATTGGCAGACTCGACAGTCTCGTACGCAAGTTGATCTGGTAGTGTGATGTTGTATGTATGATCTGATGTGTGCTGGTTCTTGTGCCAATTCACCTTCAGTTTCAGCTGTTTGTCTCTGTCTGCGCGATTTTCTGCACTGATAGCATTGTCTTCCTTATCGGTCACTTCGATTACCGCCTGAAAAGCTTCTGCATCGGTTCCCTCCGCAAAAACCTGTGCAGTTCCAAGTGAACCCGATAACACAGTCTGCATAAGCAAAATCGCAATAAGCATCATTACAGGAAATTTTCTCATTACTGCTTCCTTCCCCTTTATCAATTTTTGGACTGGTATCACAAACCCCAGACTTCACTCACATTAGCAAAGCCTTCTGAACAAAAACTGTACATTTTATCCAAATAATCATGATAAAAGACCCGCAAGTTTTGTCGAATGGCAAAAATTTTTCCAAAAACAGGCTACCTTTCCAAAGTTGGTTGCTATAATACTAGCTAGAACACTTTGGGCAGGAGGCTACCGTATGAAAGTGATGCTCGTGGATGATGAGCCATTAGCGCTGCAGTTTCTCGAAACACAGTTACATAGCATTGGCGATTTCAAGATTGTGGGTGCCTATCGAACATCTCGGGGGTTGACGGAAAGAATCAAGGACAAGAAGCCTGACTTGCTTTTTCTCGATATAAAAATCGGTACTGTAAATGGAGTAGAGCTGGCAGCCGCCATACAAGAAGCACATCCTGAATTGCCAATCGTATTTGTGACCGGCTTCCACGAATATGCTGTTCAGGCATTCGAGCTGAATGCACTGGATTATCTTGTGAAGCCGATCCAAAAGGACAGATTAAGGAAGACGATCCAACGCTTGAAGATGGATGAGCAGAAAAATGGCTCCGATGCTCCCATACAAATCAACTGTATGCCGACATTGCAATTCATCCAGAATGGCGAGGCACTACCTGTTCAATGGAGAACATCAAAGGCGAAGGAGATTTTCTGCTACTTGCTGCACCATGCAGGCAAGCCTGTACGAAAAGATGTCCTGATCGAGAGGTTCTGGGAGGAAAAAGCGCCTGAGAAAGCCTTTACGCAGCTATATTCCACCATCTATGTCATCCGGAAGACCTTGGCTGCTTCGCTTCCTGCCTTGTCATTAAGCAATTACAATCAGTGCTATCAGCTTCATCTGGGAAATGCAGAAGTGGATGCTGCCCGATGGCAGGATCGTGTAAACCGAATGCCGGTATTGCGCGATCATTCTTTGACAAGCTATCTAGAATTGCTGCGGGATTATAAAGGCGATTATTTTGCCGCAGAAGGGTATGCATGGGCCGAATCCGGGCAGTGGCAGCTGAAAGAAATTTGGTATAAGACCGCCACACAGGTCGCAGCCTTTTTAGAGGAGCGCAACATATTGGAGGATGCTATCTCCCTTTACTTGCGCATGCAATCGGATTATCCGTATATTGCGCACAGTTATATACGCCTTATGCATGTCTATGGTGCCTTGGGTGAAACAGGTGAAGTGGTGAGTCACTTTAAACGTTTAAAAGTGATGCTGGAAGAAGAATTCGATATTGCTCCGGAGTCAGAGGTAGTCGACTGGTATGAGTCGTGGAGGGTTCAGCATATGCAGGGCTAAAAAGCAGGAGGAACATTATGAAACGAAGTATGAAACTGATCACCATTTTAGCTTTTGCAGCTGCCTTGACGTTAGGAAGAATCGTTTGGTATCACACACAGACACCCGATGTACAGCCTGCGGCAGTCGGCGGGCAGCTGGATGTACGCCAAATCGATTTTTCAAACAGCCACTCTATTACCCTGGATGAGGGCGAATGGAAGCTGACAAAAAAAACAGATGATCCTGTGTATCAACCGCTTCCGACGTATATGAAACCGGAAGCTGCAGGGACTTATGAAATGAATATTCAGGTGGATGACCAACAGAGCCGCTACGCCCTTTCCATTCGCGCCCTTTATTCCGATTTCACGGTTTATGCCAATGACCAGCTTGTTTACCAAACAGTCGACTTTGAAAAGGGGCCGCCTACCCCAGTTTCCATTACCGATTTACGGGCAGATCAGAACGGACAGATTAACGTAAAACTCCGTTTCGATGAATTTCACGGTAATGAGCGGGCACGATCCTTGATCAACGTGGGATTCGGCTCCTCCCAGCAGATACAAAAGGAAACATACCAGGCCGGATTGCTTCAATTCTTCGTTGGAGCCATCATATTCATTCATGCTTTATATGCGTTTGTGCTTTATTTGATGAAACCAAAGAAAATTGGTACCTTATTCTTTTCGATTGCGGCAATGGCGGCAAGCCTGGCTGTCGTGACTTCCGATTACAATACGCTGGGTTACGTCATGCCGCTTCGTCATGAATGGTATGTAAGGATTGTGTATTTAAGTTACATCGGCTTAAGCTTTTTCTTTCTGCTTTTTGTTGTCTTTACCTTTACGAAAGCAGCTTTCAAATGGCCATTCAAAATTTTATATTTCCTGTTTATTTCGTACTTGATTTATATCCTTGCAGCACCGATAGAATTCGTCCGGTATGTGATTGGAATTGCTATTTCCCTGGTGGCAGCCTTCTCCATCATATTCTGGATTTTATTCCGCACTGTTTATCTCAGCGGAGAGAGAGCATTGCCATTGTTCTTGGCTGGTGCTGCTGTTGTCTCCCACGTTGCTTGGACCATTTTTGTGGGCAATATCCCAATTTTGGAAGACACCTTGCGAGCTGCCATCAAGGCTAGCTTCTATCCTTTCGATATCACCATGGCATTGGTATGCTTCTGCAGCTTTTGGTTCCTGCGCTTTTTCCAGACAGAAGCCGAGAACAAGCAGTATATCGAACAATTGGAGATGGAACAGAAGCGGAAAGATCAATTCTTGGCAAACACATCCCATGAGCTGCGTACACCTTTGCACGGGATGATGAATATGGTTCAAAGTGTATTGCAGCAGGAAAATAAACTGAAGGAACGCAGCCGCTATCAGCTGGAACTGATTCATACAATCAGTCGGAAGATGTCCTATCTTATCAACGATCTGATTGATGTTACCCAGATAACATCCAATCGAGTCCGTCTGGAACCTGCTTCTATTTCCATTGCGCCGATTTTGATCGGGACAGTGGATATGCTGCGTTTCATGACAGACGAAAAGCGTGTAAACATTCATCTGCGAATGCCGGATAACCTTCCGTCCATATATGCGGATGAACACCGCCTGACGCAGATTGTGACAAATATGCTTCATAACGCGTTGAAGTTTACACCAGAAGGAAACATTACCGTCGATGTGTCAGCAGATGAATCCAATCTCCGAGTCAAGGTGACAGATACCGGTATTGGTATGGATGCAAAGACACAGGCCAGAATTTTCCTTCCTTATGAAAAAGGGGAAAATTCCATTTCCGAAAGTGAGGGAATCGGTCTTGGTCTTGGTATCAGCAGACAGCTTGCCGAGATGCATGGTGGTTCTTTGACGGCAGAATCAGAACTTGGAAAAGGTTCCGTCTTCACGCTCAGCTTACCGATCGGTGCGGCTCGAACGGATAAATCCATTGTAGAAAATAGCTCCTTCACCGAGAGTGCTGCTTCAGAACAGTTTCACGATTCTGCTGTTCCTGCTGCTGTCTCGGGCCATCGGATTCTTGTGATAGACGATGACCCCGTAAATCTGATGATCCTTAGACAAGCGCTGGAAACGGATGGCTATCACATCCGTACCGCCGCATCATCAGCCGAGTTCTTTCAGCAATTAGAGGCTGGGAGATGGGATTTGCTGATCATTGATGTCATGATGCCGGAGATTTCAGGTTTTCAATTAACGAAAATGATCCGGAGCCGTTACAGCCTCACCGAATTACCTGTATTACTGCTAACCGCACGCTCTCAGCCTGAAGATATCCACGCTGGCTTCCAAGCGGGTGCCAATGAATATGTCACGAAACCGGTGGATATGCACGAGATGAAAACACGGATCAGATCGCTGCTGGAACTGAAAGTATCGATCGAGGATCGGCTCCGTATCGAAGCAGCCTGGCTGCAGGCCCAGATTCATCCGCATTTCCTCTTTAATACATTGAATACAATCGCCGCACTAAGTTCGATTGATAACGACCGGATGATGCGCTTGCTTCAGGAGTTCGGCAACTATTTGCAAGCAAGTTTCAATGGACAGAATCTATCCAGCATCATCCCTATCCAAAGAGAAATGGAATTAGTGCATTCCTATCTGTATATCCAGAAGGAACGATTTGGCGAAAAGCTGCGAGTGAACTGGGAAATAGACCGTGAATTGCAATTCAGCATACCTCCCCTGACGCTGCAGCCTTTAGTGGAGAATGCAGTCCTTCATGGTTTGCAGCCAAAGGAAGAAGGGGGTACGATCCTCATCCATCTATTTAAAAAGGGAAGCAATGCGATCATCCATATCAAGGATGATGGCGTTGGCATCCCTCCCGTTAAACAGCGATCACTGAATATATCAGAAGGCCACAAAGATAGCATCGGTCTGATCAATACCCATGCCCGCCTGCAAAAATGGAATGGCTGCGGATTGATCTTATGCAGCGAGGAAGGACTGGGGACTACGATACAAATCAGCATCCCCCTGATAGATAAAAATGAAAAGACCAGCCCCCTTGAAATGAAGGAAAGAGATGCCCCCTGAAAGCTTGGGGTGCATCTCGGATGCTGGTCTTTTTTCATTTCAGCTTCTCCGGCAGCGTATGGATGGAAGCAATCAGCGTATTCAGTTTGGTTTCGATCCGGTGCATCAAATTAAAGGTGACAGCTGCCGGAAATCCGAATTCCTTTATGATCGCAAGCCATGGTTCCATCAGGAACGCCTCCTTTCTTATGGAAAAAAGGAGTGCAGCTTTGCAAGCATGCACTCCTTCGTGGATCAGAATATTTCCTGCACGGTACGATCGACGATGCGGGCAGCTTTTTTAGAGACAAGCGCTCCGCCGCTCGATGAGATGACATTCTGCGCAATGACTGTGTCCATTGCCTGATCGATTGCGGCCTCGTCGATTGGTTCGACTGGCTGTTCCAAGCTGATGGTCACCGTCTTACCTGCCTCATTCAAAAACTGCAGATCCAGCTTCTTCATGCATCATTCCTCCTTTTTTGTCGAATTAGTCCTGACGCAGAATGGAATGTTCGTTCTTTTCCACTGCGTAAAAATCACGCTGCTGAAGCGGTACCAATGCATCCGCGAAAGCATGCAGCTCATCCGGTGTCGCATCAAGCCTGATGTTGTTAAAACTCTTTGTTTTGTATTTATCTTTGCCTGTCTCCGGATCGACGCCATCAAACAAAACGATGCTGAGGCGTGTTTTATCATGGGTTGCGATGACTGCCATGTTCCTCCCCTCCTTTCACAGCTATAATCGGGTCTCGCCCCGAAAAAGTGTGGAAAAAGTTTAGAAAAATGATCATGCATCCTGTAACATCCCAGCCACACGCGGGATTCGCTTGTAATATAATAGTAATTTTACGTTGCAACTTTTTCATTGTACAATTAAGATTAGCATGTTCTAGTAACAGGTAGACTTTACCAACGAATTCAATGAATAAACATACAGATACATCAGTAAAAAGGAGTTTAATCATGTCAAGAAAGTCACCTTACCAACCGAAGCCTCCCGGGCGAATCGTGAAGAAAAAAGTAAATAAAAAACGAATTTTGATGTTAATTCTCATCCCAGTTCTCATTCTTGGCGCTGGAGGAGCTGCATATGCTGCTCATCTATGGACCTCTGCAGCCAATGCGATCGAGAAGGCCCATGTCGAAGATACACGGGATAAATCGGCATTGCGCGAAGAAGCAGTCGACCCTGTTGAGGATAATGTTTCGATTCTATTCATGGGAGTGGATGACAGCGATACGCGGGACGAAGCAAACTCCCGATCGGATGCCATGATCCTCGCTACTTTCAATAAGGAAGATCACAGCGTCGATCTCTTAAGCATCCCGCGCGACTCCTATGTTTACGTACCGGAAGTCGACCGCAAGACGAAAATCACCCACGCACACGCTTATGGCGGTGCCCAGGCAAGTGTGGAAACCGTGGAGAATTTCCTGAATGTCCCAGTCGATTATTATGCTGAAATCAACTTCAACGCCTTCATGGATATCATCGATACACTGGGCGGTATCGAAGTAGAGGTGCCATACGAGCTGTATGAACAGAACTCGAAAGATCAAAAAGACGCCATCCACTTGGAGGAAGGTTTGCAGGAACTTAATGGAGAAGAAGCACTCGCACTTGCGCGTACGCGTCATTACGATAATGACATCGAACGCGGAAAACGCCAGCAGGAGATCATCAAAGCAATGATCACAAAAGCAGCATCTGCCGGCTCTGTATTCAAATATGACGATTTGATCCAGGATGTGGGGGACAACCTAAGCACAAGCCTGACATTCAATCAGATCAAGAGCTTCATCTCTTATGGTACAAGCAATGATCTGAAAATCAACACATTGAATCTTGATGGTACCGGCGGCAAACTATCCGATGGCATCTGGTACTACCAAGTCGATCCAACTTCCCTGGCAGATGTCCAGAAACAACTTCGTGAACATCTCGACTTATCCGAGCAAGTGGACACCGACAGCGTGGAAACAGATGGCAGCGGCGTTTACGATAGTACCGGTTCAACAGATGGTTCCACTGACAGTACAGGGACAACTGATTCTGCAGGAACAACAAGCAGCGGTACTGGTACTGATACGACTGACAATACGACAGGAAGCACCGGTTCAACCGATTACAGCACTGGTACGCCGAACAGCGGTACTGATACCGGGACGAGTGAAAGCACTGGTTCATCCGGCGCGACCGACACTGGTTCTGCAAGAGATGGCACCAGCGGAACCACAACCTATGATACAGACAGTACATCCGAAAGTTCAACCGGTACAACATATGAAGATCCGACAGGAACTGGCACAAATGACAGTACATCAGTCGACTCTGCAGGTACTGCGACAACGCCATAAATAAAACAAGACTGCCACCCTCCATACCGGGTGGCAGTTCCTTTTGACGCCTTGCCCTCGATTGTAAAGACAATGTAAATTAAAATTGTTTTCTAAGGTTGTTGCTAGTATAATTTAAGAGGTCTGAACAAAAGAACATCCTAGCAGGAAGGACTTTTACATGAAATCAGCAATCACTGTTCTAAAGGAACAATTCAAGCATTTTAATCTCATTCGACGTATTTCGCTTTATGAACTAAGGAATAACAATAATGCCAACTATCTTGGATTGGCGTGGGAAGTAATCAGCCCTGTCATTCAGATGGCCGTTTACTGGCTTGTATTCGGTTATCTGATCAGTGGCGGTAAAGTGCGCACGATTCCGAATCCTACACCTGGTGAACCCGATTTGCAGTTCTTCCCATGGCTTATATCCGGGCTGGTTGTCTGGATGTTTTTCCAGCCAGCCGCAACGCAAGGTTCTAAATCAATCTATAGCAGACTCCGATTGTTATCAAAAATGAATTTCCCGATGAGCGTGATTCCGAATATCACCATCTTCTCGAAGTTTT
This sequence comes from Terribacillus jepli, assembly GCF_047228925.1. Lineage (NCBI taxonomy): Bacteria > Bacillati > Bacillota > Bacilli > Caryophanales > Bacillaceae > Terribacillus > Terribacillus jepli. The sequence continues at coordinate 132,137 of NZ_JBFEGH010000011.1, read as the reverse complement.
ATCCACATTTGATACTCGTTGTTCTGGCTATCATTTTGCTGCAAATTACCGGCTATCCGGTCAGTGTCTATATACTGCAGCTGCCATATTTCATGATTGCAACCTTTGCGTTCACATATGCTTTTGTGCTGGTGATGACTACTTTGACAACACTTATACGGGATATCCAGCTTCTCTTGCAAGCTACTCTTCGTATGGTTATATATTTGACGCCGATCCTTTGGGTATCTCAAAAGCTCCCAGACTTTTTGCAGACAGTGATGAAGCTTAACCCGCTTTACTATTTGGTAGACGGGTACCGCGCAGCTTTGATGGGACAGCATGGCTGGTATTTCATCACATCTTGGGAGTACACCATTTACTTCTGGGTAGTCACTGCCATCCTATTCATGATTGGTGCTGCTTTGCATATGCGTTTCAGGAGGCATTTTATCGACTTTCTCTAATTAGAAAGGAATTTTTATGGATAAATCAATTATCGTTGAAAATATAAGCAAAAAATATAAGTTATACAGTAAAAGCTCCGATCGAATCAAAGACATCATTTTCCCGAAGGAATATGGTGAAGACTTTTACGCCTTGCGCAATGTCAGCTTCGCAGCTGAAAAAGGAGATGTTGTCGGGTTCATCGGTATTAACGGTTCTGGTAAGTCAACTCTGTCCAATATCATTGCAGGTATTGTACCGGAGACGACTGGTTCTGTCACCTTGAATGGAGAAGCTGCTTTGATAGCTGTTTCAGCGGGCCTCAAAGGAGATCTTACCGGCAGACAAAACATCGAGCTGAAGTGCTTAATGCTCGGTCTGACGAAAAAAGAAATCAAAGAACTTGAGCCAAAGATCATTGAATTCGCCGAGCTGGAGAAGTTCATCGATCAGCCGGTCAAGAACTATTCCAGCGGGATGAAATCACGGCTTGGTTTCTCTATATCCGTTAATATCGATCCAGACATCTTGATCATCGATGAAGCTTTGTCCGTAGGAGATAAAGCATTTGCCGAGAAAAGTCTTGCAAAAATGTACGAATTCAAGGACAAAGGAAAGACAATGGTTTTCGTCAGTCACTCGCTCGGACAGATGAAACAGTTCTGCAATAAAATCCTTTGGCTGGAATTCGGAAAGGTTCGGGAATATGGCACCATTGACGAAGTCATCCCGAAATACGATCAATTCCTGAATGAATACAAGAAGATGTCAAAAAAAGAAAAAGAGGCATATCGGGAAAGCGTCATTGCTGGTACCGATTGAATGCAAAAGACCGACAGGCGCGCAATGCCTGTCGGTTTTCTATTTACGTATTAATACACGGAACATGAATTCGAATGCTTTCAAGATCCGTTTCCAGCGGAAAGGCTGCTTGATGAGACGATACAGCCACTCCAAATTAAGTTTTATCCACGCCCGTGGTGCACGTTTCATTTCCCCGGCCAATATATCGAATACACCTCCGACGCCCATGAATACACCTTTTTCGAACAGATGCTGATTCGCTGCGATGAAATTCTCTTGTCTCGGGAATCCCATTGCGACAAAAATGAGATCCGGATTTGCAGCAGCCGCTTCTTCTGCCACACTTGCGTCTTTGTCCTTGTTGAAGTAGCCATGGTGGCTTCCTGCAATGCGGATACCAGGGTACTGGGAGCGCACCTGGTTGACTGCCCGATCATTCACTTCTTGTTTGGCTCCAAGGAAATAACAGCTGAGATTATGCTGTTCGGCATAGCTCAGCAGTTTGAACATCAGATCGAACCCCGTCACACGCTCTTCGATTGGGTTACCAAGTATTTTGGAAGCAATAACGACGCCAGCTCCGTCGGGAATAATATAATCAGCACTTTTTACACTCTGTTTGTACGTAGCATCTTCCCTTGCCTGCATGACGATCTCCGGATTGGCCGTTACGATGTACGTACGTTCACCGGAATTGATTCGCGGATAGAGATGCTGCTGCAATAGCTCTTTTTGCGTTAATTTATTGAAAGGAATATCCATTATTTCTACGATTTCTTGATTTGACACACTTGTAACAACCTTTCAAGATCAAACCATCTGGTAGGAATCTTCGTATGATAGACCTACCCATTATGCCACGAAAACAGAAACTTTACAATTATTCACATAGAATTTACACAAATAGAAAACAGCCGGTAATAAACCGGCTGTTTTGTTTATTTACGTCCAAATCCAAAGAAAGATCGTTTCTTTTCTTTTGGCTTGTCGTCTTCCAATGCAGTATAGGTTTGTCCGAACATCTCGACCCAATCCTTCTTGAAGCTCTCTTCACTGAATCGCTCGGTGACTTCTGTCGCCCTTGCGGAAAGTCTGTCCCGAAGGCTGCTGTCTTTCATGATGGCTACCACTTTTTCTGCCAGCGCTTTTTGATCGCCTTTTTTGACTAAATATCCATCAACATCATTCCGGATGATATCTTTAGGTCCGTACTTAATGTCGTACGATACCGCTGGAGTTCCTGCAGCAAGTGTTTCCGTCAGTACCATACCAAAGCCTTCAAAGTCAGAGGTCAAGATGGTACAGGCAGCTGATTGATAAGATGCTGCCGGATTAGAGGAGAAACCTAAAAGCTTCACATTCTGTTCCAGACCGAGCTGTTTGATTTGTTTCTTCAGGTCATTTTCAAGCGGACCCATCCCGTAAATATGGTATTCAGCATCCGGTATTCTTTCCACCACATGCTTAAAGGCCGCTATCCCCTCATCCAGTCGCTTTTGCGGTTCAAATCGAGCCAATGTCACAGCTACTTTCGGATTGTATCCCTGCTGTGGACTAGGTGTATCTGGAGCCGCATGCGGAATGACGTGGAGCTTAGTCGTCACATCGTAGCGGGAAGTAATGTCTTTTTCCTGTTCATTTGTCAAAAAGACAACGTGATCAAACGAGTTGATTCCTTCTGTAAAATGAGTCCATGATTTTTTCGTGTTAGCTGACTCATCATATGGAGATTCGAAATGGTTATTGTGCGCAACGGCAATCTTTTCCACAACCGCTTTTACTAACAGAACGGTTTCATCTGTTTTTCGGGAATCAGACAGCAGCACCGGTGTGTTATAATCCTTAATAGCTTGCCCGATCCATGCTGCATAGGCCTTGTGAATGGAGTCATACTCTACATCCGTGTTACCGAATACAATGACTCGTCCTTCACTTCCAGAAGGATTCACCCAGGCTGTCAGTTTGCAGCTGCCATCTTTCATTAAGTAACGATGCAGCTTAGGCTTGTTTGTTGCATGGTCCATATGGCTTGTACGAACGAGACGTCCATCCCGCAAGAATTCCGCCCGGCTAAGCCGTGTACGGCTTTCATCCATGTAATCGATGAACTTCAATGATCCATCCCCATTGAAGCGGCGATATTCCTTATAATATCCGTTGTCATAATAACGGAAAGCCAGCTGCGTACTCTTGTTATCCTGGATGGAGCGAAAGCCTTCCACTTCAGTACTCGCCTTCTTCGGCTTGTCTATCAACTGTATATCAAGTAAATCGGTATAAAAATTTCGTACTTTGACTTTTCTGCTGAGCTGACCCGACTTATATAATTTCTCAATGATATTCTTATGATCCTGCTGATAAGCAAGTGTAAAGAAAACCACTTCTTCATAATGCTCTGCCAGCATATTCGCACGTTTCATCACAGCCTTGGTAAGCCCGCCGCGTTCTACATTCAGTGAATTAAATACGAATACAGGTGTTTTCATTTTCTGTATCCTCCTAAGCAATCTTCATTTTGAATTCAAAAGCAATTGCTGATGCTACCTTGATCTTCTCTCAGGTAAAATCATTATTTTCACTGCATCGGCTGTATCACCAATTCTTGGGTTGATGACAATCAGCGGAGCAGTCTATTACACAAAAATAGCACAAAAATCTTCTAAAGAAAAATAAAATAGTGAATCATGCTTGAATAATGCGTTTTAATTTATTTTTAACACGCAGCTTTCTAGAAAGCTGCTTTGGTTTGGGCTTGTTCGCGAGGCTTACTTTAAAGGACAAATTACCATGTTTCGTGTTGTAGGATTCCGCCACAACGAATTTATTCCTTTTTTCCTTCAATGTTCCTTTGATTTTGGGGAAGGAAAGCACTTCTCCTTTGATACGTGCTGTTATCGTATAATCCTCAATTCTGCTTACTACATGCAAATCGACTATACTGTCCTCAGTCTGCAGCCAGTGCAATACGGAAAACGGAATGATCGCGTGGAATGTCATCACCTGCTGCTTCTCTAGTATATCAGATTGGATTGGAACAGGTGACTCACTATCTTTCGGTCCTTTTGCCATCTCGATGGACGTCGTTGTCTCACCTTTCCGATTGACAAGCTTCAAATACATTTTTTCTTTTTCCGCATCTACATGTGAATGGTAGTTGTATCCTTCCAGGATGATACCTTCTGCTCCCTTCGTGATACGAGTCACCACGGCATGCATATCATTCTTTCTATGGAAAGAGAGAGATTCAGCTTTGGCTAACTCATACGCTTTCTCTGATTTAGGATAGACCAGTCCATGAAAGACTTGCATATTCCCGGGGTGGCTTTCGGCATACCAAAAATTGATCAAATCTTCCAGCTCACCTTGTTCGATCAGGCGCAGAAGCAGTTTTTGCCTAGCATTGAAGAAATTATAAAATTCAAGGAACTTATGTTCTTTGATCAATGCTTTTAACGTATTAAAGATATACGCTTTGTCCTCCATAAGAAATGAACGTACAATGATGGCACGCAATTCCACATGCAGGATACGATGTATGTATTGATAATACGCCATTAACTTTTTTTCTTTTGGAAGTTCCAGCTCTCGAATTGTTTGGAGCGTATCCGTCATGGCATACATATAGCTTTTGCCCTTTATCCCTTGCTTGGTGAGCTGTTCACGGCCTTCTGTTAAATGGTTGGTTGCGTAATAGACTGGATAATCTTTCACCAAAGCGATGGAGGACGAATAGGAGTAGGCCTTCACCATGAATGCTTGATCTTCTCCAAGCGAATAATGTTCCGGAAAACGAATTTTGTACTTTCTCAACAAGTCCAGCCTAAATAGTTTTACCGCTCCAATTGAATAAAGAGCATTAGAACCAAAAAACTGGAAGTTATCTGGATTTCTGTTAAAGATTGCCGTCGGGACTCCGCGATTTACACCTTCATACTTGCCGACGACAATATCCGGATTGTATGCAAGAATCTTTTCTTCCATCCGCTCAAAAGCTTCCAGGCCAAAGTAATCATCACCGTCAATAAAAAAGATAAAATCCCCTGTTGCAGCTTCGATTGCCCTGTTCCTGGGGCCACTTGGTGATCCGCTGTTTTCTTGATGGAAGACCTTGATGCAGCTATGAGCTGCACTGTATTCTTCCAAAATTACGGGGCTGTCATCCGTAGATCCGTCATTGACACAGATGACTTCCAGTTTGTCTGTGCCGATCGTTTGATTAACAATGCTGTCTAAACACGTTCTTATCGTACTCTCGTCATTATATACTGGTACTGCTATTGTGTATTTCATATTTTCCTCCGTATTCTTTACCAATTGCACTATACTATTTTACCTTCTTTTGTCATAATGTGTAACAATAAAACGTGCATATCATGTAGAATATGCACGTTTTTTTATTTCATTTCTTTAAGTATGCTGAATGGATCCATACTTCTTTCCCATTCAGTATTCCGCGATACCAAGTTGCCTTGTTTACCTTTTCAATGAGATTGACTTGGAATGCAGCGTTTTTATACCCTCTGAGGTTGTATATAAGATCTTTGGAACCGCCCCATGCTTTTGTATATGCTTTACCTGTACCTTTGACATAAAGCGTTTGCTTTTCGTGACTATAGGTTGTATGTGGATGTGTATCCATTTGTCTGGAATCCACCCAGCCTAACGTTCCCTTGACACTGCTCGGTTTTGTACTGATCAAATAGTATGTTTTATCGTTTACGACTGCCTGTTTCTTGATGTAGTACACAGCATTTGTATAGCCGTCTTTTGCCTTCTTGGCGTCAAGCGGCATACCTGGCTGTTTCAATATGACAGCATCCGCGTTGAGATGTCCTAATCTGCTGATTCTTTTTTCTGTTTTAGTCGAGAGATAGGCACTATGCAGCCACATTTCCTTCCCATTGAGAGTTCCGCGGTACCAAGTTGCCTTGTTCACCTTCTCAACCAGATTAACCTGGAAAGGCTGTCCTTCGAATTTTTTCATGTATTTTTCGACTATATCTTTGGAACCACCCCATGCTTTGCTATAAGATTTTCCTGTACCTTTGACATAAAGCGTTTGCTTTTCGTGACTATAGGTTGTATGCGGATGTGTATCCATTTGTCTGGAATCCACCCAGCCTACCGTTCCTTTGACACTGCTCGGTTTTGTACTGATCAAATAGTATGTTTTATCGTTTACGACTGCCTGTTTTTTGATGTAGTACACAGCATTTGTATAGCCGTCTTTTGCCTTCTTGGCGTCAAGCGGCATACCTGGCTGTTTCAAAATGACAGCACCCGCGTTGAGATGTCCTAATCTGCTGATTCTTTTTTCTGTTTTAGTCGAGAGATAGGCACTATGCAGCCACATTTCCTTCCCATTGAGAGTTCCGCGGTACCAAGTTGCCTTGTTCACCTTCTCAACCAGATTGACTTGGAAAGGCTGACCTTCGAATTGTTTCATATTTTTCTCTATTATATTCTTCGAACCGCCCCATGCTTTGTCATAGGACTTACCATTACCTTTTATGTATAATGTTTGTTTCTTTTCACTAGATGCTTTGTGAGAAAGTGTCTCCATTTGGCTGGAATCGACCCAGCCGACAAGCTGCCTTACTTTGCTTGGAGCATAACTGATAAGGTAATATAGGCGTCCGTTTTTTTCCACTTTCTGCTTAATGTAATAAACTTGATTGTAATCCTTGTCACTTGCATTGCGATAATCCGTGGAAATTAAGATATTCGTGTAGATTTTAGCGCCTTTATTCAAATGGCCCAATCTGCTTGTGTTGGAGATGATACGCTTATCTGACAGATCACCTGCAAGAATCCATACTTCCTTCCCGTTCAGCTTACCTCGAATCCATGTATTCTTGCCTACTGTTTCTGTCAGATTCGCCTCAAAAGCTGCACCTTTGAATTTGAAGAGCTCATAAACGAGATTTTTTGATCCGCCCCATGTTTTATTGTAGGCTTTTCCGGAACCTTTGACAGTATACGTAGCTTTTTCTTTGTTTACCGTCCGATGTTCCTGCATTTGCGTATCACTGGCCTTAATCCAGCCGATTGTATTTTTCGTGCTGCTCGGCTGTGTACTTAACAAGTAATAAGTAGTGCCATTGACCACTGCCTGTTTCTTTATGTAATACACTTGATTCGTGTATTTACTGCTTGCTTTGAAACTATTGCCGAGATTTGTCACATCTTTATAAATTAATATATTTGCAGATTTGATATGACCCAGTTTACTAGTTTTGCTGTACTTGATAGATTTTTGATCATATCTTTCTTTTACGAGCTTGACAAAGTCATTCCATTGATAGCCATATTTCGCAAAATAGCCATGCGGATCGACGTGCGTTGTACCGCCCAGGTATTTGCTGACCGCGTTATGCGACCATAAAGTACCTCTGCCATCGCTTTCAGCACTATCCACGCCCAAGTCATACTTTGCAAGGACATAAGCAATATAATCTGCGTAATTATTGATTGATTTAGCAAATTCTTCGAAACTATTCACTTCCACAAGCTCTACATGCACGAATCTTTGGTTGGCATAATACCCTGCCCCCCACGCTCCTAAGTCGGTGGGATGTATTTCGATGATATTTCCTCCATCGACAAATGCATGGACAAATGCATTCTGATGATGTGCCGACATGTAGTTGATTTCGGAACGTATGGAAGAGTTCGGATTGGCTGTTTCATGGGCAACAACACCCTCAACTGCACCACGTCCGCCCCTATAGTTGAACTTTGTAAAGAAACTCTTATGCTCCGTCTTGATGGAAGCTGTGGCTGGCTTGTGGTCCTTGATCCACTTGTTTACATCCGGGTAGTTTACTCGACTGGCTGAATACTGTTGAGCAGAAGACGAATGGAAGCTAGGCTCTTCCTCTACACCATCTCGCCATTCTATCGGGATGTATTGCAATTGCTCTTCTGAAAGCTTACTGATGTCCAGCCCGTAGACCATCGTGCCTTCTTTGATGCCGAACTCATTGTACTTTGCTGATTCTTTATCGTCTTTTTCTTGCTTTACTGGTTCCTTTTCCTTTTCATCCTGATCAGACTCATCTTTATCTGCCTGCTGCTGGGATGGACCCGCAGTCTCCTGCCCTTCTTCAGCAGACTGCTCCTGTTTATCCATTTCTACAGAAGTCTTATCCGATATATCTGTTCCAGATGATTCCTGCTGCTCCGCCGGCTCAGAAGAGGAGTCGACTTCTTCCATTGAATCTGCTGCTGTATCAGTTGCTTCGATATCTCCTGTGTCCTCCTCAGATGCTACTGAACTATCAACAGTCTCTTGGACAGTATCCTTATCATCTGCGAGCGCATTAAAAGGAAATAGGTTGAATAATAAAAGAAAGATTGCACTGATGGTGATTATTCTTTTCATGACTACCCTCTATGTGTTAGATTGAGATCGGTAATAGCGATCCTGTCTAATGTCACGCCCCCTTATCTGCAATAGAATAAGTTGAAACAAAAATTTTGCTATACCTGTTCCCTATTTAGGTATATCGGATTAAATTTAACAATTTAAAGAATAATTTACAAAAAAAGCACATTACCTCGAAAGGTAATGTGCTTTTCTCTTATTTATAGCTTGGTATTTCCATATACAAAGTATAAAGACCCATTGTTTGATAGAGATTATACATTGTATTTACCTGCTTATATGCCCAGCCTATATCTGTGGCATATTGCTTGCCGTACTTACCGGTATCTGCCATAGCTTGAGGATTCCAGCGCATTTTATAAAGCGTGTTCTGTCCGGAGTTGATATAGCCTTCGCCAATATACTTCGCTCCCCCGACAATTGCTTTATAGGGTGTTGTCCAGCCTTCTTTATATGCTCTTTCAGCACCACATTGTACTGCACAGGAATCATAGGCACCGACCCCGTACATATTGTAAACGGTCGTTCCTTTATAGTCGACACCTTGCGCTAATTGAGATTTACCGTTTCCAGTCTCAAGTGTGGAATGTGATACAAGATAAATATCATTGATTCCATATAATTTGCTCGCATCAAGGAAAGCCTGGCCCTGACCTTCCAGTGTGCCTTTACCTTTCAGGTATTTGTTTAATGTCTCTACTGTAGCATCACTGGAACGAGTGAGATCAAGGAATTGGAACCTCTGGCGATCATCATGGATAAAGTTATCCGGATTCAAGTAATACTCGATATCAGTGGGAGCTGGATTGACCCATTGACGAGTATTCGTGAATTCAATCTGGTACCAACTGCCAACTTGGCGGATGATATTCACCTTGGCTCCATTCTTCAATGTACCAACTACCCAGTAATTGGTACTCGGACCGCCACGGACATTCAATAAGTCAGCAGTTACAGTATTGTTTTTGATATATTGAGCAGATACATATGTATCGTACTCCTTATCCGTTTGAGGGGAAGCCTTTTGCTGAATAGAAATCGCCTCTTGCAACGTTAAATCATAATTTTGTTTCTGTTCATAACTTACTGCTACATAATCTTCATGGAGCCACATCTCTTTGCCATTCAAGACGCCGCGATACCAGATATCGTCGCCGACTTTCTCTGTCAAGTTAACGGAGAATTCCTGGCCTTTATAGGAGGACATGTTTGACTCGACCATGTCTTTTTTGCCGCCCCATGCTTTCGTATAAGATTTTCCTTTACCATTCGAATAATAAATCTTACTGTTTTTATCGATAGTAATATGGGAATGTGTGTCCATATCGTTTGCATTTACCCATCCAACCAATCCTTTTTTACTGCTTGGCTGCGTACTGATCAAGTAATATAGCGCATTTCCTATTTTCACTTGTTTCTTGATGTAATACACAGAATGCGTCAAGTTGGCATCTTCTGCGTCTTTCCAAGCAGAAAGATTGGATAGTTCTTCGTAAATCTTGGCATTTGCATTCAAGTGACCTAGTCTGCTTGTCTTTGATTCTTCATAAGGAGTCAAGTATTTACCGTTAATGAAGACTTCTTTGCCATTGAGCATACCTCTGTGCCAAGTGTTGCTGCCAACTTTTTCCGTCAAGTTGACTTGCATTAACTGGCCTTTTAGAGTGGACAGATCGAAGACTTTATCTTTATTGCCGCCCCATGCTTTTGTATACGCAAATCCGTTTCCATTCACGACGAAACTCTTTGCTTCTTTATCAGTTGTGACGTGCGGGTTTGTATCCATATCCGATGCCTTGACCCAGCCTACCAGACCTTTTTTACTGCTTGGCTGCTTACTGATCAAATAGTAAAGTTCATCCTCGACCTTGGCTTGTTTCTTGATGTAATAAACTGCATATGTGTAGCCTTCTTTGTCAGCACCGATGGTCCTGGTCGGATTATTCAGATCAGGATAGATAACAGCATCGCCATTCAAGTGACCAAGTAAGCTAGTTCGTTCTTCCTGGATATCCGGCTTATAAGCTTCCAGATAAGTGGAATGGATGAATACTTCCTTGCCCGCAAGCATACCGCGATACCAAGTATTGTCACCGACTTTTTCCGTCAGATTGACTTGCAGAAGCTGGCCTTTTTTAGATGATAGATCGTCAAAAACCAAATCTTTCTTACCGCCCCATGCTTTTGTATAAGCCTTTCCAGATCCTTTTACCACAAGTGTCTTTGCTTCTTTATCGGTAGTGACGTGCGGATGTGCATCCATATCCGACGCCTTGACCCAGCCTACTAAGCCATTCTTACTGCTTGGCTGCTTACTGATCAAATAGTAGAGTACGTTGCCGATTTTAGCTTGTTTTTTAATGTAGTATACAGCATTCGTATATCCTTCTTTGGCAGCACCAATAGACTTGGCGGGATTATTCAAATCCGGATAAATCACTGCATCCCCGTTCAAATGGCCTAATATGCTAGTTCTCTCTTCCTTAACCACCGGCTTGTACGCTTCCAGGTCAGATGATTTGATGAATACTTCCTTCCCTGCAAGCATACCGCGATACCAGGTTACATCACCGACTTTTTCAGTCAAATTGACTATCAGCGGCTGGCCTTTCTTAGAGGACAAGTCACTGTAAACGACGTCTTTCTTTCCGCCCCATGCTTTTGTATAAGCCTTTCCAGAGCCTTTCACTGCCAATGTCTTCGCATCTTTATCAGTCGTTACGTGGGGGTGTGCATCCATATCGGACGCCTTTACCCAGCCTACCAAACCTTTCTTACTGCTAGGCTGCTTGCTGATCAAATAGTAAAGCACATTGCCAACTTTTGCTTGTTTCTTGATATAGTATACAGCGTTTGTATACCCTTCTTTGGCTGCACCAATGGACTTGGAGAAGTTATCCAGTTCAGGATGAATGACTGCATCGCCATTCAAATGCCCTAGTATACTGGTTTTCTCTTCTTGATAGGTTTCGAGATAGGAAGCTTCGATGAATACTTCTTTTCCTGCCAGCATGCCGCGATACCATGTTTTATTGCCAACTTGTTCCGTCAAATGAACTTGGAATAGTTGACCTTTTTTACTGGATAAGTCAAAGACAATATCTTTCTTTCCGCCCCATGCTTTTGTATAGGCATTGTTCGTCCCTTTGACCACAAAGGTCTTCGCTTTTTTATCTGTAGTGACATGGGAACGAGTATCCATATCAGACGCCTTTACCCAACCAACCAAATTCTTCGTGCTGCTAGGCTGCTTGCTGAGTAAGTAGTACAATGTACCATTCACGATTGCTTGTTTTTTTATGTAGTACACTGCGTTCGTTAAATTCGCATCTTCGGCATCTTTCCAAGTAGTAAGGCTGTTAATATCATCATAGATTTTGGCATTTGCATTCAGATGACCTAACCGACTTGTTTTACTGTCTTCATAAGAAGTCAGATATTCAGCGTCGATATTGACCTTCTTACCTGCAAGTGTTCCATGATAGTAAGTTTTATCTCCGACTTTTTCGGAATAATCAGCTTTGAATAATTCACCTTTGTAGTTCTTCAGTGTATATACTAAGTCTTTCTTTCCGCCCCAAGGCTTCGTATAAGCATTGCCGGTACCTTTTATGGTGAAAGTCGCTTGTTGAACAGACTTGCCGCCATAATTGCGGGTATCCATATCGGAAGCTTTGACCCAGCCTACTACACCATCCGTAGCACTCGGCTGCTTGCTGATCAAATAATATGTCACATTATTCCATTTTGCTTGTTTCTTCAAATAATAAACAATATTTGTGTAACCAGCAGCTTCAGCATCAATCGAATTTGACGTATCCGTCAAATTCGGGTAGATGACAGCATTTCCATTCAAATGGCCAATTCTGTCTAATGCTGATTCAACAGGAGCGGCAACAGAAGCAGCTCGCATTGTCTTCCCAGCCTCTTCTTTCTCTACAGACTGCTCTGCAGACTGTTCATCCTGCTGTTTTTCTGAAGAAGTGCTTTCTTGTGTATTTGGTTCAGTTGATGTTGCAGGATCGGAAGATGAAGCCTTCCCTGACTCGCTGCTGTTGCTGGATTCTTGCTTCGCGGCAGCCTCTGAACCATCTACCTCTACCGTTGTTCCTTCTTGATCGGACTGCTCTTCTGTTTCCCCTTCTTCCCCTGGGGATTGAAGTTCAGAAGATGGATTATCTATAGATACTTCCGAGCCAACTGTTTCGTCACCCGATTTGGCAGCAAGAACAAGATTCGCTGGTGATAGCGTACTGAAAACTAAAATCGCAATTAATAAGTAAATGACTTTCTTCATTTCGGCCTCCACTTCACAGAATATTCAATTTTCAAGTAGCAAGATATATGCATTGCGACATCCGAAAATCCTTGCTTATTCATTAACCACTCCTTCTTTTATACCAGGAATAGAGAATAACACTAGATTGATAGGTAACTTTTTACCTATGCTACTATCATTCTACAAAAGTATACAAAACTTTACAATCTATTATTAAATTTTCATTTTATTTACAATTCAAAATGGTACTATTTATTCAATTATTTCCATTTAATTGTAAAATAGTTATCATACTCAATCATCAAAAGAAGTTAATAAAAAAACCACCATCAATTCACGACGGTGGTTCATCTTATTTAATCACTTGTTTCACAACGCGCTCGGAAGCTCTTCCATCCTCCAAGTAACAGAATCGGTTATAAAACGCTTCAAACCGCTCATCTGGCTGGTAGCCTTCCCGATCAATCCGTTTCACTTCCTGGATGATCTGCTCTGTTCGTTTGAACAAAGGCCCTGGCGCTGTCTCTTCGAAATCAAAGTAGAAACCGCGGAGATTGTCTCGATAATCATCCAAATCGTACACGAAGAACATCATCGGACGACGCAGGTTGGCATAGTCGAAGAATACGGAGGAATAATCCGTGATCAGCATATCTGCCATTAAATAAAGCTCCCGGATATCTTCATGCTTGGAGAAGTCATATGCAAATCCTTCATAACTGGAAAGATCCAGATTCTCAGCCACAAGATAATGCAGTCGCAGGACTACAATATACTCGTCACCCAATTCCTGACGCATACGTTCCAAATCCAGCTCCAAATCGAATTTGTACTTTCCTTTTTGGTAGAACTGATTATCCCGCCATGTCGGCGCGTACAGAATGATTTTCTTCTCCTCTGATAGCCCACAGCTCTTTTTCAGCGCATCGATGTTCTCTGGCTTATTATGTGTATAAAGGAAATCGTTTCGCGGATATCCTGTTTCGAGCATGTCCTTGTCAAAGGCGAAAGCTCGGGCGAAAATTTCACTGGAATAGGCATTCGGTGAAATAAGGTAATCCCATTTAGATGCTTCGAATAAGAAGTTTCGCTTATATGCCTCCGTATTTGTTCCTGGCATATGCACCTCGTCCATATCTGCAGCAAGTCGTTTCAGCGGCGTGCCATGCCATGTTTGCAAGTAAATCGTATGATTTGGTTTTGGAATCCATAGCGGCAGCCGGCTATTTGATACCCAATAACGAGCCCTTGTCATCAGGAATAACCAACGGATCGAGAACCGGCGCACATATGGCACATCTTTTGTTTCAAAGTAAGGCACTGCACGGCGGTCGGAGCTCCAGTACATCTTGTACTCCGGATGATGTTCACACATGTATTCATAAATCGCCCTTGGGTTATCACTATACTGCTTGCCGAGGAAACTTTCGAAAACCATCAGCTTCTTATCGACAGGAAGGATAGCCCCGAATAGCTTGAATACTTGCTTATAGCTGTTTTTGAGAAATTTCCCCCGGCGGATGTTGACCCATTTCCGCTTTGCTCGTGATACGCTATCCCGAATAAAGAAATACTCAGCCGTCTGGATAGAAAGATATTTTGATTTCTTTGTCAATCTTGCCGTCATTTTGAATTTCTTACCGTTAATAGTCGTCTTCACAGATGCAGGAAGTGCTGGATCCCTCTTCAGATGACGCATCCGGATACTGCGGATTGTCTGTTTCTTTCCATCTATTGAATAAGTAAGTTCCACATAAAACTTGAAAAACTTCTTCTCATCCATATCAATGTGCGGGATTATATCAAATTCCCCTTCAAATCCAGAATGGCGAAGCAGCTCATTGCCTTCATATTTATCTGCTAAATCTTCGCGTTCTTTAAAGTGAAGCGGAAAGACCTGCTCTTCTTCTTCATTCAGGTTATTTGTCACGATCAGTTTTAATTCTTCCAGTTTGTATCGTTCATTTTGATAAAGCGGAGCATAGTTAAAGGAACCTGAAAAATGAAGTGAACCTTGTTTCTTCAAATGTACTTCTTCCAAATTGGCAAAGAACACATAATCATTCACCCGGAAAGATACATTCCCTTTCCCGGTACGATACGGGTAAAATACCTTGTCCGTTCCTGGTATGAAATAGGAATGATATTGCAGATGCTCCGGCGGGTTGGAGATTCGTGCCCGCTTCGTCTCCCCTTCGTTTTCCCGTGCAACATACAAATCCCACATAACTCCATCTGTCAACATTTGTGTATGTTCAGACGGATCAAGTGTCACTTTACAAATCGTATATTCATCCACACTATGGTCTTCTTCAAAAGTCAGGTAAATTTCTTCATTTGTATAACGATTCATCAATAGGAATCGATATGTCTCATAATCAGCGATATAGGAGGCTTTGATCGGAATCTCCATATAGAAAATCCCCGCATCAATCCGAACCGATATGGCTCTCCTATTTCGAAGGCTGATGTTTTCCATACAGTACTTCTCCTCTCAACTTACAAATCCATTCCTTATTATAAATTTCATATGTAGGTAATTCAACAATGCGTTTGTAAAGTTCTTTACACATACTTCGTATTTTAAATGGATTTATTTGCTCTTCGTTAGCATGTTTCATCCTTAGACATTTATTCATTTTCAACCAAATGCAGGAAATCCAGCTAAATATGTATGCGTTTTCGACAATACTAGCATATATTTGCATTCTATTATCATAGCAGACTTGAAATTTAATTAAAATGTAAATATAATGTTAATCAGGTGTAAATGTTATGATCTATACTTACACTGTGACAATGAAGATGCAGACAACTTTTATATATGAAAAACCAAAACTAAAAGGAAATGAGGCACAACAATGAAGAAAGTAATTACGTACGGTACATTTGATTTGTTGCACTGGGGCCATGTGAACTTACTTCGCCGCGCGAAGGAAATGGGCGATTATCTTATCGTGGCAATCTCTTCCGATGAATTCAATAAGCTAAAAGACAAGAAGTCTTACCACAGCTTTGAAAACCGCAAAATGATCCTTGAAGCGATTCGTTATGTGGATGAAGTCATCGCAGAAGAAAGCTGGGATCAAAAAGTTCGCGACGTCGTGGACCATAATATTGATGTATTCGTCATGGGTAGTGACTGGGAAGGCAAATTCGACTTCCTAAAAGAACATTGTGAAGTTGTTTACCTGCCGCGCACAGTCGGTATCTCCACTTCTAAGATCAAAGACGATCTTCTAGAAGTGAATAATGGTTAGAGAAATTGCTATTTCTCTCTATCTAGCGTTCTTTAAAACGCTATTCATATTTTTCAAGCTGTTTCCCCAAAAGAACAAAACCACCTTGGTTTCCTCTTTTGGGGATAATGTTTTGTATACGGCCAATTCGCTTGAAAAATGGAATGTGGGAGAAATAGTCATACTGAAGACTCCTTCCTGCCGGGAAGATTTCACTGATCTGGATGCGGAGATTATACCTTTTTCCATGACGAATATAAGCGGCTTTATCAAAGGCATTTACCATCTGGCCACTTCGCGCGTCGTGATGGTAGACAATTATTTCGGTTTCCTTGCCGTAACGGACTTCAAACCGAATGTTACATGCATTCAGCTATGGCATGCTGCTGGAGCAATGAAGAAATTCGGCTTGGAAGATCCTTCTGTCCAGACAAGGAGCCCGAAAGCTCAAGAAAGGTTCAAACAAGTATACAGCCGTTTCTCATATGTAACGGTTGGATCCGAAAAAATGGCTTCCATTTTCCAGGAGAGCTTTGGCTTGACCAATGCCAATATACTGCGAACTGGTATGCCACGTACGGATTTCTTCTTCGATGACAGTCAGATTGTGAAAATCGAAAAAGAAATCGCCGAGCAGTACCCGATTATCAAGAAACGTAAAGTCATTCTGTATGCTCCCACTTACCGGGATGATGAACTGGCCAAGCCTAAAATCGAACTTGATATCGAGCGTCTTTACCGGGAGCTGGGACAGGAATATGTATTGTTCCTGCGCCTTCACCCTGCTGTTACTTGGGATCTAGCAAACTACTATCCAAACTTCGTAATCGATGTTACGCACTATAAGAATATCAATCCGCTTCTTTTAGTGACGGATATCCTGATCACCGATTATTCCTCGATACCATTCGAGTATTCACTGCTCAATCGTCCAATCATCTTCTTCACATATGATTTGGAGGATTATCAAAAAAAACGCGGTGTATCAGATGAATATCTAGAATCGTTGCCAGGACCTATGGTCAGGGATACGAAAACGATCATAAAAGTGATTAAAAATAACGCATTCCAATTGGAGAAGGTGCAAGCTTTCTCTAAACAATGGAACCAATATTCGAACGGACATGCGAGTGAACAGCTGATACATGCTATGTATACGTCCAACCCGGCCGTGGCTGCTACAACCAAGCCGTCCACACAAACTTCACGCTGATATTCTCAGCGTGATTTTTTTACAAAATAAGAACCCTTCTCCAAATGGAGAAGGGTTCTTATTTTATTGTTGATGCTGTTTGCGCCGTTCTTCTTCTGTCACTTTCGGAAAGCCAACCATATTGAGTAATGGACGATAGCGATCGCTGATCAATCCAGTAATCTCGACGATCAATTCAATCAGTATTGCCAAGGCAATGATCAGGATAGTCGAGCCCCACATGGTAGCTTCTGTGTAAAGGACTCCTGTTATGCTGAAGATTCCACTGATCGCATAAATGACAATAACAGTCTGGCGATGAGAGAATCCTAGATTCAGGAGACAGTGGTGCAAATGCAGCTTATCTGGTGCTGACAAAGGCTTCTTCTGTACAATCCGGCGGATGATGGCAAATGTGGTATCCAAGATCGGTACGCCAAGAATGATGATCGGCACGATCAAGGAGAACAATGCAACATTCTTGAACAGACCGCTAACGGATAATACGGCAATCATATAGCCAAGGAATAATGCTCCTGTATCCCCCATGAATATCTTAGCTGGATGGAAGTTGAAAACAAGGAAGCCAAGTGTGCTGCCCAAAAGGAGCACGCCCATCATTGCTGATAGCGGATTGCCCATGCTGATCGCAATCATGGAAATCGTGAATAGCGCGATTGCTGAAACTCCTGCTGCCAATCCATCCAAACCATCAATCAAGTTGATGGCATTCGTTATACCGACAATCCACAAAATCGTAATCGGGATAGCCCAAGCACCGAATTCGATGCGCCCAGCGAACGGCAACGTTACAAAGTCGATCTGGATCCCGCCCAGCACCGTGACAGTTGCTGCTGCGATCTGTGCGATGAATTTCACTTTTGCCGATAGAATGAACTTATCATCCAATGCACCAATCAGTGTGATCATTGTTGCACCGATCAGGATTGGCGCCGTATTCGAATCATTAGGCATAAAGATCAGATAACCGATGACAAAACTGATGTAAATGGCCAATCCGCCCAATCGCGGCATGATTTTCTGGTGTACTTTCCTAGCGTTTGGTTTATCCGTTGCTCCGATTGCGAATGCCAGCTTTTTCACCATAGGCGTCAGTGCAACCGAAAGAATGAAGCATGCGGCCAACGCTATGATTAAAGGCGTTATGTGTACCATTCGTATCCTCCTAAATAGCTTGCAAATCGTTCCAAAATTGTTTTTATAATCCAAGTATCATAAACTACTAGATTTCGACAGTATTCTTAATATGCTCTGTACCATTATAAGGTCTCTGTAGTCAAAAAACAATTACACACAATGTAAATTTTACATGATGAACAGATCCAGCGCCTTTACATTTAGTTTACATTTGTCATGCTTCTTTGATGAAATTGCTGAGGATCGTAAACATCCGCTCTTTCCCAGATTGAAATGGTACTGGCTCGAAGCTTGCTGCCTGCTGGATCACTTCGCCCAGATCCTCTCCTTCTCCCCAGCTCAGGATATGCTGCTGTTCCAGGAAAATGGACAATAATTGCAGCTGGTGGTCATCATTATGTTCCCCGTATTTTTTCAGCCTCGCTGCTGCGATGACCTTTTTCCCCTTTTTCAAGGCGGAGATGACCGAGCCGGTGCCAGCATGCGTAATGATAAGCCGGGCTTCTTCCATCAGCTGATCCATCACTTCATAGTTGACGAATGGCTTGATTGTCAGCAAATCACTTTCGAACTTCGTATGTCCTGCTTGGACGACGACTTCATCTGTGATGATTCCTTCCCGTTTCAGCCTCTCCACTTCCTCGAGCAGCCGGGTGAAAGGAAGCTCATGCGTACCCAAGACGACCAGTATCAATAGATGGACCCCCCATAGACCGCTTTCGGATAAATCTGTTTCATCGTTTCCCATTGGACGATGAATAAATCGGCGATTGGATAGATCAGCTTGCCTGATATGGTCGGTGAGGTGGATTTTGCAAAGCTCTCGATGAAGATGACTCGTTTCCTGAACAGTTTTGCGATATAGCACATCGGTACGGATGTATGCGCTCCTGTTGAGATGACGACATCCGGACGATGCTTAAGGAATAGGAAAATGGACTTTATGATGTTATAACTGAACTTGAATATATAGCGAAACGGATAATTACGTGCTCCGTAAACAAGGAAGCTCATCGGATGCTTGTCTTTCATTTGTTCCGTGATTTCGGATTTTTCTGTCACGATGTGATAATCATATTCCTTGAATAGCGGCTCCAGCTGCAATAGCTGTGTCAAATGTCCGCCGATAGAAGAAATCAGAAGCAATTTTTTCTTTTTCATCACTGATTCGCTCCATTCCAGTTGAGATGAGATGCTATTGAAAGAATTTCTTCGGTTTCTGCTTGAGCAAGCCATACAGGAACCCGAGGAACAATGCCAGATAAAACCCCGATGCCGGTGATGAGAGAATATGACCGGCAATGAATGCTGCACCAAGACCGATACAAGCCCCAATCCCGCTGAACAATGCAGTAAAGTCCAACGTTTTAAAGCGCTGCTTGAAGATGAATACCAGGATGCTGCCGATAACAAACACAATCGGCAAGATCAAGATGAAGGTCCCGATATATCCAAATCCGAAGAACCAGTCCAGAATATCCATCTCGATTATCCTGGGTTCCTTCCCGGTATAATTCCCGCCGATCCCCATGCCGAAAACTTTCTGAATGACTGGTGCATGCTCGAAATAATACAGAACCGTTCCGAAAAATTCTTCCCGGCCATTCAGCGCCATGAGCTGCCAGGAACTCCACTGTCTGATACTTCCAGGAGGGGGCGTCTCTCCTTCTTCTCCTTCCGGTAATGGAGGAGCCTGGGCTTCTTCCTGCTGCTGAGCTGCTTTTTCGTTTGCCATATCGACTGATAAACCCAAGTTATTACCGATTGGCATCTCAGGAGAAATTAGTACCGTGACTGCCAACAGGACAAGCATGACGCCTGCCTGAATGAAATTGTTTCGTTTGATGATTGCCTGTACGAGAAGCAGAAGGAATGCGAGCCCCAGCACAAGCAAGGCTGCCCCGAATGCGACCTTCGTACCGATTGTAAGCATTGCCCAAATCATGACCGCTACAAGGAGTGTACATATAATTTGTGCAAGGCTGCCTTTCTTTATGAACAGATAGTAAATCATTGCACCGCAAAAACCCATACCTAAAATGGCACTGATTTCATTGCCGGAAAAGAACCAGCCGGAATGCCCTTGCTTAGCCAAATAATCGTAGCTGCGTTTCCCGGTACCGGTTATTTCGGCAAGGAGCATCACCACACTGACGACACTTGTATTGATAAATAGATATTTCGGTACAATCTCTTTCCATTTCGGATTTTCACCGAGATGCCGAAAAATCATTACATACACAAGCAGTGCAGTGATGAAGAAAAATGTCTTCAGGATGAATGTCAGCTCGCCTACTGCGGAAACGGGATCCTTCCAGAACAGGCTGACGCCTAAGCTGATGGCAAAGTAAACAGCAAGCACAGCCATATAGATGACGGTATTCCTGCTCCAGCGCCGATCCGGATAACCAAGCATGTACAGTACCCCGATTGGTATGACGAGCAGCCGGACCGGATTGGAAACAGGAATCCCGAAATACGACAGCAGATCGAGGAACGGCTGAGCTAAGATGAAGAAAATAAACAGTTTTTCAAATGTATGATGTTTGTCTGTAAGTTTCTGTGTCAGGGCTTGCAAAATGATTGTCCTCCTTCGTGCCACTCTTGCCAATTACTTAGCAGCGGAGCCGCCTCTTCCCAATAGGATGTAGAATGATTTGATTTTCATCAGGAATACGCAGATGAGAAATACGATGACTCCGGCTGCTGAACAGATCAGAATCGTTATTATCGGCTGCGCATCGCCCAAGGTTTCTTTGATCAAAAGAACAGCGATTCCCATGATAAGCACCCCGGCAGTTGTCTTGGCGACATCCGTGAGCATTGCGCGTACAGGTATCCCGCCTGTGAGCTTTTGGAACAGAAGGAAACAGGCAGTTGCATAAACCAAACCCGTTACCGATGTAGATAGCGGTATTCCGATAAAACCGAAGCTTTCTGTGAATAAGTAGTTGAGCAAGAACTTCAAGCCGATAGAAAGGAACCCGAGCCGCATCATGTAATGACCTTTTTCCATCGTATAAAAACCGTTGTTGATGATGATGACCAAGCTGTAGAACAGAATCGTTCCGAAATAGTAATAAGCTGCCATGCTCGTCTCCCCAACATCATGGGAGGTGAATCTTCCTCTTTCGAAAAGAAGAGAGACAATCTCCGGCATCAAGAGCATCATGCCTGTCAATACAGGCAGCAGTACGAAATACATGATCTGCAACCCGCGGGTAATGTTTGCTTTGAAAGCATCCATGTCTTGCCTGGCATATGCAGCGGCAAGCAGCGGGAATACGATTGTGCCGATGCTGACCCCGACGATATTCTGCGGAAATTGCGTCAAGTTCTTAGCATAATTCAAATATGTAACAAAACTACGCCCAAGCATATTGGCAAATGAATTATCAATCAGCAGGGTAATCTGTCCGATCATCGCAGTGAGTGCTACCGGGATGAAGATTCGGTAAAACTGCTTGTTTTCCGCCCAATCGATTTTGCCCCGCAGCGAAAGTGTGCGTTTTGGCAGCAGAAGCGCCAGTTTGAAAAGCAAACTCAAGATGACACCCGCCAAATTACCGAAAGCAAATGCATATGCTCCTATATCATCAGCAAAGAGCAGTGCACTCCCGATGGTTCCCAAAAGCACGATTGCCTGTGCGAGTACGGATAAGTAATACTTGTTCTCCGCATCGAAGTATGCCTCCAGTACGGCATTGACGCCGACGAATAGTAAAGATGAAAGGAAAATGATTGTCATGATTGTTGCCATCTGCGCATCGTCGCCTGCCAGATTCGGATACAACAGCCGGATATACAGCGGCGCGATAAAGATGAAAACAATCGATATCAGCAAACTGAACAGGAGCGTTCCTTTCCATACATCTTGAAGATGCGTCAGCCCCCTGTTTTTTTCCTGATATTTGATATAACTTGGAACGAATGCACTCTTCATTCCCGTTGTCAGGAAAAGAATGAACATGTTCGGTAATGCGAAGGCCGCAAAATAAGCGTCCGCTTCACTGCCGGCTCCGAAATAATAGCCTATCAGCATATCCCGGATTAACCCTGAGACCTTCAGCACGAGGGTCACGAACAGCAGCAGCAGACTTGCAATGCGAAGTTTCGACTTCATGAAAAGGACCTCTCTCTATTTGCCCATACAGCATGCAGCTTCAGGGATGCGTATTGCTGGCTAAATTATAAGACTGAATAGAAAGCCGTTTCAAGGCAATTTACAGTAACTTAACGTAAACTGCAGTGGGTGACACGACTCCATCCCTTCCAGTTACTGGGCTAGGACATAACTTTACAAAATATTCGTATATTCATACTATTTACAATTACTTCACCATTGGTTAACAGTTGCATAATAATCCTTTGCTAGACTTGGTTCGACATATCCTAGAAAAGGAATGGAGTGTACGTAGTGAAAATAGCTGTATTGATTCCATGCTACAACGAAGAACAGACAATCGGCGATGTCATCGACGCCTTCCGTAAACAGCTGCCGAATGCGGATATCTATGTGTTCGACAACAATTCGAAGGACAAGACGAGCGAGATTGCCCGGCGGCATGGCGCCATTGTCCGCCATGAATTCCAGCAAGGTAAAGGGCATGTCGTCCGTTCGATGTTCCGGAATATCGAGGCAGACTGCTATGTAATGGTTGATGGGGATAATACATATCCTGCCGAATTCGTCCATGATCTGATTGCCCCGATCCAGGAAGGGCGCGCCAATATGGTCATTGGTGATCGTCTGTCCAATGGCACCTACGTGAAAGAGAATAAACGCAAGTTCCATAACCTCGGTAATACGATGGTGAAGAACTGTATCAACTTCCTATATAAAAAGAAGCTTTGTGATATCATGACAGGCTATCGTGCCTTCGATCGCCTTTTCGTCAAGACAATGCCGATCATGAGTCCTGGCTTTGAGATCGAGACAGAGATGACCATACATGCCCTTGATAAGCGGCTGTCGATCGTCGAGGTGCCGATCATCTATCGTGATCGCCCAGAAGGAAGCTACTCAAAATTGAATACATTGGCTGATGGCCGCAAAGTGCTGTATAAGATTTTCAGCCTTTTCAAGGAATACAAACCGATGCTCTTCTTCACAGCCTGGTCCGCTCTTTTTCTCATACTCGGATTGGCCGTGGGCATTCCAGTCATTGCCGAATATTTTTCTACCCAGTTCATCACCCGGGTTCCTTCTGCAATCCTTGCTGTCGGTTTGGTCGTCCTGTCGGTACTGAGTTTTGCTTGTGGTGCGATATTGGATACAGTGGCGTCCAATCAGCGGAAACAATATGAATTGGAATTGAACCGGATACAGGCAGAAAGCAAACCGAAACCTATCCAAGGTATGACCAGAACTGGAGGCTCCATGTAATGACGCGCGTTCTAAACTTTTTGATCAGTGTGGCTGCAGGTCTTGCAGCCACTATTTCTGTATTAGCCATCATGCAGGCCAGACAGGATACATCTCTTTTGAAGTATGTCGTCCTTTCTGTTGTCAGCATTTGTTTCTTTTATGTGTTTTTGATGTATCGCAGAAAGATTTTCCAGGCTGTGTTGGAAAAACGCTACATAATGGTCGGCATCGCTTTCCTCTCCATTTATACGCTGATCAGCTTGATAGATTGGCCGCTGTTCATCAATCGACCTTGGTATGAAACCGCGATTGTCGATCTCATTTCTCTTGCGACCATCTTCTGTTTCTTCTCCTTCATTGCTTTTCTCCTGCTTAGGGGAGGCTATGAGTGGAAACGAACAGACGTAAGCAAATGGCAGATCCTTTTGTATATGCTGCCGATGATCTTCGTTTGGATGTTCTACTTGCTCGCTTTCTTCCCGGGTAATATGAGTCCGGACTCCTTGAATCATTGGCGGCAAGTGGAGAATATGGAGTTCAATAACTGGCATCCATTCGCGTATACGATGGTGATTCTGGTGCTGACACAGCTTTGGGACTCCCCGGCTGTCATTGTCCTATTCCAGATTTTGCTCATGTCGTTTGTGTATGCTTATGGGATATATTCCTTCCGTCAATTCGGGCTTGGTAAGCGAATCGCATGGGTTGCGGCTCTTCTATGGGCTGTACTGCCGATAAACGGTATCTTCTCCACCATTCTTTGGAAGGATGTCGTCTATAGTATCTTCATCGTTTTTCTGACAATCTTTGTCATGAAGACGGTGTTGCAGGAAGGAAGAAACTTGCGGACATGGAGCGGAATAGCGACATTCACTGTCGTATTGCTCGGCATTGCCTTCTTCCGGAATAACGGATTGCCGATTGCCGTGTTGACCGCCATTGGTATGCTCATTATTTATCGAAGAAATTGGAAACAGCTGCTGAGCCCGCTTGTGCTTGTCTCTGCACTTTACATTGTCGTCACCGGACCGGTATTTACGGCTTACAACATCCAATCGGCGAACCCCAATGAATCGATGAGCATACCGACTCAGCAGATTGCTGCGGTTGTTTCCCAGGATGGAGAGCTGACAGAAGAGCAGCTCGCCTATTTGGATACGATTCTGCCAATAGAGGATTGGGATGCGTATAATCCTTATCTGACGGATCGGATCAAATTCCATGACAACTTTAAAGACGATGTTGTTGTGGCAGATATGGGTAAGTACTTATCGATATGGTTCGACATTGTAAGGCAAAATCCTGCTATCGTCATCGAGGCTTATCTCAAACAAACTTCCCTTGTATGGCAAATCAATAAACCGATTGATGGATATACGAACCCTTACACGATCGATGTCGATCCGAATGAGATGGGATTGGAAACAAAGCCGGTCAGCCAGACATTATATGATGTTTTGGAGTATGGACTGGAAGCATCCCGCTACCATACAGAAGAGCTTTTCTGGCGTCCGGCGGTATTCAGCATCCTTATCATCCTGTTCAGCTTGATTGCCTCCCGCAAACTTGGGGCAATCGCATGGCTGCCTATTTTGCCCGTCCTGCTCAACACCGGGACCATCTTTGTCGGGCTTCCGGCACAGGACTATCGTTATCAAGTCAGCAATGCAATGGTAAGTATCTTCTTCCTCCTCTTTGCCTGTCTGTATAAAAAGGGAAAGGAGCCAAGCGATGGAGAACGTACAACCACGACGTGACAGCCATGACAAGCCGAAACTAGGTATCGCCCTGATTCTTTTGTCAGCAGTATTTACAAGTGTCGGACAGTTATTATGGAAAATCGCAGATGGGCAAATCAATCTCCCGCTGCTGATCGGCTGCTTCTGCTATGGAGCAGGGGCAGTGACAATGATGATTGCATTCCGTTTTGGCAAACTTAGCGTGCTGCACCCGATGCTGAGCCTTGGTTATGTATTCGCATTGATAATGGGTACCATCTTCCTCGATGAACATATTTCAGCCATGCATATAGTGGGGACAGCTTTGATCATAGTTGGGGCAATCATGATCGGGGGTGGAGAAAATTAGCTGGTTCTTGCTGCTTTCCTGTACAATGCTAGGAGCTGGCGGAGGTTTTTTCTTCAAGCGGGCCAGCGACCCGTCTGTACATACTTATCGGACACTGCTGTTTGGACTGGTTTGTTACGGTTCTGCTGCCTTGATCAATATTTATGTGCTTACGATGCTGCCTTACTCGGTCGTCTTTCCACTGACAAGCATCACCTATGTATGGACGCTCTTGCTTTCGTTTTATCTATTGAAAGAACACATTAAACTAAAGCAAATAGCCGGTGTCGGACTGCTTGTCGCCGGCGCTGCTTGTCTGGTCATATAAAAAACGACTCCCGCTTCATGCTTGGGAGTCGTTTCCTTTTTCTATCATCGTATTGACCAATCTGTATGGGCGAACCCGTACCAATTCGGTAAACTGTTCTGAAAGATGCAAAGTTGAAAATTTAAAGTCCGTATCTGCCCAGTGCATGATGAAGCCGACAATAGCAGCCATTTGGAAGTGAATCATCAAGTCATAATCCACCGGAATCCGCGGACTTTCCGTTTCCAGATAAAACTCATCGGACAAGCATTGGACAAAGACCTCCAACATCTTTCCAGCTACATCGGGATAAAGAATCCGCAATGCCTTCAAAACACATCTTTCTTCATAGATATGGGTGAATATGCGCATTGTTGACGGGGCTTGCTCCTGCAAATCGACATAGGCGCTACCCTTATACGGTTCCAGCAATGCAACAGCAATGCCATCCAGGAAATCGGCAAGAATTCTCTCCTTCAAGCTCTCCCTATCGGTGAAATGTTTATAAAAGGTGCCACGATTATAATCAGCTTGATCCGCTATTTGCTGAATGCTGATCCGCTTATCTTCCTGGGCCAAAATCAAATCCACATAGGCTTTTTTAAGCGCCTTCACACTTCTTCTGCTGCGTCGGTCGGTCTTTAATTTCATCAACAAAACCGCCTTTTTTGTTTATTAAATACTTCTTTCTTCTATTCAATCAACATTTTTGTTGATTAGGTTACATTACCTAAATTATTGAGCATTGTTACCTAGCTGTCAATGCGCTAAGATTACTTATGATAATGTATTTCGAACTTTTTTAGTTGCCGATTTCTACATAAAAAGAAAAGGAGGCTCTCACAGTGAAAGAATTCCAAAGACAGGTTGTATTGATCACTGGTGCTGCCGGCGGTATTGGATCATCGGCTGCGAGAGCTTTTGCAAAAGCAGGTGCCAAGCTTGCGCTGCTCGATCTTTCAGCAGAGGCATTGGAAATGGCCACTGCTGATATCGAAGCAGATAAGCTTTTGCTTCCGGCTGACGTTACGATAGAAGAAGACGTTGTACATGCTGTCGAGCAGACACTTCACCGGTTTGGACGTATTGATGTGTTTATCAATCATGCAGGAATCAGCGGTGATTTCGTCCCAATAACGGAACAAACGGCAAAGAGTATGGAAGAAGTCCTTCAGGTAAATGTAATCGGCGCATTCCTCGGCTTGAAACATGTGCTGCGTATCATGATTGAGCAGAAAAGCGGAGTGGTAGTCAATACTGCGTGCAGCGGCAGCCTGCTTGGCGGTCCCGGCATGAGCACTTACGTAGCCTCCAAGCATGCTGTGCTCGGACTGAATAAAACGGCTGCACTGGAAGTCGCAGAGTATGGTATTCGTGTGAATGCAGTTTGTCCTTCATCTATCGATACGGAATGGATGGAAAGCATCGAGACGAAAGCAGCCAAAGGGAATGAGAACGCTGCCCGGCACGGTTTTGAAGCGAGTGTCCCGATAAATCGCTATGGAGAAGTCGGTGAAGTGACCGGACTGATGCTATTCCTTGCCTCTGATCGATCCAGCTTCATCACGGGCTCTTATTTCCGGGTCGACGGTGGCCAAGGGACAACGTCTATATAAAAAAAGAAAGACGAGCGACAGCTCCCTGTCCGCTTCGTCTTTTTAATTGGATTCAATTTCTTCTTTAAGTTTGTCATAGAGGATACGGGCACCTTCCGGACTTAAATACAGATTATCTGCATATTGCTTGTTTTCCGGTGTAATTTCCCCCGTTACGGCACAAGTAAAACCAGGCTGATATTTTCGGAAGATGATCTTGTCGCCTTCGACAAAAATTTCAACAGGATCTTTTTCTTCGATGCCGAACTCTCTCCTAATTTCTTTCGGCACGACGACACGGCCTAGATGATCGACCCGTCTCGTAATCCCGGTACTCTTCATGAAAACGCCTCCTTTACTGTGATATTCTTACTATACTATATTTTTCTAATTATTGAAATTATTATTGTCGCAAAAAGGCGCAAACAATTTAATGTTCGCGCTTTTTTACTATTGCAGAATGCCTTCCAATTCCGTGCGTGTCCGATCCGTTATGGCAGCATCTGAGCCAAGATAGAAGATTTCCGGCTGTTCACTGAATTTATTGAGAAACGTCCTAGTCGGCTTTGTTACAGCATCCGGTCTTGTCAGGATAATCGGTGCGTCATACTTGGCAGCAAGCGGGGCACCTGAAAGACTATCAACTGTCGTCTGACCATTTGCGAAGAATACTTGATCCGGATTGGTTCCATAATACTTGGTGATGACCGCTGCATTCGTCGAATATCGATCAGGTCCATCTACACGCTCAGCAGATGCACCAAGCTGCTTGATTTGATCTGATACGCGCTTGGAAACGACTGTCTCGCTTCCGATGATCGTCACTTTCTTGATGTTATTTCGCTTTATATAGTTTTTCACCTCATCATGCAGTTCAGCTGTTCTTGTCAGCAAGATAGGGATGCCTTCGCTGCCTGCATGCGGTCCGATTGTCAGGGCATCAGGTGATTTCTCATCGCCGACGGCCAGGAAGATTTCTGACGGCTTACTGGAAACAGAGGCCACTTCTTCTGCTACTTTTACACTTGTCGCATAACGATGGGCACCAGCTACACGCTCAATCTTGCTATCAGGAAAATTCTTACGCAGGTTATTTTCGACATTTTCAGAAATTGCTGGTTCTGCACCGACGATATAGATCGTAGAAGGGTTCAGACGATCAATTTCGGTAATGGTCACCTGCTCGAGCTTGTCCTGGTCAGTCAAAAGGAGTGGTGAATCCAGCTGAGCTGCCAGCACGCTCCCGGTAAAAGCATCGATTGGCAAGTCACTGCGTCCAAGTACGACTGCTTCTGGAGATTCCAAATGCCAGCCATAGTTCGAGATGCTCGCACTTGTGGCATTGCGGCGGGCACCTTCCAGATTGTGTACGACTACCGGATCCTTGCTCAGGTAACCGCTGGCTACATAGCCGGTCTTGCCGCTGCTTGTACGCACAGGATACCATACATAATGATTCACATTGGAATTATTGGCAGTATAATCGCCAGTTATTGTCAGCTTCTCACCACGCGGCAATGTACCGATGGAGGATCCGTTCGGGCTGCTGCGAAATGTCAGCTTATCAGCAGTGACATAGACAGAATTGCCTTTCCCATAGTTTTGAGTGCTTTCATGCAATGGTCCTGGAGTGGATACTTGATTTGTCTGGAATGAGAAATAGGATCCCAGCTTTCCGCTGATTCTGCCTGGTGTCAACAGATGGGTCGGGAATGGCGTGGTCGCAATCAATGACTGGTTCTCCATCTCCTTATAAACAAGCTCCTGGTAAGCCGTTTGCGGATTGGCTATCGGATCGTTCCGCTCCAGGCGGCCGTTATATGCCAGAATGGCAAAGTACCAGTTTTCCAATTTATCAGGATTACCATCATTGACTTTCGGAATCAAATTATACGGCAGAGAGGATTCTGCCTTGGCATTGGCTTCATTCCATTTGTCTTTCAGGATTTGCATACCGCGATCGATATTATAATCGATATCGTGCATCAGCTTCTGGATTTCCTGCTTGTCACTGCGATCATAGTCGGATACCTGCATGATTCCAATACCGATACAGTCATACCCGATCACCACATTCGATCCATCTGAAATGCTGCAGGAACCCTGGTATGAAGGTGTACTGCCAGTCCAATACTGCTTCCAGCCGCTTTCACGGAAAGCGATCGATTTGACGATTTCCGGCGGTACATCGTATTTAACGGCCGCTGCTGTCAGCTTACGGCTGATTGTGTCATAGCTTGGGTTCGAAATCCCGGCTGCACTTGCACTGAATGTACGTGCTTTTGCACTGCTTGCTGCTGGTTCTGTCCGTTCATCGGCTTTTGTCACTTGCTGCGGAGCTACTGTGAATGCCTCGATATATACTTCTTTCGGCTCGGCAAGCGGCACATCCTGTTCGACTTTCGGATAGCTGACTTCGAGCTTGGCCCCTTCTTCATCTACAGCGAGTCTCGCTCCTTCATATAAATCCGATTGATAAATGCGTTCCATTTTTTCATTTGTCACATGCAAAACATCGAATTGCAAGGCTTGGGCAGTACCATGCGTACGATACTCAACAATCAAATAAGAATCATCAGCCATCTTCGCTTCCTGGAGGGAAGCTATATCGGCATCCGGAATCGTGGAATCATAAAGTATCCCGGCATCTCCGGTGATACGAAGTACACCACTTGTATCATTCGTCACTTCGACTGTTTTCCCATCCGATAGTTGCACCGTCGCAGTACCAGTTGAAAAAGTATGACTGCCCGATTCTGCTTGGACATCAGCCGGCTGGATGAATGTTAAACATGTGAGAAATAGACCAGCAAAAAAGACAATGAGGTACGTCGCTCTGCTTCTTTCCACCTGTTACCCTCTTTCTTTACTAGATTCGCAGTACAAAACGCTTATGTCGAATTTCGTAATGCTTCTTTTAAACTATAAAAAGAGCAGGTGAATTTTACTAGACACTCAGAACAAACTTAACAATGCCAAACCCGATTTTACAATCGCTTAATAAAGAAAGCCCAACCACAGTTGGACTTTACACGGCGAATATCTTCGTCAATCGGGGCTTGATTGCCTCCACTTCATATGCTGAAGCTGTTTGCTTCGCTGCTTCCCGCATGGATTGCTTCGCCTCTTCGGGCAGTTCCATGTACGACTCGATACTGGCTGCCAGTGCTTCTGCTGAACCCGGCTCGAATAAAAAGCCGTTCCGGCCATCTTCCATATAGTCAAGCAGACCAGCCATACGGCTGCCAATCACAGGCGTACCGCAGGCCATTGCTTCCAGACCTACAAGGCCAAGGCTTTCTCCTTCCCGCAACGTAGGGAAACAGAACACAGTCATGCTATTGTATACACTATTCAGTTTTTGCTGGGACAAAAGCGGAAAATGAACGAGATGGTCCCGCAAGCCAAACTTGTCCACCATTGTTTCGAAGTCCTCTTTTTCCAGACCATCACCGATGAACAATAACTTGCAGTTTCCAAGCTTCCCCTTTTCCTTGAGCAGCTCGGCGGCTTTCAAATACACATCCCAGCCCTTTCCCCGATCAATGCGACCGACGAATCCGATATAGCTGTATGATGGATTGATCTCCAGTTCCTGGCATGCAAGCTCCGTTTCCTTCTCATGGAAGGTTTGCTTATTGATACCGCCGGAAGGAAAGATTTCAATCCGATTCGTCAATCCGTACTTCTGCTGTACAAGCTGCTTGTAA
The DNA here is from genome assembly GCF_047228925.1 of Terribacillus jepli. Lineage (NCBI taxonomy): Bacteria > Bacillati > Bacillota > Bacilli > Caryophanales > Bacillaceae > Terribacillus > Terribacillus jepli. The sequence goes on along the minus strand of NZ_JBFEGH010000011.1, from coordinate 100,605 downwards.
TAAGCACTCGGTGTGATGACAGTATCCGATACTTCCAGCAGCCGCTTCACATAAGGCTGATATTTTTGCCGTTTTTTAAACTCTGGCACCACATCACTGCCGTGCACATTCGTATAAATGACCATATTCTTATTCAGCTTCTTGGCAATCAGCACTGGTATGGAATTATGTGTCGCATAATGCACATAGGTGACATCGTATTTTCGGAATAACGATTTGCCGATCACTTTAAAGAAGTGACTTCCATAGGCAATCAATTTGCCAATCGAACTCGACTGTTTCGTCACGACAGTACGGTCGAAAGCCACCCCTGATCGGGCAAGGATCTTCTCTGTATTTTCGACGAAAACCCCATAATTGGGATGCTGCTTGCTTGGATACATATTTGCGATTAAATGAACTTTCATAACAATGTGCCCCTTACGTACGTGATTGTAAACAAATTGTACGCTTATTCGACAAAGCATGCAGTAATATCATCTACTTCTTTAAAAACAATTTACAATCAATGATCAAGCAGCCCGAGCAGGAATTCATAGCTTGCGAAAGAATCCTTCCACGTCGACCAAGTCATTTCATGTGGTTTCCAGGGTGTAACGAATGGTTCGTTTTGATAGTGCTCCCCTTGATCTACCGGAATAAATGATCCAGCTTCAAGACCCGAGGTGACAGCAGCCTGCTCAGCATTCTGAGCCCCGACTTCCACCTTTTCCGTAAATAACTGGCCGTTAGCCATTTTCCAGATCTGATTTTCTTTCACTTGGCTTGGCTTGACTGTGGGCGCTTGACTGGCAAGGGCAAGCAAAATGTCGGTATCCAAATGATAGCCTGCCAAAAGTTGATCAGTATGGTCATCCTCGGCAAGGTAGGATGCTTCAAATTTGTAAGTACTTTCTGCTGCAGCAGCAACAGGCTGTTCCGCCAAATCGGTTATTTCCCCTTCCAGGGCAGGCCCCCCATCGCGGAGCTTCGCTTCAATCGTCATACCTTCCTGCACCCGCTTACGATCCGCTTCAGCCAGTTCACCAGTTATGACAAGCTCGCTGCTATCCAAAATGACAATCGGATCACTGCCAGCCTGTCCGACTGATTTCACCGTGCCTGCTGATGGACTCGTGACAGTCACATACTCTCCTGTTTCTTCTAAATCCGACAGCTGCTCTTCTGCTGCAGTCAGCTCAGCATTCTTCTCGGCAAGCTCTTTTTCCAAACCGATACGGTATTGCTCCTGCATTTGTGCAGTCTGCTCTTGTGTTGTTTGACGCAGCGCCTCATTTGCGGCAATTGCCACGTCCTCGTCCTCCGTTTGCTCAATCGGTTCCAAGAGGGACGCATCAGCGTCGATGTCTGCTTCCTCCACTGCTGAAATGGCCTGCTCCACTGCCTCGGTTTGTGCCTCTAGTGTAGTGATGACAGACGTCAGCTCACGATATGTTTTCCCATAATCAGCTGCTTGATAAGTAAAGAGATCATCCCCCTCTTCCAACTTATCACCAGGTCCGACAAGCATTTCTGAAATCGAACCTGATTCTGGATCCAGATAGACTGGTACTTCTTCTGCAGAGGTCAGCACAGCAGGGACGGACAATGTCTCTTTTACATCCTGCGCTGACACCTGCTCCCACTTATGTATAAAATTCGTTCTGCCTATACGTCCTTCATCGTCCCAGAACAAAATAGCAATATTGGCCAATACAAGGACGATTCCCAATGGTAGTAAAAGCTTTTTCATCATCCCTTGAAGCCCTCCTATGCGAAGATGAATGCAACAATCTTATTCCCGATACCGCCAAGCAATGTCAGCAAAAGCACATAACAAAGGTAGATCATTCCCACAACCGCCCATACATGCCAGCGTTTTACCGGGAACAGTACAAGCAAGCATCTGGCCTGGAAATACAGGGTGAACATTTGGAACAAAGAAACGGCACCAAACAGGCTGATGACCCAAGGTCTGTCGGTAACTAAATCAGCAAGTACGCCAAGCGAAAACGGCGAACGATCCCATTCCAGACCGGCTGCCGGCAATAAAAGCAGCCAAGAGAGAGCTTCCAGCAGAAAAACTATACTCACGCTCAACTGGATGACAAGCAGCTTTTCATAAGGAATTTCATAAAAAAGATAGAATACGAGCGACACAACAAAAATGACGAGCAATCCAAGTAACAGCCCGGAGATAAGCCGTCCAATGATGAACCAAAACTTGGCGTATTCATATTCCGAGCCTATGTAGCCTGATTTCAATTGATTCAGCGTCTCTGTACCGGCACCCACCCATCCAAGTGCTGTGTAAACGAAGCAAAATGCCAGCAGGATCAGAATCGTCCACCACCAATGGCCGCGAAGCTCCTCCGCTTCCCGCAGCTTGAATAATGTCTCCTTTGGTTTAGTCAGAAGACGGAAAGGATTCGTATGATATGTCATGTTTTGTCATCCTTTTTCTATGTATATAGTAAAAGATTACCGTAACTTATAGAAATTTGCACATATATTTACAATAAAAAAATAGACTGGCAAAACGCCAGTCTATTTGATGAGACTATTACTTGGCCGCAGTGCAGTGCGGGGCTTAGCTTGTCTTGGCACAGTCGGATTGATGAGCTTCCCTTTCGTATATTGCAAGCCCATGTAAGACAGCAGGGACACTGCATATAGAATTGGTGCATATAGAAGACCCCAAGCAAATGTTTGGGTGATGTTCGATTGATCCAGCGCTTGATCGAAGATACTGCGCCATAATGTATGGATCAAATATATGCCGACTACATTCTTCGCAACCATGCTGATATATCGATGCTTTCCGATATGTCGTGCTTTCAAGGTAAACAGTAGCAGCGATACCGTTAAAGGAATTGTGCTGATGAGATATTCTCCTTGCGGCAAGTCCAGCCCGTAATGCAGGATGTAACGTTCCAGCAGTTGTGACGCAAAGCCAGCGACAACAATCATACCGACTGTTCTTGTACGAATTGCTCGTGCTTTCTGGATGATCTGCTTTTCATATAACCCGAAGCATGCTCCAAGTGCTGTATAAAACAGACCAAAGTAAATACCGTTTCTTGTTGTTTCTTCCATTGTGACATGAAAGAGCGGTCCATAGGATTGCCCGAGGAGACCAATCAAATTTAGCAGAAGACCTGCAAGCAATGTAAGCTTGAGGATACGCAGCCTGTAAGCGGCGTAAATGATGATGATCGAAAAAATCAAAGCGAACATGAACCAAAGCTGAAATTGCGTATAAGATATCCCGTCCAATAATGTGCGCCATTGGAAGGTATCCTGAAAGTAAGCTGTCAACTCAGCTTTCTTCTCGTTCATCGTTCCCGTTGAAATAGTTAGCATCTTGATGAAGTCATATATCCAATAAAAAGCGAACCATGCTGCAAGCAGACTGATCAGTTTTCCAGTATAACGTTTGAAATATGCGAATGTGTCATCTGTTCGTTCAAGTTTCATCGCGAATAAATAGCCTGATGCAGCAAAGAAGAATGGGACCGAGAACCGCGCTATTGTGTCAATGATGAATGCCCAAATTTCCCCATTTCCGAATGGGACGGCTGTATCTTGGAATGTATGCGTATGGATACAAACAACGCCGAAGATGGCCAGACATTTGAAGAAGTCGATGGTATAGTTTCTGGTCATTTGCATCTACCTGCTTTCATTTTTTAAAAATCATTTCCCTCTTTTCTCCTTTATATACCCGCGGCATTCCTTGTCGCAATAGCTTTAACAGAACTGTAATGACAACACAAACTGGGTGAAATATGATTACAAACTCTATCCACTAAGTCCTTATTTTTCCCACAAAAAAACACTTACTATTGGAAGTAAGTGCTTAGCTTGTCTGGCTTAGTGCCTGCAACAGCAGATCCAGCTTCTTGGCATGGCTCGGTGCCTCATATCCGGGCTCCTGGAAATACTCATCGAATGCAGCTGCCAATTTTTCGAATCGGCTATCATTCAAAATGGACTGCTGGCATTCGAACAGCTGACTGTATTGCTTGATGTAACGCGTCATTTTCTTGTCGAATCCGCTAAGATGATTAGCTGATGGCATACCCAGGAATGCAGTTCTTGCCGGGTCATATATCGGATAATGGACATTCAATAAATGCAGCATATGGGTTACTTGCGGAAATTGCATCGAAGGATTGCCCCGGCGATTCTTCACTTCATATAATGCCGCTGTCAAAGCGACGATACTAAGCTTGTCCGGCTTGCGAGCAGCTGCTTGAAACAGTTGGAAAAAGGTTTGTTCGAATTCCTCCGTCAAATTCGGATTGACCAAGCCTATGTAATGTCTTAATACATAGCGGAATACCGGATGATGATCAGGCCGCCTTGCCTCCCGCCTTAAAAATGCATCGAGGGCGATATCCTCCCGTCTGATTGATGTAAGAAGCTCATCCTTCTGAAGCAGCAGCTGCTCCAGCAGGTCTGTTCCGGTGTATGTAGTGCGCATAAGACAGGTGTCCTCCTCCACTTGTAAGCTCGTTATGATAGTTTACATGATAACATAACCGCTCCGGCAGAAGAAGCAATTGACAGTTCAGGATAATGATTGACCGATGAAGAAGTGCTCATTGTTCAGCAGTGCGATGACAGTACCAGTCCGTTTATATTGCTGGTCGAAGGAGCGCTCCGATGTTTCCACGAACAAAGCGGTACCATTATAGAAGCTGACTTGAGTGCGACTTTTTGTTTCTTTGTAGGATTGGATGTGATAAAAGGACAGCCAGGCGCAATGGGAATTCGTAGGCGAGGAAGTCGGAAGCATAAAAACACCATGAGCAGGATGCACCGGGATAGGTACCTTCTTATCAGTCCGCAGCAGCCTGCCAATTGCATGCACTCTGCCTTCATAGGAAGAACCATATTGCATACAACTATGATCGATGATGGAAAGAGGCGATTGTTCCACTAAAATTTCTTTATCCGCTTCGAGGACACGTGCTTGATAGATCGGATCATTCAGATGAAGGACAGCAATGGTATTGCGGGTGATGATGTACTGTTCCCTTTTTTCTATTTGCATGATTTCCCCCTCCAATATTGACTTATACAAGACTATATTACTATAAACTTTATTTCCAATATGTAAAGGAGATGTAAAAAATAGTAAAAAAGAACGAAGCATGATGCTTCGCTCATTTATTTGATGGCAAATGTGATTTCCGCTTCGCAAGCAAGTTCCCCGTCCACAGTCGCAGTCGCTTTCCCTTTGCCGACTGGTCCTTTCAGACGGATGATTTCCACTTCCAGCTTCAACGTATCACCTGGTTTTACTTGGCGTTTGAAACGGCATTTGTCGACACCGGCAAGGAAGCCGATCTTTCCTTTGTTCTCTTCTTTCATCAGCATTGCAAATGCACCTGTCTGCGCAAGGGCTTCGATGATCAGGACACCTGGCATTACAGGATAATCAGGGAAGTGGCCTTGGAAGAATGGTTCATTGATCGTTACATTCTTCTTTGCAACAGCGCGTTTTCCCTCTTCTATCTCGGTTATTTGATCCACTAGCAAAAATGGATAGCGATGCGGGATTATTTCTTTGATTTGTTGAACATCATACATAATATGGCGAGCCTCCTGAATGGTTGTCTTTCCTAACGAATTATACCAAAAATCGAATAAAGACGGAAAGGGAGGAATTCAAGGGAATCTCGACTACTTTCATAAAGCGCCTCCATGACTCATTCGTAAAACACCGTTCTAACTTCTAGGATCCCTCCACAGCTTATGAGCACCCCTTGCAGCAGTTACACGAATTCTCGAAACCTTACTAATCACGTCTTTCAATGAAGCATATATAATTGTTATTTCAATTGGAGAGTTATTAGTTAAATAATTTTTTGGCTTCGTCCAGTGCCAGCTTATTCCCTAGTGCCGAGTAATCCAGCCAAGGTTGTTCCTCAATTATATATACACGGTTTGTTTGAACTGCTTTTAACCCTTTCCAAATGGAGCTATTTTCCAAGTCCTTAAAAGCTGCTTTCGCTTCTGATTCACTATTAACCATTAAAAAAATAATATCAGGATCATAATCTGGCAGTACCTCTTTTGATATGACTTCATATGGACGGTTGGGATCCAGCTTTTCTATACCTTTGGCAGGCTGAAGCCCTATATCGTCAAAAAGTAAGGGACCCATGGGACGACCGGTTGAAAATACACGAAGCTCCTTTGCATTTATCCTAATTGCCATTGCTTTTGCATCTTCTCCAACTTTATCTTTAATCAAATTCCCAACTTCTTCAGCTTCATTAGTATATTCTTCAATAAAATTCTTTTCTTCTTCGTCTTTGCCAGTGGCTTTGGCTATCTGGTTGAGATGATCTCTCCATGTTCCTTCATCGAGATTTACAGACTTTGTATCAGCAATCTTTACTAAATCGTCTGTTGCATCAGCAGTTAGTTCTTCATCTATGTAGATAACATCTGGCTTTAATGTAAGAAGGGCTTCTAAATTTACATCTCCTGCTTCCCCTAATTGCTTGGTATCCTTTAGCTTATCTGTGGTATGGGGAAGGTAAGCTTGTGATTTACCGCCAACTACGGAACCTTCAGGAATTATACCAAGGGCAAGCAAATCACTTGTTAAATGAATCGATAATGATGCAATTGTTTTTTCACTATCAGCAGAACTTTCTGTATCAGCCAATTCTGTGTAAGTGAAGTTTTGATTTGTCGAATCTTTTTCTGTCAATTTCTCAGATGCAGAACATGCAGTTAGTAACATAATACTTATCAACAATATAAAAGGTAAATATTTACTCATGGAAATTCCTCTTTCATTTCTTATTTATTTTTAAAAGGTAAAGAAAGTAAGGCGCACCTATTGCAGCACAAAGGACACCGGCAGGCATGCCATTTGGTGAGAACAACACACGTCCTGTAGTATCAGCAGTAAGTAATATTAATATGCCAATAAGTCCTGAAACAGGAAGGATGTGCTGATGTGAACGACCAACGAGCTTTCTGGAAAGATGAGGAGCTATCAAACCTACAAACGCAATTCCTCCAACCATGGAGAAACTAATACTCGACAGAATGATGGAGATTACTAACAGATAAAACCGCTGTCGACTCGTCTTAACCCCTACTCCGATTGCTGTCTCTTCCTTCAATTGAAGCAGATTCAATGTGTTCGCACGGAAGATCAAAATGGGAATCAATATAATTAGAAACGGGATCATTAGCCAAACGTACTTCCATTCGCGGGCCCATACATTTCCAACTAGCCATTGCGCAGCAAATGAATAAGTAGACTCATCTAAGCGAAGAGATAATACAAGCATTAAGGCATGAAAGCCTGCTGATACGGATATCCCGACTAAAAGGACGCGTATTGACATTAGTCCTTTCTGACGGTCGTAAGCAAGCGCCAGTACCAGAATACCTGCTACTAACCCCCCACACATGGAAAAGATAGGGATTAGTGTGATATTTGTATGAAGCGAGTCAAAAATCGCTATAAAAGAGATTAACCCCAATCCTGATCCAGCCTGAATCCCAATCACACTGGTATCAGCCATGGGATTCTTTGTTACGCTTTGCAAGATGGTTCCACTGATACCCAGAGCGAAACCCGCCAGTATTGTTATGATTATCCTTGGCAAGCGAAAATCCAAAAGAATAAGGGAGTTATCCGGAGTACCGAAACCCAAAAGTGTTTGCACTACTTCTATAGGATTCAGGTAAATAGTACCTGACTGCAAGCTAAAGATCAGAATACAAAGTATAAGCATTAACAGAAAAATACATGTCCATATGGTTCTTATTTTGTTGCTGCCAGAAGCTTTCATAGGTTTTTAGTTTCCCTTCTTGCAAGGTACAAGAAAAAGGGCACGCCCACTAGTGCCGCCATTGCTCCGATAGCCACTTCCCTAGGAGGCTGTATTGTCCTTGAAGCCAAATCGGCCATCACTAGAAATACAGCTCCAAGTAATGCCGATAATGGCAGAACATAACGATAATCAGTTCCAACGAAACGTCTAGATATATGTGGAACAACCAGACCGACAAAGCTTACTGCACCGACTGCTGATGCCGATACACCTGCCAGTATAATCGCAATGATAGTAGCCAAAAATTGTGTTCGCCGTACACTACCGCCGAGGTTGATAGCTACTTCTTCCCCTACACTGATCAAGGTAATGGATTTGCTTAATAAAAAGGAAAGCAATATAGCTGGCAATAGGATTGGAATCAGCCATCTCAACTCTTCCCAACCAACACCAGCTATACCGCCTGCAAACCAGAAGGCAATATCTTGGCTAAGATCAAAATATATGGCAATGCCTGAGCTGAGAGAGCTCAAAAGTGCCGTAACTATCATTCCAGCCAGAATTAACCTCATAGGGGTTATCCCCCGAGTCGGATGCCTTGCAAATAAATAGATAATCACGGTAGCAGCAGCTGCTCCTCCAAAAGATAACACTGTCAGCCATCCGTATGATAAAGCTGGGTAGAATGCAAAACAAAGTGATACAACAAAAGTTGCACCAGCATTTATCCCTAAAATACCCGTGTCAGCCAACGGATTACGAGTGATACCTTGCATGATTGCTCCAGCCACACCAAATGCAGCTCCAATCAGCATTGCTCCCCCGACTCGCGGAAACCGAAGTTCTCGAATTATCTGATGTGAAGTATCGCTACTGTCGTAATGTACAAATGATTCAATTACGTCCTTTACTTGAATATCTTTTGCGCCATAAATGACGGCCGACATGGAAGCCACAATCAATATTAAGAAAGCAATAGTAAAGATAATCCAGCAATTCGTTAAAACCTTTTTGTTCACTCTAATCATCCTCATTTTTCACATACATACAACTGATAACGATTATCAATATCAGTGATTATAGTTTAGGTGCATATTTCTGTCAACTCGAGCTGAAATATCGTTAGTATGTCCCTTATAACCATTGCTATAGAGATTGGTTGAACATAAGTTTGGGTACTTACCGAAGAAAGGTACTTTTCCATAAGAGATAATTCCCTTTTCTTGTAGATATGAATAATGCATAGATTTAAAGCCGATACTATAGCCTATTCATCAGGTACACTAATTCTTTTAAGTATTACGTCATCAAAGGCAATTTCACTTTAACTAGTGCCGTTGTGAAGACATATAAGCCTGAAGCTTGTATGTTTAACACGTTTCCGAGTAGGGGTATGGTTCCATAAAAGTGCTGGGAGGTCATTCAAATGCTTAATCTTTTATTATGGATCGGCATCATCATAGTCGCATTCTGGCTCATTGGTGTCATTTTCAATATCCTGGGTGGTATCATCCACATCTTCCTTGTCATCGCTGCCATCCTGTTTGTCATTTATGCAATCAGGAAGAGCAGGGGCAGGAAATAGAAAAAGGCTTGCCCCGTATTCCGGAGCAAGCCTTTTTCAGGACTTCTCGTTGATCAAATCATAGATATGCGTCCATGTATCTCGTTTGAGGACATCCAGTGCATTGCCATCCCCAAGTACTCCATACCCGAACAGCATGCCAAGCATCAGGAAGATAACGAGGATGATCGGCACCACAAGCAAGCGGAGCCAAATCGGAAACAGTCTTCTCCGCTGTTTTTTCTTCGGCGCTTTCTTTCCTTCTGCCTGCTTGTTCTTATCATATTGTTCTTTTGTCTGGAGTTTGGATGCATTACTAGGCATGGTGCTCTGGCTCCTTACTATTATCTTATCTGATTGATGAGACCATTCATCTGGTCACTCATCGAAATCGAACGGGCATTGAATTGATAGGCGCGCTGTGTATTGACCATTGCAGTCATTTGCTCACTTAGATCGACATTCGAGCCTTCCAGGCTGCCTGCCTGCAGTTCGACTTCTTCCGGTGCCAATCTCTGTGCAAGTGCCGGATCATCCAGCTCAAAGGCCGTATCCCCTGTTCGATTCAGTACGCGCGGATTATCGATTGCAGTGATCTCGAGGTTCGCTTCCACTGCAGTTTCTCCATTACGGCCGACAACAATTTCTCCACGGTCATTGATTGTAATACTATCAAAATCAGGCTGTAATGCAATAGGACCATCGGCACCGTTGACAAAATCTCCATCAGCTGTTGTCAGCGCAACTGTTCCGTCCTGCTGCGGCTGGAGATAAAAGTTTCCGGCACGTGTGTAACGCTCTAGTCCGTCCGCGTCTGTAATTGTGAAAAATTGATTGTCATTCACCAATGCAGCATCAAGATTGCGATCTGTCGTCTGGATCGTTCCCATCGTCATGAGCGGGTTCGTACTGCTCATATAAGCACCGGAGCCGATTCGGATGCCGTCGCTTGTGCTTCGGTTGTCGGTATTCGCCTCATCATTGGGCGGATTGTTCAGCTGCTGATAAAGCAAGGAAGAAAAATTGGAGGTTTGCGCCTTATAGCCTGCCGTGCTCGTATTCGCCATATTATTGGCGATCAAATCCAATCGCTGCTGCAGCTGTCCCATCGTTACCGCAGCTTGTGTCATCATTCTGCTCATCTTGCTCCCCCTTTACAGCTTCCCTACTTCATTGACTGCTTTTCCAAGGCTTTCATCATATGCTGTCATGACCTTCTGGTTCATCTCGAACGTCCGGTATGCCTGCATCATGTCGGTCATGGTCTGCTCCATATCAACATTCGAGCCTTCCACTGCTCCCTGCACGATATTGAATGTGGCACCAGCTGTCGCACGGGCATCCGCAACCTGTGCTTCTTCACTTGCGGTATATACATTTTCGCCCTGCTTGTCCAGCAGATTGGCATCCTGTACGTAAGTCAATCCAAGCTGGATGTTTCTTCCATCTGTAAATTGCATCGTGCCATCTGCTGTCATCGTGTATGTCTGATTGTTTGTCTGGATCGGATTCCCGTCGGTATCCAAAAGATAGCTGCCTTGATCATTCGTCAGGAATCCTTCCGCATCAACCGTGAAGTTCCCATTTCGAGTGTACGCTTGTCCGTCGGCTGTTTGGAGGTTGAAGAAAACAGAGCCATTTTCATCCGGATAAGCGCCATCCACCAATGCCGTATCCGTACTGATGCCCGTTTCACGCAAATCTCCTTGCACGAAATTCGGAATCGTCTCTTGTACATACACGCCGGAATTGATGCTCCCGATTTCTTTTGAAACAGAAATATAACGGGATTCAGTGGCCGACATCGACTTGCTCTCCGTCGCTTTCAACAGCATTTCGGGAAATGCCCGCAGCTGGCCTTGATCTGCTTTGTATCCATTCGTATTTGCATTGGCTAAGTTATTGGACAGTACTTCCTGCTTGCGCTGCTGGGCGAGCATACCGGATGCAGCTGTATATAATCCTTTTAGCAATGTGGTGATCCTCCTAAGTAGTCAGATTGCCAATAATCTTGGTTTCTATTACTTATATCGGCAGATTCCTAAACAAATTGAACCTCTTCTGCATACAGAAGAGGTTAATTTCTCAAACTACTTTACGTTTCTCTAGTTTGTCGATATTCTCAAGCATGATGCCAGTGCCTTTTGCAACACAGCCCATCGGATCTTCTGCAATGAAGACAGGCACTTTCAGCTGCTCGGCAAGCAGCTGGTCGATGCCATGCAGCAGCGCACCGCCGCCAGTCAGGATGATACCGCGATCGATGATATCTGCAGACAGCTCTGGAGGTGTCTGTTCCAGTACAGTTCGTGCCGCTTGTACAATCATGGCCACCGATTCACGCAATGCTTCTTCGATTTCTTCCGAATGGACAGTTATGGTGCGCGGAAGACCGCTCACCATATCCCGGCCGCGGATATCGATGGATTCCTGACGTGATCCTTGGAAAACAGTCGCAATCTCGATCTTGATATTCTCAGCTGTGCGTTCCCCGATCAACAGCTTGTATTTGCGTTTGATATACTGCAGGATTTCTGCATCGAACTTATCCCCCGCCATGCGGATGGATTGCGCAGTCACGATATCGCCCATTGAAAGTACAGCAACATCTGTTGTGCCTCCGCCGATATCGACGACCATATTACCGCTTGGCTGGAAAATTTCCATCCCTGCACCGATTGCAGCAATTTTTGGTTCTTCCTCCAAATATACTTTCTTACCGCCGGATTTTTCCGCCGCTTCCCTGATTGCTTTTTGTTCGACTTTCGTGATGTTCGTCGGGCAGCAAATCAGCATACGCGGTTTTGATAGAAAACCTTTTACATTGATCTTGTTGATGAAATAGCGAAGCATCGCTTCTGTCACATCAAAATCAGCAATTACGCCATCCTTCAGCGGACGAATCGCTTCAATATTGCCAGGTGTTCTGCCTACCATGCGTCGTGCTTCTTCCCCTACTTCCAGTACATTCCCTGTATTCCTGTCCATCGCGACAACGGATGGTTCATTCAGGACGATTCCTTTTCCTTTTACATGTATTAGTACGTTTGCCGTACCGAGGTCAATTCCTATATCTCGTGCCAATATCCTCAGATCCTCCCTGTAAAGATAGAACTTTGTCGCATCCGTTCGAGAACATAATGCTACTTATTTTATAGTTTAGCACAAAACATGGAGAATAGTAGCAATTTGTGAAAGAAAAGAAGGATAAAAGTAGGAATACTGGAAAGTGAATGGACATATTTTTACAGGATGAAAGTTGTGTTTCAGACCGGTGCGTCGGTATTTGTTTCCAATTTATACTTCAGTTTGGTCGCTTCCCCGCCCCTCAGATGACGGATCGCTTTGTGATAATCGAGGATTTCCTTCACTTCATTGGCCAAATCGGGATTGATTTCCGGCAGTCTTTCTGTAAGATCCTTATGCACGGTACTCTTGGACACACCGAATTCCTTTGCAATGACGCGTACTGTCTTTTTCGTCTCCACAATGTGCTTTCCTATGCGCACCGTGCGCTCCTTGATATAATCATGCACAGCCCATGCCTCCTTAAGTTGACGGTTCTTGATGTTCATGAGACAAGATGAGAAGCGATGAAGTAATCCGGATATGTACTTTTCTTTTGCAAGTCATAGCTGTTTGGGCATCTGCAGCATTGAGCGCTTCACACTCGTTCCCTTCAAACACTTGCTTTGGTTTGTAACATCTTATTAGCTGTACCTTTGTTTTATTCCATAAAAAAAGCCTCCGCTAAATAGTGGAGGGTCTGTTGTTATCAATTTTTTGAATGGCGTACATGGGTAAACGGGAAAAGTAGAAGTCTTTATGCCTGCGGATGAATAGATGATAGGATGCTACTAAATAATCCTTGTTTTGATGGATCAATCCATAGAAGTATTTATAGAAAGCGGTCTGTTTTTCAGGTTTCCACTTAGGATATCGCTTTTTTGCATTCTCGATCTCGCCAAGCTGGTATTCAATATAAGCGAGGGCATGCGGGTCATCCGTCAGATACGCATGCGGAATACCGAAATGAGCAGCCACGATCGGCAAGACTTGTCTATCGAGCAATTGGGCAAGACATGTTATATGATACTGTTTCGCCATTTTGCTGCCTTCCGCCAGATGGGAGAAGCTTGCTATCTTGTCATCAAAAAGAAATGTCAGTCCCATCTTGTAATGCTGCACGGCACGCTGGCCTGGTAGATATGTATGATGGAGGATATTCCTGCTATGTTTCCTGGCAAGGATCAATTCGTTCCGCTTCCAATGATACTGGAACAACAGCTTGTCCATCCGGACAGTCATCATCATTCGCAGAAAATAGTCTTTGATGAAGATGATCGTTTCTTGCAATTCGTCCAAATAGTTTCCGATAGCATGGTAATCGTGACAGTGAAAATGCTGATAGATCCTGCCGATCAAAATCAATGCCTTTGCTTCGGGAAAATCAGCTTGATGGCGGTTGATTTGCCTTTCAAATTCATCACCCGGCAGCTTGTACGCCTGATATTGAATGATCAGTTCATATAAACGAGCATATGATCTGTTTCGATGATGCAAGGAATGTTTATTCCTTTCGATCATCAGTTGAAGCTCTTTCTCATAATAATTCATCCCGAGAAAATCCATTGACGCAAGCATCACTTCGGAAGATCCGGATTGTACACAGAAACTCGCGGCCAGGTCTGTTACCTGCTTCACCTCATGACTTGTCTCCACTAGTTGTATGAATGACCAAAGATCTGTCATCCGGCTTGTTGTAGCCGAGAGCTTGCCCAAGTCAGTTGCTTCCTTACGCAAACTTGATAAATTCAACGTTCCTTTCTCCTCTCACATTTCCCAATCTTACCTACAAGGAATCACTTGACTTCGACTTTCATCTTGTGCTTTGCACCATTTCATTATTCCATCTTTTCAGATAATTTCAAGCGGTTTCAGGATGGATTCGTTCGACAAATTCTTAGGTTTCCTGCTCATATTGTTGGACTGCTTTATGCCTAAAAAAACAAAAAACACTCCTGTTTCGGAGTGTTTTTGTCGATCAAGTCTGAGCTTGGGAGGAAGATGAAGTTGCTTCATCCTCTGGCTGCTCATCTTGTTCAGGAGATTTTTCTTCATCTGATGTTTCCGGTGTTTCTTCGGAATCATCCGCTTCTTCCTTTGGAGCAGTGCCGGCGTCAGCATTATCCTCTGCCGGAGCATCTGTCTCCTCTTGTTCCTTCTGGCTGCTTGTATCCGCTGCTTCTTCCTGCACTGCTTCTGTTTCCTCTTTCGCTTCCTTAAGCTTGCTTACCGGTTGGTTGAAGAAGCTTTCCGGGTTTACAGCTGTATCGCCATTGCGCACTTCAAAGTGCAGATGCGTCGCTTTGTCTTTTGCAAATAGACTTTGTCCGGCTGTTGCCAAGACATCCCCTTGCTTCACTTCTTGCCCAACTTCCACTTTCACATCTTCCAGACTAGCATAATACGTTGTAACCCCATTGCTATGTTCCATCTGGACAACGTTCCCATGCAGGGCATCTTCCTTCACTTCTGTCACGGTACCGCTCAAAGCTGCCAGGACATCGAAAGCTCCGCCATCTGCTGCAGCGTAATCCACTCCGGTGCTTTGATAGTATTTGTTGTCGTAGAGTACGAGTGCATTCTCTTGGGATTCGCTGTCGGCTTTGTGATCATAGAATTTTGTTACGACTGTCGCTTCTGCATCTTCTGCTACAGGAGCTTTCACAACTTCATCTTGTTCTGCAACAGGTGTAGCCTCTTCATCTCCATTGAAGCCTAGGGAATCGAAGATACTTTTATCTTCTTCTGCCTGCTCTGGCTCGTTCGTACCGCTTTGGTACCACAATACCGCAGTTAAAAGCAAAGCGGAAATACCAAGATACAATGCTGGGAAAAACCATTTTTTACGGAAAAGACGTTTCCACTTGGATTTTGAAACGCTATTTTTTTCCTTCATAGATCATCACCTCTGCAACCATTGTGGTCACAAAGATAGATTCCTATACATGCATTGGGCGAAAATTTTTCCTACCTCATTTTGATACCAGTTTCGCGCCTTCTGCCGGCAGTTTATCAATCTCCGTATCTGTATAATAGTATGTCAGGATATCTTTGTACGATTTCCCTTCGCCAGCCATGCCATTGGCACCATATTGACTCATGCCGACTCCATGACCATATCCCTTCGTCTCGAAAATCAAATGATCATCTTTCAGAGATAAGGTGAAATCTGTCGATTGGAGTCCAAGTTTCTCCCTGATTTCCCTGCCGGTGAACTGTTGGCCGCCAAGTTCCACTTCAGCCACACGCTGACTATCGTTTCGTTTCAGCTCACCCGGCAGTTTGTTCGGATCGATTTCCACTCCGAGGAGCTTTTCTGCTTCAGCAATTCCGATCACTTTCTGATCTGCGAATTTCGGCGATTGCTTATCCCATGGACTTTCCACTGACTTCAAATATGGAAGCGGATTTTCCCAATAGTCTTCTGCATTTTCCGTGTACCCATTGCTGGTGGAGAAAAAGGAAGGTGTAATCGGTTCCCCGTCGTAAGTAATGATCTCCCCGCTTGTTCCTTCCACAGCCTTCATCAATTTGGTCATCTTATCATCATAGTCTTTTCCCCATGCTTGACGGAGTTCGTCTTCATTCTTATATACTTGGTCACTTGTCGTATCAGATACCTCGATCGCTTCCGGGTTTTCTGATTGATGATCTTCCATATAACGCACCACATATGTCCGGGCTGCGACAGCTTGCGCTTTCAATGCCTCGAGCTCGAATTCCGCAGGCATCTCGGATGCAACCACACGCGTCACATATGTCTCGAGCGGTACCGTTTCAACTGTATTGCTTGCTGTACGGCTCACTTCCACCGCTACACTAGCTGTTTCCTTGACCTCTTTTTCCTGTTCCATCGCTGTTGCCGTCCTCTCCGTTCCGCCGGGGTCTATAAATGGTACTACAATCAATGTCGGGAGCGCCACGATGACAGCGAATAAACAGACAATCAGCATACTGATGATTACTTGGGACTTGAGGCGTCGTTTTGTGCTTGGCTTCTTTTTGAGCATAGAGGACCTCCTTATCAGCTGGTCTACTCTTTACTCTATGTTTCTTCCATGGATTGCTAGAACATCTGACCATAAAAAAATAGAGTGCCCGAGGCACTCTATCAGCTCCAATATCTCCGGATGGCACAAAGTTCTATTTCATAAACCGTATCAGCCAAATCCAGTATTTCGATTTGTTTCCCCGTTTTCGGTGCATGCAGCATTTGCCCATTTCCATAATAGAAGCCGACATGGTGGATGCGTCCTTTTCCTTCTTCATAAGCGAAAAACAGTAAGTCACCGGGCTTTGCTTGATCCAAAGCTATCGATTTCCCCTTCAAAGCCTGTGCACTGGCATCCCGCGGAATGGTATACCCGCCTGCCAGATGCATATTGTAAGCAAAACCGGAACAGTCATAGCCCCAGCTGCTCATGCCGCCCCATAAGTAGTCCAACCCGATGAATTTTTCTGCACAGGCAATCAATTCCGCTCCACTTTTTTGGCGATTAGTCCATAGGTTGCTTTCGGACTTGGATACCCGCCCCGGACCGAGTGGCGTCAAAACGGTGAAGGCTGTTCCTGATTCACCGGCAAATGGAAGTCTTGTAAGGAAACTGAGCGGAATACTTTTCCCCGTCTCTTCTAAAATGAGCGTACTGTGCTTTGCCCGTACTTCCACCATGCGATCGATCTTAGGAAGAGGAGCTGCCAGCTGCGAGGCCGGAATCCATCCTGGATAGCCTTTTACTTCTTTTGGTGTGGACTGGGAAGGAACCACTACTTTGATCCAGCCATTTTTTTGCTCCACTTCCCATACTGTCGTCCCGAACAGCACTTGGGATTGAAGCAGATTGTTTTCATGAAGCTCCAAACGGTCGGAATGAGTCAGCTCGTGCACCCATCGTGATGGATCGGCTGGATTGGATACAATCGACATATCGACTTGCCTGACTGAATCTGGATTTGTCCACAGATTCGCAACGGAAACAGCAATTACATGTTCTTTCATATCACTAATTCCCCCAGGGCGTCCACAGCCAGGATACCGAGTCCAGGCGATTCATTGAGCAAAAGTCTGCAGCCTTCATAGCGGACGCCGCCTGTTACGATATCTTCCCGCAGCATGAGTGGCGCATCAAAGTCGACCCGGGTAATATGCATTTGGCTGGCAGCCAGATGCGCTGCTGCACTGATACCTATTCGTGATTCGATCATACAGCCTACCATGCACTCCACTCCATAGACCTTGGCAATACGAGCGATATCCAATGCCGGCTGAATGCCGCCTGCTTTCATCAATTTGATGTTGAGCAAGTCCGCAGCACGCATCTCCAACAGCCTTAGAGCATCCTGCGGGGAAAATAAGCTTTCGTCTGCCATGATCGGGGTTTGGACATGGTTTGTCACATACTGCAGCCCCTTTACGTCAGCGGCTGCGACAGGCTGTTCCACAAGCTCGATGTCCAAACCGAGGTCCTCCATCCTGCTGATGGCGCGGACTGCGGTTTTGGCATCCCAGCCTTGGTTCGCATCAAGCCGGAGCGTGATATTAGAGCCAACTGCCTCCCGGACTGCTTGAAGCCGCTTCATATCCTTGTCTATATCATCCTTGCCGACTTTTATTTTTAAGGTTTGGAACCCTGTCTTTACATATCCCGCTGCATCCGAGGCCATTTCCTCCGGACTATTTACGCTCACAGTATAGTCCGTCTCCAATGTATCCCTGACACCGCCAAGGAACTGATATAACGGCAAACCAGCATGCTGGGCAATACAATCATGCAAGGCCATATCCACTGCCGCCTTGGCACTTGTATTGCCGATGAGGCACTGCTGGAGCTTTCCGAACAGCACATCCCGTTCCAGCACCGACATGCCAACGATGGCTGGTTCAATGACTGCCTTGACAGCATACCGGATGCTTGCCAGGCTGTCCCCAGTTATGACATGTGTCGGAGGAGCTTCCCCCCAGCCAATCAAGCCGTCATCTGTTGTCACTTTCACAACAATGGATTCTGCCATTGTCACGGTTCGAAGTGCGGTCTTGAAGGCTTTTTTCAGCGGCACAGCTGACTGATACACATCTATCCTGGCAATCTTCATGTAATCACTCCAGCCTGCACACGCAATGTTTTCGTCTCGGTATCCATCGTTGCTTCCGAACCAAGCGGAACAGTGACATTCGGGTTGCAGTGGCCGATGCGGAAGCCCTTCATGATGGGGACATCAAGATCCGTGAAATAATCAACCAGTACTTGATCAAATGACAGCGACGTTTCCGGATCTTCTGCATCACAACCGGTGAAATCCCCGATAAGGATGCCTTCCACTTGCTCAAGCTTGCCCGCTTGCCTCAGCTGGTTCAGCATACCGTCAATCCGATACGGCTGTTCCCCAATGTCCTCCAGCAACAGCAGCTTACCCTTTGTATCAATTTCATCCGGTGTACCGAGCGTGCTTGTCAGTAAAGATAAATTCCCTCCTACCAAAGGTCCCGCAGCCTTCCCATGGATAATGACCTCCAGCGGAGATATAGCGGTCGTATAGACGACATCCTGCGGCAGGAAGAACTGCTGCAGCAGATCATAACTCAATTTGGCAAAGTCGGATTCCCCCATGTCGGAAGCCACCATGGGACCATGAAAGGTGACAAGACCTGTCCGCTGCCTTATCGCTGTATGTAAATAGGTTATATCGCTGTATCCAAGCAGCACTTTCGGCTTTTGTTTGATGACGTCATAATCGAGTAATTCGACTATCCGACCAGAACCATAGCCGCCTCTGGCACATATGATCCCTTTTACTTCGTCATCTTTGAACATAGCATTCAAATCCGCAGCTCGATCAGTGTCAGTGCCGGCAAGATAGCCATATTTATCATACACATGCTTTCCCAGCTTCACGCGAAGTCCCAGTGCTTCCACAATCTTGATCCCCTGCTCGAGCTCCTCTCGTTTAACCGGCCCTGCCGGTGCGACAATCCCGATTGTATCTCCTTTTTTCCATACAGATGCCTTCATAAATATCTCCTCCTAGTCTATATGTATGGGATGACAGACGGAAGAGAAGTGGCTCTCGCCACTTCTCTTCCTCTGCTTTATTCAATATCCGCCCATTTCAGCTCCAAGTAGCCGACTGGGTGCATGATGACATTTTTCACATTCGTCTTTTGCAAGTACACATGCTGGTAGAAGTGAAGCGGTACGATCGGCATTTCATCCATCAAGATTTTCTCCGCTTCCATCAGCATCTCAAAACGCTTCGCCTCATCGGTTTGCGTTTTCGAGTCAGCAATCAGCTTATCGTATTCTTCATTGGACCAGCCTGTACGGTTGGATGAGGATTCCGTTGTAAAGCTTTCCAGGAAGTTAACAGGGTCGCCATAGTCCGCTAGGAAAGAGCCACGGAAAAGCTGGTAGACTAGCTTCGTCTGCTCTTCGCTGAATACACTCGATTCAACTGTCTGCAGCTCGACATCTACACCTAGGTTCTCCGACAGCATACTCTGTACACCTTCAGCCAATCTCTCATTCTCTGTATTGGTACCATACGTCAAGGTCACAGCCGGCAGTTCATCCCAGCCTTCTTCAGCCATGCCTTCTTCCAGCAGCTTCTTCGCTTCAGCTGGATCATCTTGGACCAAGTCCCCATTCTCTTCACGGAAATCGCCGCCATCCGGTGTCTCGAAGCCATATGGTACGAAACCGCGAGCAGGCTGTTCTCCAATACCGCGGACAAACTCGACGATATCATCGCGGTTCATTGCCATGGCAAATGCTTTACGGATTTTTTCATTCGTGAATGGTTCTTTCTGTACATTGAAGCGGAGGAACTGATCGCCTGCCTGTACTTCGGTTACCAATTCATCACTTTCCATCAGTTCCTTTGCATTATCAGCTGGGATGGACGATCTGTCCAAGTCACCGCTCTGATACATTTGATACTCTGTATTCCGATCGGCAACCATCGCCCAGTTCACTTGATCAAGCTTCACAGTGTCAGCATCCCAGTATTCAGGGTTTTTGACCATGACCAGCTCCTTGTCATGCGACCAGCTGTCGATCTTGAATGGACCGTTGCTCACATATGTGTCAGCTTCGGCAAACCATTCCGGATTTTCTTCTGCTACTTTTTCATTGACTGGAAAGAACGCAGGGTTGGTCAACAGGTTCAGGAAGTATCCAGTTGGTGCTGTAAGTGTCACCTTGAATGTCTTTTCATCGACTGCTTCAATAGCAACATCATCCGCACTTCCTTCTCCGCTGTTATACGCTTCCGCTCCTTCGATCACATATGCCAGGAATGCCGGCTGATAAGCTTGTTCAGGATCAAGCATATGCTTCCATGCGTAGACGAAGTCATTGGCTGTCACATCATCACCGTTAGACCATTTGGCATCTTCGCGAAGATGGAATGTATACTCCTTGCCGTCTTCACTTATATCCCAATTTTCGGCGATTGCTGCTTGCGGCTGATGGCTTTCGTCAAGGCGAGTCAGCCCTTCCATCAAGTTATTGACCATTACCCAAGATACGCTATCAAAGCCTTCGGGTGGATCAAGGGATGTAGGCTCCTGCCCGTTATTCAGGCGCAGGACTTTCTTGTCTTCCCCGTCCTCCCCATCACCGCTGCCGCCGGCACTGTTATTCGCAGTACACGCAGAAAGCAAAAGCACCAACGCAGCAAGACAAGCGACAATGGATAATTTCCAGTTTCTTTTCATCTCTTTTCCCCCTTTTAAATTTGATCAGACTGGCTGCCTTTTGGCACGTGCATCTTGCAGCCAGCATTCCACTTGATGCGAATCGGAAAGATGGCTGGTGACCGGATGGACATTCGCACAAACTTGCATCGCATGGGCACAGCGCGCTGTAAACGGGCAGCCTTGCGGCGGTGCGAACAGATCCGGCGGCGTTCCATCGATCGGCTGCAAAATATCGTCATTCATATCGAGCCGCGGTACCGATTGCAGCAGACCGATCGTATACGGATGCTGCGGATGATAGAAAATATCGTCCTTGTTACCAGTCTCGACGATCTTACCGCCGTACATGACAGCAACACGATCCGCTACGCGGGCAACAACCCCAAGATCATGTGTGACAAGGATGATCGATACACCTGTCTTATCCTGGATCTCCTTGAAAAGCTCCATGATTTGAGCCTGGATGGTCACATCAAGTGCCGTCGTCGGTTCGTCGGCAATGAGCAGATCCGGTTCACAAATCAATGCCATGGCAATGACGATCCGCTGCCGCATCCCGCCGCTGAATTGATGCGGGTACTGCTTGAGCCGGCTTTTTGGATTGGGGATGCCGACAAGCTGAAGCATTTCCAGCGCCTTTGCCTTTGCTTCTGCCTTGCTTATCGACGCGTGCTGTTTCAATCCTTCCGTCAACTGATCACCGATCGTCAAGGTCGGATTGAGCGCCGTCATCGGATCTTGGAAAATCATCGATATATCGACACCACGTATTGCCCGCATCTCCTTTTTGGTTGTTTGTACCAAATCCCTGCCTTTGAAATGAATCGACCCTTGGACGATCTTTCCTGATGGTGTTGGGATGAGCTGCATGATACTGTTGCTCGTCACACTCTTCCCGCTGCCCGATTCCCCCACAATCGCCAGTGTCTCTCCTTTATTCAAATACAAGTTCACGCCTCTGACAGCCTGAACGGTACCGCCGTATGTCGAGAAATGGACATGCAAGTCTTTAATTTCTAGTATTTTTTCCATTCTGTCACCTCCTCAGCTTCGGATCGAATGCATCCCGTAAGCCATCACCCAGTACATTGAAGGCAAACATCGTCAAACTGATGAACAATGCCGGGAAGAATAACAGCCACCAATCTCCGGAGAGAATCGCAGACAGACCATCATTGGCCATCGATCCCCAGCTGGCATTCGGCGCCTGTATACCAAGTCCTAAAAAGCTGAGGAACGCTTCAGCGAAGATTGCCGATGGAACAGTCAGCGTGATCTGTACGATGATCGGTCCCATCGTATTCGGCAGCAAATTCTTGCGGATGATTCGACCAGTGCTTGCACCTAATGTCTTGGAAGCAAGCACATATTCATGATTGCGCAGCTGCATCACTTGTCCGCGGACGATCCTGGCCATCCCGATCCAGCCGGTGATCGTCAGTGCCACGATGATCGTGAATAGACTAGGCCCCATGACCACAAGCAGCAAAATGACGACAAGCAGATGAGGGAGTCCGTAAAGTATCTCGATGATGCGCATCATGATGCTATCCGTACGTCCGCCTTTGTAGCCGGCTACACCCCCATATATAATCCCGATAAAGAAATCGATCAAGGCAGCAGCAACTCCGACAAACAACGAAACGCGTGCCCCATGCCAGAGCCGGGTGAACACATCGCGCCCTAGGTTATCGGTGCCGAACCAGTGAGCAGCAGATGGCGCTAGATTCTGGTTGGCAAGCGCTCCTTCCGAAATGGAATAAGGCGAGAAAATCGGCGCAAAGATAGCCGCCAAGATAAGCACAATCAAAAAGAATAACCCTGTTATTGCCAAGCGGTTCTGCTTCAATCGCAGCCAGGCATCCTTGTAAAAGGACAGACTCGGCCGGGATACTTCTTCCGCTTTTTTCAAATCCTTCTCGATTGGCTGGAACCATTCATCCGGAATTTGCTGGGCCACCGTCTCGATCGGTCTATTCGGATGTTCCATATCAGCTGCCTCCTTTCTTATGCAGCTTGATTCTTGGATCCAGGATGCTGTATACCACATCTACCAAGAAGAGCATGAAGATGAGAAAGGCACTGTAAAATACAGTCGTTCCCATGATGACCGGGTAATCCCGGTTATTAATGCTCTCAACAAAGTACTTTCCCATGCCAGGGATGGCGAATATGCGCTCGATGACGAATGTACCTGTCAAAATGGCGGCCACCAATGTTCCAAGAATGGTTACTACCGGCATCAATGCATTTCGCAAAGCATGCTTGATGACAATCTTAGCCGGCGATAATCCCTTTGCCCTTGCAGTTTTAATATAATCCTGTGTCAGCACTTCCAGCATACTGGACCTAGTCAGCCGGGCAATGATTGCCGTAGGTCCCGTCGCTAAAGCGATGATCGGCATGATCATATGCATCGGGGAAGACCAGGTCGCCGCCGGCAGCAGCTGCAGATTGACCGCCAGCTGCTGAATCAGCAAGGTTGCCAAGATGAAGTTCGGTATCGAAATGCCCAATACTGCCAATGTCATCGCAATATAATCGATGATGCCGTTATGCTTCAGCGCAGCCAGCACACCTAAGGTAATTCCAGAAATAAGTGCAATCGTAATTGTCCACATACCAAGCTCCGCCGATATCGGAAACCCGCGGCCAAGCAGATCATTTACGGTTTCGGTCGGCTGCTTGATGGAAGGGCCGAAATCGAAAGTCGCCAATGATTTGATCCAGATGCCATATTGGACGATCATCGGCTCATCCAGATGGTAATGTGCATTCAAATTCTCCTGGACAGCTTCACTCGTACTCCGATCCTGAGTCGTGAACGGGTTTCCCGGGATGCTGTGCATCAGTATGAATGTCAAGGTAGCGATTACGAGGATGGTCGCAATCATGATCAAAAAACGACGAATCAGATATAATGCCATAAGCTCCTCACTCCTAACTGAAGGTCGTATGCATCGCTAGCTCCGTCATGACGAGCATGGCGCGATACGCTTCGATGATGTCTTTGGCAGGAAAAGCGACAATGGTCGTGCCCGGCTCCAGATAAGTACCTGGCATCAGCTGGGCCCATTCCGCTTGTCCATAGTTGGTGAATTCAATTCGCAGGACTATTTCTTCAGGCGGGACGAGCGGTTCCGCCACGGATACTTTTCCCATCGCTTCTTTCACCTTCTCCCGAAGAAGTTTCCCTGCCTTCTTTGGTGTCAGTGTCAGGACAGCCGAGCGGGACAATGTTTGTTTGACCGGGACTGTTACGACTTGCGGGATGAGCTGCTCGGCTTCCAAGCACGCTTGATCATCACCTGCGACCAATAAGACCGGGACACCGTAATGACCAGCAACATACGCATTGAATCCGAGCTCTCCGATTGGTTCATCATTCAAGAAGAAATTACGGACTCCATGGATCATACTGTGTGACATAACTCCGAATTGACCTGCTCGTGCATGGTAGCCGGAAAACATCGCTCCCGAAAATGATGCATCCAGGCTTTGCATCATTGAAAGCGGTTTCACTTCACCGGATATCAAATAAGCCTCTTCATGTAATTCCTCCACCAATAGATTATTCATCTTAGAGTGGCTGTCGTTGACAAGGACGTATTCTGCACCGGCATCCATGGCTGCTTGGATGATGTCATTCGTTTCTGCAGTCATTATCCGTCTTGCCCGTTCATAATTATGTTTCGAACTATCCACATATGTATGGTCCGGTAAACCTACGATTCCTTCCATGTCTACCGATAGGTAAATTTTCATCCTATCCCCTCTCCCGAACTTTTCTATATTAGGTGAATTTTCAAAATAATTATAGCATAGCCCTAATCGGTTAGGAAGAAGAATTACCATTTTGTAGGTGAGATCTTCTTACAAACGGTTAAAAAAATAAGCCCCTTTTTAGTAAAGGAGCTTATCTGTTTTCGTTTAATAAGTTGTTGTTTCTTCCATTGCGGCAGCTGCTTCTTCGAACACTTCATCATTCACACGTTCGATATCTGCGCCAAGCGCTTCCAGTTTGCCATGGAAATTCACATAGCCGCGATCCAGATGCTTCAACTCCGTTACACGCGTATAACCATCTGCAATCAGTCCTGCCAGAATGAGAGCTGCTCCAGCACGCAAATCTGTTGCTGCTACTTCAGCGCCTTGCAAATCTGTCGGACCTTCCATGATCACACTGCGGCCTTCGATTTTGATCTTTGCATTCATGCGGCGGAATTCCTCCACATGCATGAAACGGTTTTCGAATACCGTTTCAGTAATGATGCTAGTACCTTCAGCACATAACATCAAAGCCATCATCTGCGATTGCATATCTGTCGGGAATCCTGGATGAGGCAGTGTTTTTACATCTGTCGCAGTCAACTTCCCAGGTCCTATGACACGAATGCCATTCGCTTCTTCTTTAATGATGACACCCATTTCTTCCATCTTGGAAACAACAGCACGCACATGTTCAATCTCGATGCCTTCAATCAGGACATCGCCTTGCGTGATTGCAGCTGCAACCATGAAAGTACCAGCTTCGATACGGTCGGCAATCATTGTATGCTCAGCGCCAGTCAACTCTTCGACGCCTTCGATGCGGATTGTTTCCGTACCGGCACCCACGATTTTAGCACCCATCTTGTTCAGATAGTTTGCTAAATCGACAATCTCAGGCTCTTTCGCACAGTTCTCCAAGATGGTCGTTCCTTCAGCTAATGCAGCTGCTGTGATGATGTTCTCCGTCGCACCTACACTAGGTACGTCCAGATATATTTTAGCGCCCTGCAGGCGTCCTTCTGTACGTAATTCAACAAAACCATTGCCTACTTGCACACTGGCACCCATCGCTTCGAAACCTTTCAGGTGCTGATCAATCGGTCGGGAACCGATTGCACAGCCGCCGGGAAGTGCAACTTTCGCATGACCGAAACGTGCCAATAATGGGCCTAAAACCAATACAGACGCCCGCATCTTCCGAACGTATTCGAAAGGTGCTTCCGTCGTCATCTCTTTAGTGGCATCGACAGTGATCGCTCCATTATCGAATGCTACCTCCGCACCCATGCTGCGCAATACTTCATTAATCGTAAATACATCGGCTAAAGCCGGGACATTATGAATAACACTTTTTCCTTTACTAGCAACTATACTTGCTGCGATGACAGGCAGTACGGCATTCTTCGCGCCTTCGACCTTAACAGATCCCTTAAGCTGCCTTCCACCACGGACGATGATTTTTTCCAAGTTTCATTCTCCTCCGCGTCCAATTTCACTATATTAATATTCAGTCGTTATGATAGGCGTTCCTACAGTTACGGTTGATTGCCCATTCCCATCATGCAGCGCAAGCTGGATATTCATGTTGTCTGCTAAGGGACGGCTGGCTTGCAATTGTGTTGTGTGCCCTGTTGTTGTAGTGTAAACGTTATCTTGCATATTCGTTAGTGGTTGAACATCTAATTTTTCCATGACATTCTGAAACAAAATACCACCGCTTATTTTATCACCGAAACCCGCTTTGAGACAAGCGAATTTTGTCGCATCCTGTGTGAAAAATCGCAATTGGGCATCAGTTGTCAAGTCTTGGACATAACGGTGTACCTTATCCGTCCAATCCGAACCGGAAATGGTATAGATGAGTTCAGCCTGGTATTCCTTATCTGTAGGTACTACCAACAATATACGTTCGTCAATGGTCTGTTGTTTATGGGGGGTATGTACCACAAATTTAGAAGCATTATCTGTTTTTTGTTCGGAACTATCGCCCATTTTATTGAGTTCCGATAAATACGTATCAACATCGTCCCGGGAAATTGTTTCGCGCATCATGATTTCAAATGAAATCAGTTCTGTCCCTTCACTGTTCAGTACCGAGTACATGCGATTCAAATCATCTGATACATCTGTTCTTCCCGCCCCCTGCGATTGCAAACCATTGCCGACCAGCATAATGACTACTACGATTAAAGCAAGATAATGTTTCATTTTCTTTCTCCCCTGTCCGTTCATTTTAGAAACAGTATGAACACGGGGAAGCAAGATTATACGTTTCTGCTAGATTACTAGAATAGATAATGGAGCTGTTTTGTCCAGCTGACCAATTGAAGGAAAGCATTGCTGACACTCGTCCCTATCACAATGGTCAGGAAGATGATCAGCATCCGTGCTTCGAAGACTTTTCCTTTCTTTATCAAAGCATCTACATTGACCCCCATCAAAATACGCCAAGTAATCGCCATGAACGCAACATGGGAAGCTATCCCAAGCAGCGCGTCCTGCCCTAATACAGCAAACATAACTTACACTCCTTTTTGGATAAGCAGATACATGCTGCTTCAGACATGTAATACTCCGTTATCCTAAATTCCGTTTCATTAAACGCTTATCCTTCAAATTATAACGGCATTTGCCATTGTCCGCCATCATTATTGCCCAGGAAATGATGCAGAAAAAAACAGCATTCCGACATGGAATGCTGTTTTTCATCAACGGGCATTAGTTGCGACATCAAGTCGATTGATTGCCCGGTTAAGCGCTTGTTCAGCGCGGATTTTATCTAAGTTGGCCTGCTTTTCCTGCAGACGTTTCTCAGCGCGTTGCTTCGCCTGTTCTGCACGGTCCACATCAATGTCACTTGCTCTTTCAGCAGACTGAGCAAGAATTGTGATTCTGTCAGGACGGACCTCGAGGAATCCTCCGCTGACAGCAACCCAATCCGTACGACCTTGGATCTGTAGACGAACCGAGCTAACCTTCAATGGTGCTACCAACGGAATGTGGCCTGGCAGGATGCCGAGTTCCCCATTTTCCGCTGTACAGCTAACCATTTCATAGTCTTCTTCCAGAACAGGGCCATCAGGAGTAACAATGCTTGTTGTTACGGTACTCATCAGGAGCCCCTCCTATCCTACTATTACATGATTGCTGCTTACTGGTTAACGCCAGCTTGTTCAAGCACTTCTTCGATACGGCCGACAAGACGGAAGGCATCTTCCGGAATATGATCGTATTTGCCTTCCAAGATTCCTTTGAAGCCTGCAACTGTTTCTTTTACAGGTACATAAGAACCTTTTTGGCCTGTGAACTGCTCGGCAACGTGGAAGTTCTGTGAAAGGAAGAACTGTACGCGGCGCGCACGGGCAACGACCAGTTTGTCCTCATCACTAAGCTCATCCATACCTAGGATCGCAATGATATCCTGCAATTCGCGGTAACGCTGCAATGTTTGCTGCACTTGACGCGCTACATTGTAATGCTCTTCGCCAACCACATTCGGGTCCAGAGCTCTGGAAGTGGAAGCCAGTGGATCCACCGCAGGGTAGATACCTTGCTCGGATAGCTTACGGTCAAGGTTCGTTGTTGCATCCAAGTGTGCGAATGTCGTAGCCGGAGCCGGATCTGTATAGTCATCCGCTGGTACGTATACTGCTTGGATGGAAGTAACGGAACCGACATTCGTCGATGTGATCCGCTCTTGCAGCTGACCCATTTCAGTAGCAAGTGTCGGCTGGTAACCTACTGCTGATGGCATACGGCCAAGCAATGCGGATACCTCGGAACCTGCTTGAGTGAAACGGAAGATGTTATCGATGAACAGAAGTACGTCCTGACCTTCTTGGTCACGGAAGTGCTCTGCCATTGTCAAACCAGTCAAGGCAACACGCATACGTGCTCCAGGCGGTTCGTTCATCTGACCGAAGACCATTGCAGTCTTCGCGATAACGCCGGAGTCCTTCATTTCGAAGTACAAGTCGTTACCTTCACGTGTACGTTCACCAACACCAGCGAATACGGAAATACCGCCGTGTTCTTGTGCGATGTTGTTGATCAATTCCTGGATAAGTACGGTTTTACCTACACCCGCACCTCCGAAGAGACCGATCTTACCACCTTTGATATATGGTGCCAGCAAGTCGACAACTTTGATACCCGTTTCAAGGATCTCCGTTTCTGTTGCCAGGTTTTCGAAGTCTGGTGCTTCACGGTGAATCGGATCTTTTTTGATTTCGCCTTGGATAGGCTCATCCAAATCGATTGTCTCACCTAATACGTTGAAAATACGTCCTAGTGTAGCTTCCCCTACAGGTACGCTGATCGCTGCTCCTGTATCCACTACCTCTTTTCCGCGCTGTACGCCTTCTGTAGAAGACATCGCGATTGTACGAACACTGTCGTCGCCAAGGTGAAGTGCTACTTCCAATGTCAAAGAAGACGTTTCGTTCACTTGGACAACTAGTGCATTATAGATGGCAGGCAGGTGGCCGTTCGGGAAACGTACGTCCACAACCGGACCCATGACCTGTGTAATGATACCTTTGCTCATCTGGACCCCTCCTATCTGTATTCTTAAGATTGCTGCGCAGCCGCTCCGCTGACAATCTCACTGATTTCTTGTGTAATAGCTGCTTGACGTGCCCGGTTATAAGTAAGTGTCAGATCATCAATCCGTTCATTCGCGTTGTCTGTTGCACTTCTCATCGCTGTCATACGGGCAGCGTGCTCACTTGCTTTTGCATCCAGCAATGCGCCGTAAATCAAACTCTCGGCATATTGAGGCAGCAATACTTTTAAAATACTTTCTGCATCCGGTTCGAATTCGTACATGCTCTGTACAGATCGCCCGCTTTCAACAGAAAGATCTGTTAATGGAAGAAGCTTCTGGGAAGTAACCTCCTGGGAGATGGCACTGTTGAAATGGTTATAGAACAATACCAATTCATCGATTTCCTCTTCCAGGAACATTTCCACTGCTTCGGATGCAATCTGCTTGATATCAGCAAAGTCAGGCTGATCAGGCAGTCCGATGATTTCTTTGGCAACTGGCAGGTTGTTCTTCCTGAAGAAGTCACGGCCGAATCGTCCAGCAGCAATCACCGTATATTCATCTGCAGAAGCATGCTGATGCTGGATCGTACGATAAACTTCACGAATGACGTTATTATTATATCCCCCAGCAAGACCACGATCAGCCGTGATGACAAAGTAACCTGTCTTTTTGACGGCGCGTGTTTGCAGCATTGGATGTGTTGCGTCGTCTGATGCGGCGATCTGCGTTACAACCTCCTGCATTTTCTCACTATATGGTACGAAAGCTTTTGCATTCTGCTCAGCACGACTCAATTTGGACGCTGAAACCATCTGCATCGCTTTTGTAATTTGTTTCGTCTTTTTGGTAGAGTTGATTTTACTCTGGATATCTCTTAAGGATGCCAAGGCGCATGCAGCCTCCCTTCGCTAAGGAATACGTGCAGCATTCCGAAATTTATAGAAATGTTAGTTTACGACAAATGTCTTCTTGAATGCTTCGATCGCATTGTTCAACTGCTCAGAGTCAGCCGGGTTGCCAGTCTCACGGATGCCTTTCAGCAAGTCCGCTTGATTCGCAGCGAACCATGTATGGAATTCATTCTCGAAACGAACGACTTGCTCAACCGGAATATCATCCAAGTAGCCATTTACAAGCGCATAGATGATCGTTACTTGTTTTTCAACAGATAGCGGCTGATGCAGGCCTTGCTTCAGAACTTCCACTGTGCGTGCTCCACGGTTCAGTCGAGCTTGTGTGGATGCATCCAAGTCAGATCCGAACTGTGCGAATGATTCAAGCTCACGGAATGCAGCCAAATCAAGACGCAATGTTCCAGCAACCTTCTTCATCGCTTTGATCTGTGCAGATCCACCTACGCGGGATACGGAAAGACCTGGGTTGATCGCAGGACGTACTCCGGAGAAGAATAGATCCGACTGCAAGAAAATCTGTCCATCGGTGATGGAAATGACGTTTGTCGGGATATATGCGGAAATATCGCCAGCTTGTGTTTCTACGAAAGGCAACGCTGTGATGGAACCGCCGCCTTTTGCGTCACTTAGCTTCGCTGCACGCTCCAATAGACGGGAGTGCAAGTAGAATACATCCCCTGGGAATGCCTCACGGCCCGGCGGGCGTTTAAGAAGCAAGGAAAGCTCACGGTATGCTGCTGCTTGCTTGGAAAGATCATCGTACACGATCAAGACATGCTTGCCGTCATACATGAATTCTTCACCCATAGCCACACCTGCATACGGTGCCAAGTAAAGCAATGGGGCAGGATCGGAAGCACCTGCTGCTACTACGATTGTATAATCAAGTGCGCCATGCTTACGAAGCGTTTCTACTGTACCGCGTACAGTGGATTCCTTCTGACCGATTGCAACATAGATACAAATCATATCCTGGTCATGCTGGTTCAGGATTGCATCGATGGCAACGGAAGTCTTACCAGTCTGACGGTCACCGATGATCAATTCACGCTGACCGCGGCCGATCGGTACTAGGGCATCAATTGCTTTGATACCAGTCTGAAGCGGTTCGTGTACGGATTTACGATCCATGACGCCTGGTGCCGGGGATTCGATCGGGCGTGTCTTGCTTGCTTCGATCGGACCTTTGCCATCGATAGGCTGACCAAGTGGATTCACTACGCGGCCTACAAGTTCCTGCCCTACAGGAACCTGCATGATGCGTCCCGTACGACGTACTTCGTCACCTTCACGGATGCCTTTGTATTCTCCAAGAATAACGACACCGACATTTGATTCTTCCAAGTTCTGTGCAAGTCCCATGACACCGTTGGCGAACTCGATAAGTTCTCCCGACATTACATTGTCCAGGCCATGGACACGTGCGATACCGTCACCAACTTGAATAACAGTACCAACATCACTTACTTCTATTTCAGTGTCATAACTTTCGATTTGCTGTTTGATCAACGCGCTGATTTCTTCAGCTTTCATGCTCATGCGGTCTCACCTCTATCCTTATTTGCTCACATTTACTAAATTTCGTTCGATACGAGTCAGCCGTGTTTTAATCGAGCTGTCGTAGATTGTATTGCCGACCCGTACTTTCAATCCGCCAAGCAATGTCGGATCGATCTTATTATCGATGGAAACAGATTTCTTACCGAGTTTCTTCGCAAAAGTCTCTGCCACTGTCTTTCCCTCTGCTTCGGAAAGTTCCCGGACAGAATAAACCGTCGCTTGGGCAGTACCTTGCTTTTCGTCATACAGCGTCTGAAAAACATCTGCAACCTGCGGGATACTGCTGATGCGTCCTGCATCCAAAAGCAGTTTCAATGTATTGCGAATTTCGATGCTTCCTGCAGCAAAAGCCGTTTCAATCAATGCTTTCTTTTTATCCAAGCTTATCTTTGGCTCTGACAGGTAACGGAGGAAAGCAGCATCGTTTTGTGCCACTTGCTTCGCTGTGTGCAATTCCGCTTTCACGATTTCCACGATATCGCGATTCTCTGCCACTTCGAATAGCGCTTCTGCGTATCGTTTTACAATGGTCACATCACGCATGGCTTATCGCTCCAATTCTTTCACATAGTCACTAATAAGCTTATCCTGATCTTCGGAGGAAATTTCCTTCTCGATGATTTTGCTTGCGATCTGTACGGAAAGGGATGCCACTTGTGCCTGCAGTGCCTGCATTGCTTTTTCCTTTTCGTTGGCGATATCCTCGACCGCTGCCTCTTTCAGGCGTTCAGCCTCGCGGCGTGCTGCAGCAATGATGTTCTCTTCCTGCTGCTGACCCGCTTTTCTTGCTTCTTCTATAATCGAATGTGCTTCCGCACGCGTTTTCTTAAGTTCTTCAGCGGCTGTTTTTGCTGCTGCCTCTGCATCTTTACGGCTTTGCTCCGCCGCGTCTATTTCACTTGAAATAAACTCTTGACGATCTTGCATGACTTTCAGTAAAGGTTTCCAAGCAAATTTGCCCAAAAGTGCAAGTAGGATGATAAAGCTAATTATCTGTACCAGCATACTGCCTACAGGTGCACCGCCAATGGCAGCACCGATGATAAGTGTTTGCAACAGTTCCACTCCTTTCAAGCTTCTGACCACAGTTACATATGTAATCCGGGTGCTTACTTGTTCATGACTTACAAAAAGAATGGCGAATATTCAACAGATAGAATTTCGCCATTCATTCAAATTATAAGGTGAGTTATTACATTACGATAAACGCGATAACTACTGCTAGAATCGGAATAACCTCAACCAATGCAACCCCAAGTAGCATCAAGTTTCTAAGTGTTCCTACAAGCTCTGGCTGTCTTGCAGCACCTTCTACTGTGCGACTGATGATAAGACCGTTACCAATACTTGCGCCAAGTGCTGCCAAACCTACTGCAATTGCTGCTGCTAATGAACCCATAATATAATTTCCTCCTTGTTTTTGAATACAAATTTGTGATTAGTGGTCTTTTGAGACCTTGTGTGACAGATAAACCATCGTCAGTACGATGAAGATATATGCCTGGATTGCACCGATGAACAAGCTGAACGCCTGCCATGCCACCATAGGAATCACTGCCAAGACAGTTGTATACGGCGGTGCAGTGAATGCCAGCGACTCACCTATCAAGGATAGAAGAATCTCACCGGCAAAAATATTACCGAACAAACGAAGACCTAATGTCAATACGTTTGCCACTTCCTCGATAAGGTTCAAAGGAAGCATGAATGGTATAGGCGAAACATATCCTTTCAGATAGTGTTTCATGCCATGCATCCGGATACCTGCGAAATGAGCAAGCAACACGACCATGAATGACAGCGTCAATGTTGTGACGGCGTCGGATGTTGGTGATTTCCACCATAGTGTATGGTCGCTGGATACCCCCATCACGATGACTCCCAGCATATTACTTACCAGGATATACATGAACAGGGTCAATCCAAGAGGCAAGAAATGCTTGCCGGTTTTCCAATCCATGGATCCGCCGACTACACCCTTTACGAAATCGACTATCATCTCCATGAAATTCTGGAATTTCCCAGGTCTGCGTTGCAGATGACGACTTCCCATAACACAAATGATAAAGACTATGATCGAGGAAATGATGGTCATCAAGGATGTGGAAAGGTTGAAATCCAGCCACTCGATGCCAAAGGCATCATTCCACATTGGTGATTCGTGATTCAATTAATTCACCTCTTTCGTTGCTAGTCTTTAAGCCTGAAAATTAGAGAATCTATTAAGATAACGATGTAGCAAGTAGCTATACCAACAGCTACTCCAATAAGATGGAAATACTCTTCAAAACGAAGTGCGATTGCTACAGCGAGTATTGCTGCTGCTAATCGGGTAAATGTGCCGATTCCGGAGCTCCTTTGTTTTTTCGCGGCCGCGTTTACAAATCTTGTGATCTTAGTCTGTAGGGACCATAGCATGAAAAGACTAAAGGCAGTTCCCAGTAATAGGCCGAGGAAAATGCGTTGATAAGGTGTGAATGCTGCTCCAAGTATAAAGATCACCAGGAGGCTGTACATCCATTTTCTTTGTCGTGCGTCAATCATCTTATTGGCTTGCTGCATCTTCTTTACTCCCATGCGTGAAAGACGTACTTAAAATTGCAGATACTTATGTATGGAAAGCGGTGCAGTAATCATATCCCAACCAACAAACCACAAAAGTACTTTCAGTAATTCTTCCTGCGTTGTCATACGCTTCGCGTCGGTTGCTCAGAAGCTGGCAGTTGAAACGCTGCGCGCAAACCACGTCATCTGCCTGCTTGTCCAATGCCCACCACACGCACTGTATAGAATACAATAGGCTTATTCGTGGTGTCAATACAAGATTGTGAAATAAATTACAAAGTTAATAATTACCTTCCACAACAGGGTTGGATACGCTTCCACAATATATTATAAACAAAGGTCTATCCGTCTTCAAACGCATAGGCCTCCGCTTATTATTATATAGGATTATGAACAGTTCATATATGACAATTCTGTGACATATGATTCACTTATCTGTACTATTTCACGAGCATCTGGTCTGACAAATACAATGGCAGCTCGATGTTTGCGAACTGTCCATCATGTGTACGGAGTTGTATCAATGCCAGGTAGACACCAGCTTTCCCTGCTTCCCTTTTACTCATGCTTCCTTCCAGCAGTCCTGCCTCCACTTGTTTTTTGATCAACAGCCGTCTGTCATAAACAAGTGTATCCGGATCATACAAGTCTATCCGAAGTTCAGCGGCGCCTTCGGGCAAATAAATCTGATAGCGATATTCGCCGCGTCGGTTAAGAGGTCTCCACTCCATTTCGAGACCCATCGCCTTCGGATAATCTGCTTGTTTCACAAGAAACAAATAAGGCAGCTGCAACTCCTGTGCACCAAATCTGGCTGAGAGATAGCCCTGGTGCAAACCTGCCTTTTGTATATCAGGATTGACAGAAAGACCGATTTTTAATCGTTTCGTTTCATGCGGATTCACGTTGACGGTCAGCGGCAGCTGCCAGCGGATTCCACTGTCTGCTTTTGGCTGATTGAATTGCAGCTGCTGCTGGACATCGCTGACATTATGGATAACAAGTATATATTCGACTTCTTGTTTTGCTTCGATCTTTCCGAACCGCAGCAGTGGATTTTCGATGATCAGCGGTGTTGCGATTGCTTTGGCTGGCTGCATTTTGCCCATGCCTTGCTCTATGGGGTCATAGTGGCTCCCATCAGGCCTCAGGAGTGGCTGGGCTGTTGTCAGTAACGCACCGATCTGCTGCTCGTCCGTCCATTCCGGATGGGCTTCCTTGACCAATGCCAGCGCCCCTGCTACATATGGAGCAGCCATACTCGTACCTTGCAGTGCCTGATAACCAGATTGGGGCACCGTACTCCAAACCGGTGCTCCTGGCGCTGCTATCTCTGGCTTGATGGCCCAGTTCCTGGTGACTGGACCTCTTGAACTGAAAGCAGCCATCCGATTTTGAAGCTCTATCTGCTTTGCTGCCAATTGTACAGTCTGCTCATTTTTCAGGAGCCATTGACCGTCCTTTTTTGTCACAGCGGCAACAGGAATGGATATCGACTCTCCCCCATCCTCGACGGAAGCTTCCAGAGGACCGCTGCCATCATTATAAATAAGGACGGCGGCAGCATTAGCACGCTCGGCGGCCCTGGCTTTTTCTGCAAATGGAATCTTCCCTCTTTTGAATAAGACAATCTTCCCTGCTGCATCGGGAAGCTCTTTTTCCCCTGTACCGCCATCCAATATTGGCAAGGATCGAGGCTGCTGCCATGGTACCGAACCTTGCAGCGGCAAAATCGGAATCAGTTTCTTATGAAAGCTATCATACAAAACAGCTGACTTTTGCGGAGTTGTGACCGCACCGACTGACAATGCCTTTGTGGCAGTTGCCGGGGATCCTACCGTCCAATTGGCCGGTCCTTCATTGCCATTGGCTGTCACGATACTAACCCCCATCTCCACCGCTTTATTAACTGCAAGACTCGTCGGCCAATCAGGACCATTTACAGAACTTCCCAAGGATAAATTGATGATGTCCATCTTGTCCTCGACCGCTTTTTCGATGGCGGCAATCACTTGGACCGATGTTCCGGTTCCGCCCGGCCCCAATGCCCGGTAGCTATATAACTCTGCATCCGGGGCGATACCTTTCATCTTACCATTTGCACCGATGATACCAGCGACATGCGTCCCATGAATGGTTGCTTCCCCTTCTTCGGGTGTTGTCTCCATCGGATCATCATCCCAATCGACCACATCAAAGCCACCTTTATAATTTTGCTTTAAATCGGGATGCGTATAATCGATGCCAGTATCGATTACACCGACTTTCACTCCTTTGCCGGTTGCACCTGCTGCTTTTGTCCCGAGGAACTCTTGTGTCACAAATGGAACATCCGCTTTGCTTGTTGTCGCTTCATAGGTTTGTACAGGATGGATATGCAATAGATGAGCAGTCTGAGATAATTCACTCAGTTGCGCATCTGTCCCGCGTAGTGCCAAACCTTGAAATAAAGTATCGAATTCTTCCACGATCTCAATGAATGGGTGATGCAGTTCCAAATATTCACGATAGGAAGATACATCCTCATCCAGTTCGATAATCACTGTCCTTTGCTCAGCTGCCTGAATTGGCTGGAAACCGATTAAGATGAATACAAATATAAACAACGAGCTGAATCGTTTCACAGCCTCTCCCCCTTTGTGCCATTAGGATGCACGAGTAGGGATTCCCTATACAAAAAACCAGCTGACTCAGTCAGCTGGCTCAAAAGGGGCAGGCGGTTCTGTCTGCAGCCCGAAATAATATTGTAGATAATCGGCAATACGAATCGAAGCTCGTCCATCTCCATATGGATTGGATGCTTGTGACATTTCTTTATGTGCTTGTTCATCTGTCAGAAGCTGATCTGCCATATTGAATATCGTTTCCTCATCTGTTCCAGCAAGTTTCAGCGTACCGGCTTGAATTCCTTCCGGGCGTTCTGTCGTATCCCGCAATACAAGCACAGGAACCCCAAGTGATGGCGCTTCTTCCTGCACACCGCCGGAATCTGTCAGAAGCAAGTATGCTCTGGAAGCAAAGTTATGGAAATCAATCAGTCCAAGCGGCTCGATCAGCTGTATCCGTTCATGGTTTCCAAGGATACGGTTTGCTATCTCACGTACCGCCGGATTCAAGTGCATCGGATAAACGATCAGTGTATCCGGATGTGCATCTGCAATCCTTCTGATTGCAGTGAACATATGCTCCATATTCTCACCAAGATTTTCCCTCCGGTGAGCAGTGATAAGCACTAAACGTCTGCCATCAACTTCTTCCAGGATTGGATGCTGATAATCCGTGACAACGGTAGTCTGTAAGGCATCAATCGCCGTATTGCCTGTAACGGCAATAGTTTCTGCGTTTTTATTTTCCTCAAGCAGGTTTTGTCTGGCTTGGGCAGTCGGAGAGAAATGCAAATCGGCAATCACACCGGTCAGCTGCCGATTGAGCTCTTCCGGAAACGGTGAGTACTTATCCCATGTACGCAAGCCTGCTTCGACATGCCCGACTGGAATCTTGTTATAGTAAGCAGCCAGCGATGCTGCAAAACTTGTAGTCGTATCTCCATGGACGAGAACGATATGCGGTTTTACTTTTTGATAAAGCTCATCCAGCCCTTCCATCACCTTCGTTGTGATATGTGCCAGGCTCTGGCGTGCTTTCATGATATTCAAATCATAATCCGGTTTGATATCGAATATATCCAGTACTTGATCGAGCATCTCCCGCTGCTGTGCCGTCACCGCCACAATCGTCTCGAACAGCTCCGGACGTTTTTTCAATTCAAGCACAAGCGGCGCCATCTTGACTGCTTCCGGACGCGTCCCGAAGACAAGCATGACTTTCTTTTTATTTGGTGCCATACAGACGATCCCCTGCATCGCCAAGACCTGGTACGATATAGCCGTGATCATCAAGTTTCTCATCCATTGCAGCTAGATAGATATCCACATCCGGATGCTCCTTCTTGATCACTTCCACGCCTTCGGGAGCTGCAATCAAACACATCAAGCGAATCTGTTTTGCCCCGCGCTTTTTCAAAGAGTGGATAGCATCATTGGCAGATCCCCCCGTTGCAAGCATCGGATCGATCACAATCAATTCACGTTCTTCAATATCAGATGGGAGTTTGATAAAGTACTCCTTCGGCTGCATTGTCTCTGGATCTCGGTACATACCGACATGTCCGACACGCGCAGCAGGAATAAGGCGCAGGATTCCTTCTGTCATTCCAAGACCGGCACGCAAGATCGGTACAAGTCCGATTTTCTTCCCAGCAAGTACCTTCGTTTTCGTTTCCACGACAGGTGTCTGAATCGTTGTCTCTTCCATCGGCAAATCACGCGTGATTTCAAACGCCATAAGCGCCGCAACCTCATCCACCAACTCGCGGAACTCCTTCGTACCTGTATTCTTATCACGTATGTACGTAAGCTTATGCTGAATTAACGGATGATCCAAAACAAAAACATTACCCATTTCCGAACACTCCCTCTAAAAATATTCAAATCTTTAATAGTATACAGAAGATAAAAGCAAAAGAAAAGGGACAATACGAAAAGCGGAAAAAGCCGCTTAGGAACGGAGAAGTAAGGGAGAAAGCCCGGAGGAAGGTGTCTTTCCTTCCGCAGGGATTTATCGCTTACGGCGCAGTTCCTATTCCCTTTCCTGATAAATGTAAAGTTAAATTACAGAGTCATCATAATATAAAGTGATTTATGGTATATTGGGAGTACACAACAAATACCAAATAAAAGGTATTTTGACGAGCTTCTTAGATTGTTAAAAACACAAGGGGGTTCATCTCTATATGAGCGCATTCCTTATAGTTCCATTGTATCTTATCGCCATATATATCATCTTCAGCTTTTCACGAAATAAGGAATCAAAAAGTGCTAACGGCGAATTAACACAATATAAAGCAATGAGCTGTTCAGCGATTGTTTTCCCCATTGGATGGTTAGTCATGGAAATATATCGTCGTTTCAATGATTCGGTTTCTATGGAAACCTACCGTGATTTCATGACGATGTTATTACCAATCACAATCATAGTTTACGGTATTGCCTTGTTATTCTTTAGAAGAAGTCTAAAAGAGACAAAAGCAATGGAATGAAAAATGTTAAGAAAATGCCCTCTCTGTCTTACTCCAGCCAAAATACTATTCATACAAAAAGACAGCCGCTCACGCGGCTGTCTTTCTTCTTTTACTTATAAAGCGGGAAACGATCAGCCAACGCTTTGACGCGGCCTTTCACTTCCTCCAGTTTCGCTGCGTCATCATGATGCTTCAATGTATCAGCAATGATGCCGGAAAGCTCATCCATTTCCTCCAGCTTGAAGCCACGGGTAGTGACTGCTGCTGTTCCGATCCGGACGCCGCTTGTGATGAATGGACCTTCTTTATCGAATGGAATCGTGTTTTTGTTCGTTGTCACACCAACTTCATCCAATGCATGCTCCGCGTCTTTACCTGTAAGGCCTAGCTTGCTCACATCAAGGAGAAGCAGGTGGTTGTCTGTGCCGCCGGATACGAGACGGACGCCTTCTTTCGTCAGACCTTCCGCAAGACGCTGTGCGTTATCAACAATCTGCTGGGCATAAGCTTTGAAATCATTATCCAGGATTTCTTTGAAGCTCACTGCTTTCGCTGCGATGACATGCATCAACGGTCCGCCTTGCATTGCCGGGAAGACAGCTTTATCGATCTGTTTCGCGTATTTCTCTTTTGTCAGGATCATACCGCCGCGTGGTCCGCGCAATGTTTTATGCGTTGTTGTTGTCACAACATCTGCATAAGGAACCGGCGATTGGTGTACGCCTGTTGCCACAAGACCAGCGATATGCGCCATATCGACCATAAGATACGCACCGACTTCATCAGCGATTTCACGGAATTTCGCAAAATCAATCTCACGTGGATATGCACTTGCTCCAGCCACGATCAGCTTCGGTTTCACTTCAAGTGCTTTTGCACGTACTGCTTCGTAGTTCAGCTGCTCCGTTTCCTGATCCACACCATATTCCGTGAAGTTATACAGCTTACCGCTGAAGTTCACTGGACTGCCGTGGGTCAAATGACCGCCATGACTAAGATTCATCCCAAGAACCGTATCACCCGGCTCCAAAAACGCGAAATAAACAGCCATGTTTGCCTGTGCACCGGAGTGCGGCTGTACATTGACATGCTCTGCACCGAAAATTTCCTTTGCTCGGTTAATTGCTAGATTCTCTGCTACATCAACATATTCACAGCCGCCATAGTATCTGCGGCCAGGATAGCCTTCCGCATATTTGTTCGTAAGTACGGAGCCTTGCGCTTCCATGACAGCTTGAGATACGAAATTCTCGGATGCGATCAGCTCGATTTTGTCATGCTGGCGTCCTCTTTCGTCTTCAATAGCCTTGAATAGTTCTGGATCATTCGCTTGAATATGTTTCATCGAAACATGCCTCCTCGTGTATTGTTGATGTATGTCGTAGCCGATGTCAGTCAGGGTACACTGCTCTTACGCCGCCGATCAGTTTAGGTCTTGTATAGGCTGTATTGATCCGGGCACCGCCAATATAGCGCTGTTTCAGACGGAATGGGACTGCCACAGGCTTCAGATGCATCCCGATCATCGTCTCCCCGATATCAATTCCGGAATCTGCCCGGATAGCCTCGACCAATACTGGGTTCTCGAACCGCTCATAGGCGCAAGCGGCCATGCTGCCACCGGCTCTTGCAACAGGTTTCGCGGAAACTTCGGTCAAACCGTATTGCCGACTGATATGCTTCTCTACTACAATAGCACGATTTAAGTGTTCACAGCACTGAAATACGAGATTTATGCCAGTTTCTTTTTTCAGCCATTCCAGCTGCTGGTAAAGCAGTTCTGCAATTTCCATATTCCCTGCACTGCCGATCCGCTCCCCGGCGATCTCACTTGTCGAACAGCCTACCAGGAACAAGTCTCCCTCATGTAAATGTCCACATGATGCAAGCTCCCTTACAACGATGTTGATATGATCCGCGATTGCTTCCATGTGCACCCTCGCTCTTACTTGTTTTCGTATTCCGTGATTTTGTTCACACGGTTCTGGTGACGTCCTGCCGTAAATTCCGTTCCAAGCCATGTTTGAACAATTTCGCGTGCCAAACCTGGCCCGATTACTCGTTCACCCATTGCCAGCATGTTGCTGTCATTGTGTTCGCGGGTTGCTTTGGCACTGAACACATCGTGTACGAGCGCTGCCCGGATGCCTGGTACTTTGTTTGCCGAAATACTCATACCGATACCTGTACCGCAAATGAGGATACCGCGATCGAATTCACCGTTTGCAACTCGCTCCGCTGCCGGGATTCCATAATCAGGATAGTCGACAGAGCCTTCACAATCACAGCCTGTATCCACAAACTCAATATTCAACTCTGTCAGAAGATCTGCAATTTCCTTACGAAGATTTACTCCACCGTGGTCCGATGTCAGAATCACTTTCATTTTGTTCATCCTTCTTTCCGAATTCCGCATGTTGTACGGATGTTTGTTTTGTTAGCTGGAACTGTTTCATCTGATCTCTCAGTTTGCCTGCCTGTTCTTCAAGCGATGCTGATAATTGTTCCAGGTTATGCATAACGGAGGCTTGATCCTGCACGGATGCACTTACCTCCTGCGCTCCTGCCGATGCTTGCTCAGCCAGTTGCGCGACGCCTTTGGACTGATCCGTAACCGAGGCAATCTCTTCCCGCTGCTGCTGGGTGAGCTTGCCGATTTCCTGGATCGATGCAACTACCTGCGCGATGGCTGCTGTCATTTCTTCCATTACGATACTGCTTTCGGAGCCTTTTTCTGCTTCACTTCGCGCAAGTGCCAATTGCTCGTCGATCTCCGTGACGACTTGTCCAATATTCTGCTGAATTTCCTTAATGTTAACGGAAATGTCCTGTGCTGCCTGCCTGCTTTCATCGGCAAGTTTCCGTACTTCATCCGCCACGACCGCAAAGCCCCGTCCTTGCTCACCTGCACGTGCTGCCTCTATGGAAGCATTGAGCGCAAGCAAATTCGTTTGTTCCGCTATGTCACTGACAAAGCGGATAATCTGCTCGATTTGTGACGCATTCTTTTCCAGCTGCTTCACATTCCCGATCGAATGCTCCTGTTTCTCGGCAATACGCTGAATACCATGCACCAGATCCATCACCACAGTCTGTGAGCTGTGTAATTTTCCGACCATCCCATTGGATAAGTCTTGTGATTGATCCGCTTTTGTCCGTACATCTTCGGACAAAGCTGTAGCGTTGTCCAGAGACCGTACAATACTGCCGACAGCCCCGGAGGTAGTCTGGGCTCCCTCGGCCATCGTCTGCATGATTTCATCGATCTCGACTACTTTTTCAGAAGCAGTCAATGTCTCGTTTTGAATCTGTTTGGCATACTGATCATTTGCTTTTGCATTCGCATCGATGTCACTGATCA
Source organism: Terribacillus jepli (assembly GCF_047228925.1). Taxonomy (NCBI): domain Bacteria; kingdom Bacillati; phylum Bacillota; class Bacilli; order Caryophanales; family Bacillaceae; genus Terribacillus; species Terribacillus jepli. The sequence continues at coordinate 57,690 of NZ_JBFEGH010000011.1, read as the reverse complement.
CCGACTTCAGATTATGCAGCATCTTCTGGAACGCGCGTGTCAATGCACCAATCTCATCATTGGAAGGGACAACCTCCCATTCTTCGTCCAGGCTGCCATCCGCCGCCTTTGTTGCAACCTTTTCCAAATCCTTCAATGGTTTCGTAATGAACCGTGCTGCCGAAAACGCAAGTATCCCTGTCCACACAACACCTAGAAAAAGCGTGAGAAGAACGAGTACCGGTGCAGCAACATCCCAATATTGCTGTACAAAGGGATGCACGATGTAAATGAATAATGCACTGACACTATACGTCACCAATGCCAAAACTGTGGCGAAAATCGCCAGTTTGAAACGCAGACTGAAGCTTTTCATGACATAATCCACCATCCATGCTGATATTTTGGTATGAGAGTCTTTTTACCTACTTCTCATTGTGAATCTTTTCTGCCAATTTATCAACATAGAATTCCAATTCCTTCAGCGTGTTCCGATAAACTTCTACGGAACGTCCGAAAGGATCCATGATATCCGCTGCCGGCATACCTGCCTCCAGCTCCTGGATATGCTGGATCTCCCGCTGATGGGCTTGCATGAAATCACTCTGGAAACGATCGGGATCCCCTTGATAACTGCTGGCGAACCGCACTCGCTTCGTTTCCAAGTCTGCATAAGCTTCCTGCAGCGATTTCCAGGAGGCTGCTGCCTCCTGGGAAGCATATTCGGGCAATGTATACAGTTTTCCGGCAGCATGCGGATATTGTTCCAGCAATAACTGCTTATGCTGTTCTGTCATTGTCAGGATCAAATCCGCCCAATCGACACGTTCTTTCGTAGCAGGTTTGGATTGGTGATTGAACAGCACCCCCGCCTCCTGCATGACTGTCACTGCCTGATGAGAGGCAGGTGATCCATCATGAGCGAATATACCAGCTGACTGCACCTCCACCTGCGGAAGCCGTTTCCGTACAAGTGCTTCGGCCATCGGGCTTCTGCACGTATTGCCAGTACAAACAAGTAATAGTTTCATCCAAATATCTCCTTGCTTCTAAAATGGTGCTACTAGTAGTATACAACAGGAGAGAATTTCTTACATGGGGAATGGAACCTTATTGCCGTCAAGCCGTAATAGACTACAGGAGGTGATGATGATTGGTTTGGAAAATAGCCGCATTGATAAGCATCATGTTATTTTATCTTTTAAGCTCAATCTTCTTTCTATATCGGAATAATATTCATCTCTTCCTCTACTCGACCATCTTCATACCTTATTTGGTATTACTGCCCATCACCTGTTTTGGCATTTGGGCATCGATAAAGACTTGCCTTGAGCGGCAATGGAAGACGCTAGCCATATGTGCAGGTGTGGCACTTGGATCGGGAATATGCTTTTCTTTCACTGCCTCCGATGTAATGGATATCGGTCATTATGCCAATAAGTCATTTGAGACAGCAAGAGGAACTGTAACCTATATATCCGATGGGGAAGATTATAAAAATATCGGACAGACAATAGGGATCGAGTCTAAAGATGGCAACGAGCAATATGAATCTTTCCAGTACTTATATGACCAGGATATGACGGGGCAAACTGTACAAATCACGTATTTGCCGGAAACTCAATACATCCTCTCGCTCATTGTGCTGGAATAAAAAAGGAACGATACCACCCGGTACGTTCCTTTCCGCTTAAATCCATCCTGTCGCGGCCTTTTCCAGCCTATTCATTATAGCTGTTCCGACTCCAGTCTTTTCGAAGCTTTCACAAAGTATTACCGATACATCCGATTTTTTGAAATGTCGGAGTGCATCATACAGATGTTCCGCCACTGTCGAAAGATCTTGTCTTGTCCCACAGATTTGAACCTGCTTGTACTTTAGCATTTGTGCGAGCTCCTCGGTGGCAATGATCCCTACCTTCTCACCAGCTTCCGTAAGCTTGTCCGCATGTTGCTGCATATTTTCATCCACCAGATACAGCGGAGCTTCGGGCGCATAATGTGTATATTTCATACCGGGTGCTTTCGGTTTCTCCTTCTCCCCTTGAGCTAGTCCCGGATCTACCATCACCGTCCCGATCACTTCTTGAATTGCTTCGGCTGTTACACCGCCTGGTCGGAGAATGACCGGCACTGCTTCCGTGCAGTCGATCACTGTAGATTCCAAGCCGATACCAGTCGGACCACCATCCATGATCCCGGCAATTCTTCCATCCAAATCATGAGTCACATGCTCCGCCTTTGTCGGGCTCGGCCTGCCTGAAATATTCGCACTTGGTGCAGCAATCGGCAAAGCCACTTCTTGCAAAAGGCGCAAGCCGACCGGGTGACTTGGTATGCGTATGCCGATGGAATCCAGTCCTGCGCTGACATTCGGCGCCACTTTGCCTTTACTCTTCAAAATGATTGTAATCGGACCTGGACTGAACGCTTCCAAAAGCTTATAAGCAACTTCTGGAACGTCGTCGACAAGATCCTTCAGCTGTTCTTTATTTGCTACATGGACGATAAGCGGATTATCAGACGGACGACCTTTGGCTTCGAATATCTTCCGGACAGCTTGTTCATTTGTCGCATCAGCACCAAGGCCGTAAACGGTCTCAGTCGGAAAAGCAACAGCTTCACCTTTTCCAAGGAGGGCGGCCGCCTCCTGCATCGCGTTTGTATCGAAAGACTGCTGTGAAACAGTCCAGTGCTTCGTCTCCATATTGATCAGATGCTCCTTCTGCTAAATATCACTAAGAGCTATGATACCACAAGGAACACCATTCCCCAATGTCAGAGCGTTTTCTCCCACATGCCTTGCTTCGCTTCAAAACCATATAAAGCCATCAGCTGATCCAGTGTTTCATGATGGCTGATCAGCCGCAAACTGCTCGCTTCACGCCTCCTCGCTTCCATGCTGGCAAGTTCCATGCAAGTCAAAATGATGGTCCCGTTTGCTGGCGGCTTGACGTACATGGAATGAATTCGGATTGCTTTGTCCTGCTGTTCCAAACAGAAAAAAGCTCGCCATCCTTCCTCTGTTTCTATGATATAGCCTTCTTCATAGAGTTTCTGCTGCTCCATTTTCCAACGCGGCAGACTGTTTTCGAAAAAAGCATCCAGTTCGGAAAGCTCGAATGCTTGAGCCGGTACTAATTGCATAAAAATTCCTCCCGTCTATTTCTAGTTGATAGATTATATGAACGGGAGGAATGCGATATGAGTTTAGCTGAACCATTCTAATAGAAAAAACTTCACCTTTGGCTTCTCTTCTTCAAGTGGCTCATCCGAGGCTACCTCCACAGGCTCAGCATCGGCATTTTCCTCCGCCTCCGCTACACTCGTGCCGCTGGAAAAATCCAAAAAGCAGAGCGGCGGGAACAGCACACACCACCAGTTTTCGCCTTCTCCTTCCCCCAGAGTGATCAATACAGCTTCATACTGACCTGCCGGATACAGATAAGAACCATAAAGCTTCGCCGGGAAAGAAATCTTATCACTGTATTCCACATTGAACCCTTGGGCTTCCCCTTCTTCATTCAACACCCTGGCAACAGTCTTCCTGATTTCTGGAAGCTGTTCTTCAATGAGCGCCCGGGCCTCCTCGATATCTGCAATATCCTTCACCCAGCTGTTGATCTGTGCATTCACTTCATCCCGAATCAGACGCTTCAGCTCTTGATCATCATCGGAATTACTATTAGCCAGGATCCGCAGACGAATTGCTTCATCCGGAATTTCTTTCACTGCTTGGGAACCATTGCTCACCTGAGCCTCTGTGCCAGTTCCCGGATAGAAAATATATAAAAATAATAGAAAGATTGCAGTCAGGGAAAAACAAAGCTTCTTCATATTTGGTACCTCATTCCTTTTGTGTGATGGTACCAGTATGAACAAGCTGTGCTGATTTAAACCTATGAATCTATTTTTTTAGCATGCAAAAAGGACCGCACCTGCAAGCAGTCCTTTTATCCTTGTATCCAAGCAAATACCATTCGATCCTTGCCATTGATATCCTGTCGCACTTCCACTTCTGCCTCGGGGAACATCTCCACCAACAAATCACGAACTGCCCTTCCTTGCTGCCAGCCGATTTCAAAGGCTGCAACTGCCGGAAAAGCGAGTACTTCCGGTAAAGCGGCGATGATCTCCTTATAAGCAGCAAGTCCATTGTCGTCTGCAAACAAAGCAAGACTCGGATCAAAGTTTTTCACCGTGTCTGTCATATGTTCTTTGTCCGCCTCATCGATATAAGGGGGATTGGAAACGACCACATTGACGCGTTCGCCAAGCTGCAGGATCGGCTCCAGATAACTCCCGAGCCTCAACGTAAGGTCAGCGCCCAATGTACGGCTGTTGCTCTTTGCGATAAGCAAAGCACGTTCGGAAATGTCCGTGGCAATGACGGAAGCTTCCGGAAAAGCAAGTTTCAAAGAAGTGGCGATGATTCCGCTTCCCGTCCCGATATCGGCAATGGTCAAATCCCGTCCGGCAAGATGCTTTTTGATCATTGCTTCCACACCCAGAACCAGCTCTTCGGTTTCCGGCCTGGGAATGAGCACATCCCGATTCACATAATAGCGTCTGCCAAGGAATTCTTCCTCTCCTGTCAGGTGCTGAAGCGGAATTCCCGTTTTGGCGTGTTCTTCGACATCTTTTCGGAAAGCAGCATAGAGGACAGGATCCATGGATTCCCTCATATTCATCAAAAGCGCTGTCTTATCGATTCCAAGATGGAATAAGAGTAAAAGTTCCGCCACCCTATCTTCACGCTTATGGGCTTGTAAATATGCCCTGGCCTCCTGCAGTGCCTCCATTATGGTCGGCTGCTTATTCACCGATTTGCTCAAGTTTTCTCGCCTGCTCTTCCATGATCAATGCATCGATAACTTCATGGAGCTTTCCTTCAAGAATCTGATCCAGCTTCTGAATGGTAAGCCCGATTCGATGATCCGTCACGCGATTTTGCGGGAAATTATATGTCCGGATACGCTCGGAACGGTCCCCCGTGCCTACAGCTGATTTGCGTGCATCATCATATTCAGCCTGGGCTTCCTGCTGGAACTTGTCATATATACGGGCACGCAGGATTTTCATCGCTTTTTCTTTGTTCTTGATTTGTGATTTCTCATCCTGCATCGACACGACGATTCCGGTCGGCATATGCGTCAAACGGACTGCAGACATTGTCGTGTTTACGCTTTGTCCGCCTGGACCGCTCGAAGCGAATGTATCAACGCGGATGTCTTTGTCGTGGATATCCACTTCGACTTCTTCCGCTTCCGGCATGACCACTACCGTCGCCGTGGAGGTGTGGATTCGACCGCCGGATTCTGTTTCCGGCACACGCTGCACTCGGTGGGCACCGTTTTCAAATTTCAGGTTGGAATAGGCATTTGTGCCGTTGACCATGAAAATGATCTCCTTGTAGCCGCCTACTCCTGTCGATGTCGCTTCCATCAATTCCGTCTTCCAGCCTTGTGTTTCCGCAAATCTGCTGTACATACGATACAAATCGCCTGCGAAAAGCGCTGCTTCATCTCCGCCAGCTGCTCCGCGAATTTCCATGATGACGTTTTTATCATCATTCGGATCCTTCGGCAGCATCAAAATACGCATCTGTTCTTCCAATTCCGGCAGACGCGGTGACAATTCGGCAATCTCCGCTTTGGCCATTTCCAGGATTTCTGGATCCTTCTCTTCAGCAAGCATCATTTTGGCATCTTCCACTTGTGAGCTGATATCTTTGTATTCGCGATAAGCCTGGACCACATCTGTCAGCCCAGCTTGTTCTTTGGAGAATTCGCGTAATTTATTCGTATCACTGATCACATCCGGATCACTTAGTAATTCGTTCAGTTTCTCATATCGGTCTTCTAGTGCTTGTAAACGATCTAGCATAACAACACCCTTTCCTTGCTTTATTATAGCCTCTCTCCGGATCTTGGGCAATTGAGTAAAGATCAAAGGGGCGGATTGCTATGACATCTGCGGCAGACAGGGTAATAAGAGTCATTGCCGCCGATTTGAATTTGGTCTCCTGTATATACCGGTTTTCCATGGTCATCCACTCGCAGGTTCATTGTTGCCTTCCGTTCACAGAACCAGCAGATCGTCTTCATTTCCTCGATTTTATCCGCATAGATGAGCATATACCGGCTTCCTTCGAACAACTCATTCTGGAAATCATTCTTAAGACCGAAGCCCATGACAGGAATGCCGAATGTATCGACGATCGCTGCCAGCTGAAGTACATGCTCCTTGCTTATAAACTGTACTTCATCGATCAGTACACAATGCGGTGTCGGTTCGTGTTCTTTTACGATTTTCAAGATATCGGTTTCTTCGAAAATCGGAATAGCTTTTCGACGTAATCCAACCCGGCTTGAAACGTAGCCGACTTCATCCCTCGTATCGATTCCGGAAGTGAATATTAGAACCGATTTATTTTGTTCCTCGTAATTATTGGCCACTTTCAGTATTTCGATTGACTTCCCGCTATTCATTGCGCCATATTTGAAAAATAATTGTGCCATGTCATTTCTCCTTGTCAAATAAAAAAGATAGTGCCACAATACACTATCTTTATCCATACTATATCTATCCCACTTATGTATATCTGGATGATCAGTGTACATGTAATGGTAAGCTTTAAAAAGGGCTAGAAGCAGAAAAAACAGGCAAAGGGTGTTTGCCTGTTTTTTCTTCATATCTTAAGCTATTAGCTCAAGTTGTATTTCTTCTTGAAGCGATCTACGCGGCCGCCAGCTTTGTCAGCTTTTTGTTTACCAGTGTAGAACGGGTGAGAAGCTGAGCTGATTTCCACACGAATCAATGGGTAAGTGTTGCCATCTTCCCATTCGATTGTTTCGTCGGAAGTTTGAGTAGAACCAGTCAAGAATTTGTAGTCAGAACTAGTATCTAGAAATACAACTTTGTTATATTTCGGATGGATTTGTTCTTTCATTCGTTAGCACTCCTTTTTGCCCTGAATCCCTTGGAAACAGAGTTTATTGTGAGAGACCGATAACTGTCGTGAAAGCTCACATAACGTGATTATAACAGTCTCCCTACCCCAATGCAAGAGGAAATCAATGTAATCAGACCCGCTTATTCGTGCCTTTTCGCTTCATTTCGTCTTCCATGTTGGCAAGGAATTCCTCATTGTTTTTGGACGATCTTAGGCGACGCAGGAAGCGTTCGGCGAAGTCTTGGGAATCCTGCATGGTTTTGCGGATTGCCCACATCTTATCCAGCTGCCCCTTAGGTACGAGCAGCTCTTCTTTCCGTGTACCGGAACGAAGCATATCGATTGCCGGGAAAATACGTCTTTCGGCAAGGGAACGATCCAAGTGAAGTTCCATATTACCGGTTCCTTTGAATTCCTCATAAATGACATCATCCATCCTGGACCCCGTGTCGACAAGAGCCGTTGCGAGAATCGTGAAGCTTCCGCCTTCTTCGATATTACGTGCAGCACCGAAGAATCGTTTCGGACGGTGGAAAGCTGCTGGGTCGATACCGCCGGAAAGCGTACGTCCGCTTGGCGGAATAACCAAGTTATACGCTCGGGCAAGGCGCGTGATACTGTCCATCAGTACGATGACATCCTTTTTATGTTCTACCAAGCGCATCGCACGTTCCAGCACGAGTTCGGAAACCTTGATATGGTTTTCTGGTACTTCATCGAATGTGGAGCTGACCACATCGACATCCGGGTGAACAGAACGCTCGATATCCGTCACTTCCTCCGGGCGTTCATCCACAAGCAAGATAATCAGCTTGGCATCCGGATGATTGGTTGTAATGCTGTTGGCGATCTGTTTCAGCAGCATCGTCTTTCCTGCTTTTGGCGGAGCTACGATCAAACCACGCTGACCGAAACCAACCGGTGTCATCAAATCGATGATCCGTGTAGAAACTTTGCGGGACTCGGTTTCGAGTTTCATCTGTTTATCCGGATACAAAGCGGTCAGTGCAGGGAAATGCACACGCTCCTTCGCCACTTCCGGATCCTCGTTATTTACGGCATCCACATGCAGCAGACCGTAGTAACGCTCGTTCTCTTTCGGCGGACGGACCTTGCCGGAAACTTTATCCCCATTACGTAAATCGAAGCGTCTGATTTGTGATGCACTAATATAGATATCTTCCGCACTCGGTGCATAATTGATCGGCCGGAGGAATCCGAACCCTTCGGATGGGATGATTTCCAGGATACCGTCCATGAAAAGAAAGCCATCCTTTTCCGCCTGTGCCTTCAGGATAGCGAAAATCAATTCACGTTTTGTCAGTTTCGCATAATAGGAAACACGGTATTCGCGCGCCATCGCGTATAATTCTTTCAATGTCAATGTTTCTAGATGAGAAATGGATAGTTCAGCCACAAAATCACCACACCTATTGTATTTAAGGACTTGTCCTTATCTGTTTGGCTGTATAAATTCATGATCCTTCATTGGTGCTTCAAAACTGGTGGAATCTAATTCAATCTTGGACCGAGAGAGGTGCAAGGTTTTGCCTATAGTCCCCGCATAGCTCTGGAAGAAAAGGAAGGATGGTAGTGTATAACTAGAATAGAAGATTATAACTATCATTTTTTACCACAATACAGCTTTTTTAAACTTGCTGCGTTTTTTAGCATATCTAATCATACATTTTCGTACTTGAATATTCAACTGTATTTTTTAGTTGAATGAAGTATTCAAAAAGACTGGCTTGCGCCAGTCTCTGCATCATGAAGTTTAGACGACAAAATTCGATATCTTAAGCAGATCACCTGTGAATATATTTGCCGCTTATTACCCTTGCGATTTATCGTTTTCTGTGTAATCAAGAATTCTGAAATTGTTCGACTTCTTGTTCACTCATTTCCTCCCGCCAGATGTTGGCACCGAGTGCATGCAGTTTATCCGTAATATGCTCATAGCCACGATCAATATGCTCCACACCAGTGATCTCAGTCACACCATCGGCCATCAATGCAGCAATGATCAGTGCTGCCCCGGCTCGAAGATCGCTAGCTTTCACTTTTGCTCCTTCCAGCTGCACAGCACCACTTACGATGGAGGCTCCTCCCTCCACTTTGACCTGTGCATTCATCCGGCGCAGTTCATCGATGTGCTTGAAGCGGGCTTGATAAATGGTATCCGTTATGACACCAGTTCCGTGCGCCTTGGTCAAAAGAGCTGTAAAAGGCTGCTGCAAATCAGTCGGGAAACCAGGATACACAAGTGTCTTCACGTCCACACTGTTCAGCTTTGCCCCAGGCCGAACGGTCAGCTGTTCCTCACCTTCTGCGATCTCTACACCCATCTCCCGCAGTTTAGCCAGCAAGGACTCCAAATGCTCAGGTATGACATTATCAATGACCACTTCTTCCCCTTGGGAAGCAGCCAGGATGATATAAGTTCCCGCCTCGATCCGATCAGGGATGATCGTATGGCGGCATCCGTGGAGATGATCCACACCTTCGATGCGAATCACATCGGTACCGGCACCTTTGATTTTCGCGCCCATACTGGTCAAAAGGGTGGCTACATCGACTATCTCCGGTTCCTTTGCTGCGTTCTCAATCACTGTCTTACCCTTCGCTCGCACCGCGGCAAGCATGATATTGATTGTTGCACCAACACTCACCACATCCAAATAAATACGTGCTCCACGCAATTCATCCGCCCGCAGGTAGATTGCACCTTGCTCATTCGTCACCTTCGCTCCCAATGCTTCAAAGCCCTTGATATGCTGATCGATAGGTCGAGGGCCTAGATAGCAGCCGCCAGGTAAACCAATGACTGCCTGCTTGAATCGTCCGAGCATCGCACCCATGAAATAATAGGAAGCCCGGAGTTTCTTCACTTTTCCGTTCGGAAGAGGCATGGACGTCATGGCAGATGGATCGATCGTAAGACCGTGATCGGTATTGGATACTTTGCCGCCGATTTCTTCAAGCAAGTGACTTAACGTCTCAACATCTGAAATTTCGGGCAGCCCTTCTATTGATACCGGAGATTCAGCCAGTATAGCAGCAGGCAGCAATGCTACTGCACTGTTTTTCGCTCCGCTGATTTTTACTCTTCCTCTAAGAAGGTTTCCGCCCTCTACAAGTATTTTCTGCATAAGGAACTCCTCACATTTAGGATAACAGCAACGTTAGTTTCCTCTATTTTACCATAATTATACTATATACAACTGTTCCAGTCTGCAAGAAATCTTTTGACACCAGCATCTGTCAGCGGATGCTCCACCAATTTGCTCAGGACATCAAAAGAAACGATAGCGATATGCGCTCCCTGCTGGGCAGCTTCTGTTATATGCATCGGATGCCCGATGGAAGCCGCAATGATTTCTGTCTGGATTTTGTGACGAGTGAAAATATCCGCTATAACACCAATCAGTTCCATACCACTATGACCGATATCATCGAGCCTTCCAATGAATGGCGATACATATGTAGCCCCGGCACGAGCAGCAAGCAGCGCTTGATTCGCATTAAAGACAAGTGTCACGTTTGTCTTGATATTCAATTCAGAAAGGACCTTGACTGCCTTCAGACCTTCTAAAGTCATTGGTATCTTTACAGTAACATCAGGAGCAATTTCAGCAAGCACTTTGCCTTCTGCCACCATTTCATCCGCTTGTTCGGAAACTGCCGCTACGCTGACAGAACCAGACACCTCTTCGGTTATCTCCCGAATCCTATCATGAAACGACACGTTTCCCTTGACTACCGGCGTCGGTTCTGTCGTTACACCTGCCAATACGCCAAGTGCATTGGCAAGTTTGATTTCCTCCAGGTTTGCAGTATCCAAAAAGAATTTCATCATTTCCACTCCTTAAATAGTTCCGAAGTAGTTTATGCAGGACTCTCTGTAAATGGCAAAGGGTTTACAGTAAATTTCCTCGGTTTCCAATGCTGCTTTTGCGTTCCTATCCAAAGACAGCACCCTACAGTTTTCTTACCTGTCCCTATTTTTTTAAACATATTTCTGTTTTTGGGGTGGTGAATTGCTTTTTGGATTTATGTGTCCAGCTACAAAAGCCAGGAACTGCGCCGGAAGTGATGAATCCCTTCGGAAGGATAGTACGCCTCCCTACGGGTTTTCTCTCTTCCTTCTCCGTTCCTAAATGGCTTTTTCCGCTTTTCTTTGTGTCCAGCTACGAAAGCCAGGAACTGCGCCGGAAGTGATGAATCCCTTCGGAAGGATAGTACGCCTCCCTACAGGCTTTCTCTCTTCCTTCTCCGTTCCTAAACGGCTTTTTCCGCTTTTCTTTGTGTCCAGCTCCAGTAACCAGAAACTACGCTGTAAGCAATGTATCCCTGCGTGGGGAGAACACTCCCTTGCTTACCTCTCCGTTTCTAAGCGGTTTCTTCCGCTTTTCTTTGTGGTCTAGCTACGGTGACCAGAAACTTCGGTATAAGCGATGAATCCCTGCGTGGGGAGAACACCCTCTCCGGGCTCCCCGCTTATTCCTCCGTTTCTGACCGGTCACCTCCGCTTTTCTTTGTATATAAAATAAAGAAAACTGGCCCTAAGGTCAGTTTTCTTTATTTTTTATATGGTTTTATTTACGCTTTGCCTGAGGAGCCGAATTCGCGCATTTTGCCGATTACTGTTTCTTTGATCGCTTCACGAGCTGGTCCTAGGTATTTACGTGGATCGTATTCATTTGGTTTTTCTGCCAAAACTTCGCGAACGCGTTTAGCAGAAGAAATTTGGTTTTCTGTGTTCACGTTGATTTTAGAAGTACCAAGCGTGATAGCTTTTTGGATATCTTTTGTCGGGATACCAGTACCGCCGTGCAATACCAACGGAAGACTTGTTGTGTTGAAGATCTCTTCCATACGGTCGAAACCAAGGTTCGGTTCTCCTTTGTAAGGGCCGTGTACAGAACCTAGCGCTGGTGCGAAGCAGTCAACACCTGTTTCTTCTACAAGCTGTTTACATTCGGAAGGAATCGCATAAGCTGCGTCTGCATCTTCTACGATAAGATCGTCTTCTTGTCCGCCGATGCGGCCAAGTTCTGCTTCAACAGAAACGCCGTGGAAGTGTGCAAGCTCTACTACCTTCTTCGTAAGCGCGATGTTCTCTTCCAATGGATGGTGGGAGCCATCGATCATTACGGAAGTGAAGCCAGCATGGATCGCTTTCGCACAAGTCTCGAAGCTGGAACCGTGGTCAAGGTGAATCGCTACAGGTACAGTGATTTGATAGTCTTCCAATAGACCTTTCACCATCAATACAACTGTCTTGAAGCCACCCATATATTTCGCTGCCCCTTCGGATACACCGAGGATGACAGGAGAGCTTTCTTCCTGTGCTGCTTGCAGGATTGCTTGTGTGAATTCAAGGTTGTTGATGTTGAACTGTCCTACAGCATAGTGATTGTCTTTTGCTACATCCAGCATTTCTTTCATTGATACTAAAGGCATAACAAAAATCCTCCTTCAAATTTGCACGACGGTCGGCAACTATGTATGTGAAGTCGTGTATTTTATCGCTTCCATACATAAGAATACCAACTCACCCGCCATGGTGCAACATTTGCCGCACTTTTATACTTGATTCGACCCTACTTTCAATGCTTGATTCACCATTTTTCGAACATTTAGTATATCAAAAGGCTTGGCGAGCACATCAATCAGGAAGTCGTAATTATGTCGGAATGTTTCTGCTTCCTCAGCCAATCCGCTCATCATGATTGTCGGGATGAATTGCCCTTGGTCTTTGAGCTTATCCAGTACCGCAGGCCCATCCAGTACTGGAAGCTTATAATCAATCAGCAAAAGATCCGGTTGTTGTCTTTTCATTTGATCAAGTGCTTTTGCTCCTGTGCCGACGGAAATCACTTCATGTCCTTCTTCCCGGATGACTTCCTCCAGCAAGATCCGAATACCTGGCTGGTCATCCACGATCAACACGCGCTTATTCATCCGCATATCCCCCTAGAAAACGAAGCAAGCAGCTGCTTGCTTCGACATAATGTTCACTGCTCTGGCTCAGTTACACCTTTTTCTAGTAAAAAGCACCAAATTCCTGCTTCTCCACTCAAAATAATTGCATATCAGCGTATCAATCAGTTTTCTTTATGCTGTAAAGATGCACCGATAAAACCATGGAATAACGCGTGCGGACGATTCGGACGGCTCTTGAACTCCGGATGATACTGAGAAGCGACGAACCAAGGATGATCCTTGATTTCGACAGTTTCGATCAGACGGCCATCCGGGCTCGTACCAGAAAAGACAAATCCTTGTTCTTCCATCTGTACACGGTATTGATTGTTAAACTCGAAACGGTGGCGATGACGCTCATAAATGACATCTTCATTGCCATACGCTTCTTTTGTTTTCGTACCATCTTGCAGACGGCAAGGATATACGCCTAAACGCAATGTACCGCCTAGATCGGAGATATCTTTTTGTTCAGGAAGCAAATCGATGACCGGGTGAGGCGTCAATGGATCGATTTCACTGGAATGTGCACCTTCAAGATGGAGTACATTACGAGCAAATTCGATGGTTGCCAGCTGCATACCAAGGCAAATGCCAAGGAATGGAATCTTTCTTGTACGCGCGTAGTGAATCGCTTCAATCTTACCTTGAATACCGCGATCACCGAATCCGCCCGGTACAAGGATGCCATCCGCATCTCCAAGTAATTCTTCCGCATTATCTGCTGTTACATCCTCGGAATTGATCCATTTCACATCTATATCAGTGTCATAAGGATAACCTGCGTGTTTCAAGGATTCTACCACGGAAATGTAGGCATCCTGAAGCTCGACATATTTTCCGACCAATGCGATTCGGACAGTCTTCTTAAGATTCGTCACATGCGCAGCCATCGCAGACCATTCGGTCATATCAGCCGGCGGGCATTCCAATCCGAAATGATCACATACGAATTGATCGAGATTTTGGCGCTGCAAGGCAAGCGGTACATCGTAAAGTGTATCAGCATCGATACATTCCACGACTGCATTGATTTCCAAATCACAGGAAGATGCAATTTTTTCTTTCATATCCTTGCTGATGGGCATTTCGGAACGCAGGACAATCGCATCCGGCTGAATACCAAGGGAGCGAAGTTCTTTTACGCTATGCTGTGTTGGTTTTGTTTTCAATTCTCCAGCTGCTTTGATGAAAGGTACAAGCGTACAATGCAGATACATCACATTGTCACGACCGATATCGGATTTTATTTGACGGATGGCTTCCAAGAATGGTAAGGATTCGATATCCCCCACAGTTCCGCCGATTTCCGTGATGACAACATCCGCGTTCGTTTGTTTCCCGGCACGGAATACTTTGTCTTTGATTTCATTTGTGATATGCGGGATAACTTGGACAGTGCCGCCAAGATAATCACCGCGGCGTTCTTTTTTCAACACGGTAGAGTAAATCTTACCTGTAGTCACGTTGGAATATTTATTCAAATCGATATCGATGAAACGTTCATAGTGGCCAAGGTCCAAATCCGTTTCTGCACCATCTTCGGTAACGAAGACTTCTCCATGCTGATATGGACTCATCGTTCCCGGATCCACATTGATGTATGGATCAAATTTCTGGATTGTCACCTGCAATCCGCGATTTTTTAGCAAACGGCCCAATGATGCCGCCGTGATGCCCTTACCTAAAGAAGATACTACTCCTCCTGTAACAAAGATATACTTTGTCAACGTAATCCCTCATTTCTAGCATTTATTTATAGAATACCCATGTCCTTAAAAAAGTTTGATAAAAAATAAAAAGCGCTCCCTTTGTTAAGGGAACGCGTCTTTGGACAATTAAAGAGCCCACATAAAATATTACTGGCTCTCTCCTGTAAAGTCAATAACATTCAGCGAATATTATTCGCTCAGCGGTCTTCATCCTCATCATCTTCGTCGCCAGTCAGATGCATGTCTTCTCCGACGATTTCGCGAGTTTCTCCGTCTGTATCATCGCTTTGATAATCACCTTCGTAATCATCTTCCGCAATATCCTCATCTTCCAGATCATCGTCTTCATCGCCGTAATCTTCGTCGAAGCCTTCTTCGTCAAGAGTGAAGTCTTCCTCAAGATCATCCAATCCTTCGTCTTCTTCTGTTGCACGTTTCTTCCTTTTCTTCGTAGGTTCGACTGTTACGTCTTCGTCGAATTGATCTACTGCATACCAGCTTTTCAATCCCCAAAGATTGGATCCCGCGGTCATGAAACGACCATCTACGTTCAAGTCCGTATAGAATTGCAGCATATAGTCTTCACGCTGTTCATCGCTCAATTGTTTGATATCAGCTATTTTATTGAATAATTCTTTATAATCGGTTGCTTTGTTTTCATCCTCAAGAATCAAATTCGTCAATTCCACGAGGGAAAAGTCAGCAAGCTCTTCTTGGCTGTATTCTTTCAAACCCACTGTCACAGCACTCCCTTTGTCAATAAGTTGGTTATGTTCACGTCTACCGTTTTAGAACCATACCTTACATTATATTGCCAGGCCTATCAAAATGCAATGTTTCTTCCGGTCAGCGGCGTTTTTTGACTTGTTTGACGCTTTTGGAAAGTTGCTTGAACTGTTTTCGCTGTTCCAGCTGCGCTTTCGCAGATGATTTCGTGTCGAGATACCGAAGCTCCCGCTGCAACTTGAAGTAACTATGCAGCCGCTCTGCCTCAAGCCCACCGCTCTCCACTGCCTCCTGCACACGGCAGCCAGGCTCATTTCTGTGCGTACAATCACGGAAACGGCACTCATCTCCCAATTCTTCAATGTCAGAAAAAGCTGCGGACATACCGGATTGCCGCTGATCCCAAAGCTGAAGCTCACGCATGCCCGGTGTATCAATGACCATTCCGCCACCCGGAAGCTGAATGAGTTCCCGATGCGTTGTCGTATGTCGGCCTTTGCCATCGTCTTTCCGAATGTCCCCGGCCAGTTGTACTTCCTTCCCATACAGCAAATTCACAAGCGTGGATTTCCCAGCTCCTGAAGATCCGAGGAAAGCCGCAGTGATACCAGCTGTAAGCTGATTGCTGATTGCATCGACTCCCCTTCTGCCCACTGCACTTGTGATATGGACGTCGACACCGGGAGCGATTGCCTCCACTTCAAGCAATTTCGCCTCCACATCGCTGCACAAATCTCCCTTGCTCAAAATGATGACAGGTACTGCTCCACTATCGTAGGCAGCCAATAAATAACGTTCCAGTCTGCGAAGATTATAATCCTGGTTCAACGCCATCACTAAATAAACATAATCGACATTCGCTGCAACGATTTGCTCCTTTGTCACAACGCCTGCCTCGTTTCGGGAGAACTTGCTCTTACGCGGCAGCAAAGCGTGGATCGTCGCTTTCCCTTCCTCATGCCGGGCGTCGACCAGCACCCAATCACCGACTGCCGGAAAATCTCCTTGTTGCCGGAACTTTCCCGACGGCGTCGCCAGCAGCTCCCCGTTTTCATCCAGCACTTTGTACATATGCTTATGTTCCAAAACAACACGTGCAGGCTTCCATTCCTTATCATATGCCTGCCTCGCTGCTTCCAATTGATCATTCCATCCTAATAGATTCCATGCTTCGTTCATGTTTTCCTCCTAGTGATGCCGTTTTTGGCCATAATAAAAAGGACTGTTTGCACAGCCCTTCCACTAGGAGTCATCAAGCGGAAATACTTCCGCTAATCCAGACGCGCGGAAGGGATGTGCATAGTGACGGACGGCTGTTCATTCATCGCTGTTGTCAACATAGTCATCATCCCTTTCCCTCGAGTCCGGCTATTGCCGTTCGCTCTTATTTGTTTTTATCATACATGATATTGGCTATTTTTGTAAAGCCTATTATTACTTTAGGAAAGGAGATCAGAATATGTATGTCTTCTTCCTCTTGCTGGCTCTCCTGTTCCTTCTGGTCGTACTTATTTGGGTGGACTTGGCGCTCGGCAGGAAGCACAGCAAAAGAAGTGCTGTCAATCGTCTGATCGGCCATAAACATGCCTTCGTTTCCATATTCGATGATGGGATCAGCTTCTATGAAGCGCTGATCCGTGATATAAAAGCTGCGCAGCTGTCTGTCGATATCCAATTCTTTCTCGTGAAGTGGGATGAACCAACACAAAAGCTGGTCGAGCTCTTGCAGCAACGGGCACAGGAAGGAATTAAAGTTCGTTTCTTACTGGACAGGATCGGCGGCTATCGACTGCCTCGAAAAGAACGAAAACTCCTGCGCCAGTCCGGTGTCATGCTCCGATTTGCCAATATACCAAGCTTTCCATATCTACTCTATAACTTGAACTTTCGCAATCACCGGAAAGTGACCATCATTGACCAAAAAAGCGCATATATCGGAGGATTCAATATCGGAAAAGAGTATTTGAGCAAAGAGCCCCGTTTCGGTTTCTGGCGTGATTGCGTCGTCAAGCTTGAAGGAGAAGCTGTCTATACATTCGTTCAACTATTCGCTACTGATTGGGGAGCTCCATTTCGCATATTACCGAAACAGGCACCATCCTTTGATGGTGCCCAGGTGGAAGTTGTCATAACAGAAGCTGATGGCTATGAGGATTGGCTGTTACATCAAATCCACCATGCAAGGAATTACCTGTATATCGGAACTCCTTATTGTGTACCGACTCGACGTGTGGAGGCAGCACTCAAGCGGGCTTCGGAAAGAGGCGTGGATGTCAGGCTGATGCTGCCATCCAAAGTCGATCATTATGTCGTCAACCAAGTATCTTTTCACTTCGCCAGACGACTGCTGCAGCATGGGGTACGGATCAATTTGTACCAAAACGGCTTTTACCATTCAAAAATCGTGCTATGCGATGATTCCTGGTGCGCCGTCGGCTCTGCCAACCTTGATGGCCGCAGTTTGCTGATAAACAAGGAAATTGCGATAACAATCAGGCAGAACGACCTCTTTTATGCACAGCTGCTTGCACTTTGGAAGAAAGACGAGCAATCAAGCATTGATGCCTCCATGCACGATATGCAAAAACGTCCGTGGATTGCCAAAGCAACCGGCATCCTTTTCAGACCGCTTCGGAATTACTTATGAAAAACGCCCGCTAGCATTGCTGCCAGCGGGCGTTCTTTTACATTTTTTCCGGTGCTTCGACACTGATGAGCCGCAGTGCATTTTTGATTGTGATGCGCACTGCCTTCATCAATGCGATCCGCGCTTTTGTTAGCTCTTGATTATCCGGGTTCAATACTTTCTCCGCATTATAGAAGCTGTGGAGTGCAGAAGCCAGATCAAAAGCATATTGCGTGATCCGGTGCGGTGTACGTTTTTCAGCTGCGTCTGCAACTACTTGAGGGAATTCCCCAAGACGTTTTAGAAGATCCAATTCTTTCTCGGCAGTCAGGAGACTAGCATCGTATATTCCTTCTGTCTGGAATCCTTTTTCAGCAGCTTGTTTAAGCATCGTGCTGATCCGCGCATATGCGTACTGCACGTAGAAAACAGGGTTTTCGTTGGATTGGGATTTTGCCAAATCCATGTCGAAATCAAGATGAGAATCACTGGAACGCATGACGAAGAAGTAACGCATCGCATCGATACCGACCTCTTCCATCAATTCACGAAGTGTAACTGCTTTTCCAGTACGTTTACTCATTTTCACCTTTTCGCCATTTTCGAATAGGTTGACCATCTGGATGATCGTAACTTCCAGTGTATCAGCGTCATAGCCTAGTGCTTGAATAGCAGCGCGCATACGCGGGATATAGCCATGGTGATCGGCTCCCCACACGTTGATCAACTTAGAGAATCCGCGATCCAGTTTTGTTTTATGATAAGCGATATCGGGAGTAAGATATGTGTAGCTGCCATCCTGTTTGATCAAGACGCGGTCTTTATCATCCCCGAAATCCGTTGAACGGAACCAGACTGCTCCATCCTTCTCATAAACATAATCCGTTTCACGAAGTGTAGCCAAAGCGGAATCGATTTTTCCGTCCTGGTAAAGGGAAGTTTCCGAATACCATACATCGAAGGGAACACGGAAATCTGCAAGATCCTTCTCCAACTTTTTCAGTTCATATGTCAAGCCATATTGCCGGAAGAAAGCGAGGCGTTCTTCTTCCGGCTTCGCTGCATAGCTGTCACCATGCTCATCAGCCAGCTGTTTGCCGATTTCGATGATGTCCTTGCCATGATAGCCATCTTCCGGCATCTCGGCATCTTGTCCAAGAGCTTGCAAATAGCGCGCCTGAACACTGCGGGCAAGATTGTCGATCTGATTGCCGGCATCATTGATATAATATTCGCGTCCAACGTCATAGCCTGCTGCATCGAGGATGTTGCAAAGGGAATCCCCTACAGCAGCACCGCGGGCATGTCCAAGATGCAAGTCACCTGTCGGATTCGCAGAAACGAACTCAACTTGGACTTTCTCCCCTTTACCTGCATCGGTACGGCCAAAGTTATCGCCTGCTTCCAAAATAGTCGAGACAAGTTCACCAAGATAATCGTTCCGCATAAAGAAGTTGATGAATCCTGGTCCGGCTATTTCGATTTTCTCTACAGGAGCCTGTTCATAATTGAAGTTCTGCTGCAGTTCCTCGGCAATCACGCGAGGTGCTTTCTTCGCTACCCGAGCAAGCTGCATCGCTATATTCGTCGCATAGTCCCCATGCGCTTTATCCTTCGGCTGTTCAAGAATGATAGCCGGAATTGTCTGTTCATCAGCCAAGCCAGCCTTCACTACGGCATCCTGAATTGCCGCTTTTAACTTTTGTTCGGTTTGTTGTACGATATTCATCCGTTACTCTCCTCCTGCACACGCAACGTCAGTGCATGCTTCCTGGACTGCACCTGATTGAGCGTTACTGTATAGCTTATCGTAAGTTCTGCCGGGCTATCAGCCGCCAACGGCGAGAACGTCATCGCGTGCGTGCTTGTTTCCATATGCATTGTACCATAAGGATGGCGGTATACGTTCTCTGTCGGCTGATTCTTTACGAAAACTTGCTTCATATCAAAGCCACCTGAACGTTTGATGCTTACTTTATCCGCTGAAATGGTGATCATCGTCTTCGTATCAGCAACTTCCTCTGACTCCTCTGTAAAACTGACGACCGTCAATCCACCTTTTGCGGAATAGGTACCAGCTGCCCGCAACGTTGTGTGTTCCGTTTCGTCTTCCTCCGTTATTGCCGTATTCATCTCGATCCATACCGGAATCTTCGTCTGATGCATGCAGCTTCCCTCCCTTTCAGCAAGAAAAACGCTTCACGTGGAAGCGTCTCTCTCGTTTTATTTCAATAGATCCTGTACGAATTTCGGCAGTACAAAAGCAGCGTGATGCAGTTCAGGCGTATAGTACTTCGTCTCGATGGACTGGAGACGCTCTGTATCCACTTGTCTCGGATGATGCACTTTACTTCCCATCGTGAACGTCCACAGACCACTCGGATAAGTAGGGATATTGGCTGTGTACAGTTCTGTTATGGGGAAGATTTCCTTTACATCCTTATATACTTGGGAAATCAAATCTGCCTTGAACCATGGGTTGTCTGTCTGGGCAACGAACAGACCATCTTCTTTCAGCGCTTTTGCAATCCCCGCATAGAAGCCTTTAGAGAATAGATTCACCGCCGGTCCTACAGGTTCTGTCGAATCGACCATAATGACATCATACGCATCCTCACTCTCGGCAATATGCATGAAACCATCACCGACGCGCACATCTGCACGTGAATCATCCATCTTGCCAGCAATGGAAGGCAAGAACTTTTTGGAATACTCGATGACTTTGCCGTCGATATCAACAAGTGTCACTTTCTTCACTTTGTCATGCTTAAGTACTTCGCGGATGACACCGCCATCTCCTCCGCCCACAATCAGCACGTTCTCAGGATTCGGGTGCGTAAACAAAGGTACATGCGCTACCATCTCATGATAGACGAACTCATCGCGTTCCGTCGTCATTACCATGCCGTCCAAAGTCAGCATGTTTCCCCATTCTTCTGTTTCTAGCATGTCCAATTTCTGGAAATCAGTTTGTTCACTATGCAGAGAACGCTTCACTTTTGCCGTGATACCAAAGCTGTCTGTCTGTTTTTCCGTATACCAAAGTTCCATTGGATGTCATTACTCCTTATGTGTAGAATCCTATATCATCTCGCAACTAGTGTTGGTCATTTTTATAGCTTTAAACAATCAAATTATAGAGAAAATCCGAAAAAAAGCAACCCTTTATGACGTTTATTATCCTACCGTTAGCCGATACTGTTTTTGACACCATGAAGGAAGCAGGCGATAGACTTGATTCGGATTCCGACAGCCCGTTGGCAGAAGTGGCTCCGGCCGAAAAGACTGGCGGCATTTACTCTCGGAGGCATGTTGACTGCCATTGGCGGATTGCTCCTCATCTGTTATTTGATGGGACCCCCGCCGATGACAAATAAATGGAGTACGACATTCTACGCAAATGACGATACGATTCTCGGCGAACAGTACGGCAACACGACGAAACGATGGGTATCATTGGAAGAAGTCTCTCCTCATTTGATTCATGCAACCATCCTGGCAGAGGACAAGAACTTTTACAAACATCATGGCTTTGCTTGGAAACGCATATTCGCTGCCGCCCTGCAAGACATCAAGGCTGGCGCCAAGGTGGAAGGGGCCAGTACCATTACCCAGCAATATGCCAAAAATCTCTACCTGACCAATGATAAGACATGGACACGAAAATTCAAGGAAGCCATATACAGCATTCGGTTGGAGATGTTTTATTCGAAGGATGAGATATTGGAAGGTTACTTGAATACGATTTATTACGGCCATGGGATGTATGGCATCCAGGCTGCAAGCGATTATTATATGGATAAGGACCCTGGCAGCCTGACAGCTGCTGAGGCTGCCCTGCTTGCCGGCATACCGAAAGGGCCATCTTATTACTCCCCTTTCCAGAATGAAGAACTTGCTGACGAACGACAGGAATATATTTACGGACTGCTGCAGGAAGCAGGGTATATCACGGAACCCGAAACGCTTCCGGCTGTGTCGCTTTCGACAAAGCAGGAACGGGAAAGCCTTAAACGTGCCGGTTATTTCCAGGATTATATTACAGCTGAATTAGCCGAGGTGCTGGGAATGGATGAAGCTGAAGCTGCATCTGCCGGATATCATGTTCATACAACGATGGATCCCAAACAACAGCTGCAGCTGGAAATGCAAATAGCCGACACCATCCCGACAGACACGGAGCTGCAGACAGGGGCGATTGCCATGGATCCAGATTCAGGCGCTATCACGGCCATGGTCGGCGGTACCGATTATAAAGCCAGCACCTATAACCGGGCCACTACATCCAAACGGATGCCCGGATCGGCCTTCAAACCTTTTGTCTATTACACAGCGCTGAATAATGGTTTCACTCCGATGACACAGTTAAAAAGTGAAGAAACAACTTTCAAGCTGCCGAACGACGGAGAATATGCCCCAGGCAATTATCATGGCTATTATGCCAATGATGAAATCACGATGGCTGAAGCTATCGCGATGTCGGATAACATCTATGCGGTGAAGACGAATTTGATGGTTGGTGCAGAAAAGGTTGCAGCCGATGCCAAAAAGCTTGGCATCACAAGTGATTTACAGGCAGTCCCCTCCCTTGCTCTCGGGACTTCACCTGTATCGGTCGAAGAAATGGGCGTCGCCTACAGCCGGATTGCCAATGGCGGCAAGCCGATAGAAAGTTATACTATCGAGAGAATCGTCGACCGCAATGGGAAAACCATCTATTCCCATCAGCAGCCGAAGACCAAAAGCAAATTGGATAAAAAGAGACTTTTTGTGCTTACGGACTTGATGACAGGCATGTTCGACGATTCGCTCAGCAGTTATATGCGTGTCACCGGCGCAGCAATCAAGGATCAACTGAGCCGCCCTTATGCAGGAAAATCCGGAACGACAACCACCGATAGCTGGATGGTCGGATTCAGCCCCGACTTGGTTACAGCTGTCTGGACGGGCTATGACGACAACCGCTCCATGGAAAAAGTAAAGGAATTGACCTACAGCAAGGAAATTTGGGCCGGCTTTATGGAAAAAGCCCATGAAGGTGAACCGATCAAGGCGTTCCGCCCGCCAGCTGGCGTACGCGGCGTGTTCGTCGATCCTGATTCGGGGCTACTTGCCACTTCCTATTGCGAAAAACGCCGGTTCACCTATTTTGTAAGAGGTACGGAACCAAAGCTATACTGCCATCCCGATTTGGATGATAATCCGCTATCGCCCAAACAGGAAGCGCCGCTGAACAGGCGAAAACGCTGGTTTGATTGGTTATTTTAAAATGGAAAAAGCCGCTGTCCTTTATCAGGGCAGCGGCTTTTGCTTCATTGCAATTGCTCTCTTAATTCTGCGGGTGTGCGATTCCAGAATTCCGGCTTATATTCCTTGAGGAAATCAACCAGCAATTCCTTCGATAAATCGTCCATATGGGCCAGCACATACTTTCCTTTCAAGGATTGCTCCATATGCTTCACATGCTCCGGCATCGACTTGTAAGCGATCCGATTCGGACGGTCGACAAGAATCTCACTTGCAGCGGCCCCGTAATAATATGGGCCATCCCCGCCATTTTGCACTGTCACCCAGACAATCCAGTACAGCTTTCCATCCGGCACCTTTTCTTTCTCATTCTGGAAACGAACACGTCGCTCCACTTGGCTGCGGGCATGCATTGCTGCCATATCGACATATGCTGTCTTCTCATTCGGATCGACGATGATCGGACTCATATTTTCCAAACTGATGGAACCTACACCATAGCCGCCATGACCATCTGTTGAATCATCTTTCATGATCGTGAAAGCATTATTTTTTTTCTTTTCCACCTGAACCGCTCCCTCGACTTTTGCTTCTATAGTAGCATGTGCTGGAATATCACTTCAATTCTATTGTTTTATCATGGAGTCTGAATACACTGAAATACTCCTCTCTTTAGATATATCTAGCTCTAACCATTAATGCTGTCGTAGTCTTCCATCAAAGCGGCTGTTTTAAAATCTAAAAGCTAGTTTAAAACTACGGTCTCCTTAAGCCTTAAAACAAAATTAAAAAGCATGAGCCCGGTACAATACCAGACTCATGCCCAGAGCGTTGTAATGAAATAACATGTCTTACTTTCCAGGGCACTTCATTTCGAAGCTATGGTTATAACCGTACAGGTAAAAATAAATTTAATTAGCGAGTGTCCTGTTAAACTCTAATTGCTTTCCAAGATATTTCCACGATTGTTTGAATCTGAATTTCATCAAGAGGGTATTTCCCTGATAAATAGCCTTTAATTGCAGATGAAATAATCCCCTTAACAACCTGACAACATAAAATAGGGTCCATTTCTCTAATAATACCGTTTTTTTGCCCTTCTTTAATAAGAGTAAAGATCACTGCATCGGAGAGAGCAGGTAATTTCCTTACTTCTTCAGGAATAGATGGTGATTCACAGTAATTTTCAATAAACAAAAATTGCTGAGGATGATCTAAAGAGAATTTTACGATATTAACTAGGATAGATTTCATTCTCTAAAACTATATAAGTCATGACCATCTAAAATTTGTACTTAAATGAAACTAGGTGGGAATTGTTATGAATAAAAGGTGTCCTAGATGATGTTGCTTTTGGTATTATTTAATGAAGAAGCGAAGGACCCATTAGATCCTTCGCTTCTCTTATGCTTTCAGCTTTTTCAATGAACCGATGAATTCCCAAGCATCATTCATTTCTTCATCTGTATAATTTTGTTTCTTTTTCACTGTCCGTACCTTTTCTTCCACTTCCTCCTGCGGAAGTTCCTCGAAATACAGCATTGTAGATACAAGTTCAAGGAATCGAGAGCTTCTATCCTTCAGCAGACTTACAGCCTCCTGATAGTCGGGGAATTGATTTTCATAATGTGTAAGGAACTGCTGCCCCTCTTCCGTTATCGTGTAACGGTATTGGGTATAGCTGCTTTTATCCTCTTTCATCTCGTTGATCAGACCGAGGTTGCTCAGTTCATCCACACGCAGGGACAACTCCTCCGAATAGGGACCGAATAAATGAAATTCATATTTTTCACCGAACGGAATTCCATTTTTCTTCAGTATGTAAATCATCTTCTGCAGTTTCTTTCTTCCTACCACTTCTTCCACAGAGGAAAAGAATTGCAGGAGATTTGCGTGATTAGCTAGCATAGCTGCTCCTCCTTATTGAAATAAAATCTCGTAAATACGCTGTTTCTGTCTGCTGTCTTCCGGCAAAGCTTCTAAAATATCCTGTGGGAAATACAATTTATGGTCTGTTCGTTTCTTCCCCGAAATCGCTTCTACTATATCCGATTGCCGGGACAATTCCTTAAGTTTTCCATTCGGCAGCTGCAAGTGGATCGGCAGCCGCTCCTCTTCTTCTCCCGGACGATAAAAGTCGTATGGCAAATCCGAAGATGAATCATCGATCAGATAATATTCCGGGTCGATGCCGACTTCACTGAAAAGCTTGGACAGCTCGACCATCTCCTTTACATGGAGAAGCGGATTGAATTCAATATATTTGAAGAGCCTGCGGTTGAGGAATCTTTCACATAAGTCTCTCAGTATATCATCTTCTTCCTCCAGCCAAGCCTGGAAATAGAAGGAAGTCACATTCTCATCGAGTCGTATGTAATCCTCCAGAGTGACATTTCCGTCAAATAAAGAAATGAAATGCTGCGGTCGCAGCTTGAAAGTATAATCACTCTGATAGAGAGCTTTGGCCCGGTGCAGGATCTTCGTCAAAATCACTTCCGCACTGCGTGTCACCGGATGGAAATATACTTGCCAATACATTTGGTAGCGGCTCATGATATAGTCCTCCACCGCATGCATACCGGACTCTTTTATGACAACCTGGTCTTCACGAGGCCGCATCACCCGGAGTATGCGCTCCATGTCGAAATGTCCATAGCTGACGCCGGTGAAGTATGCGTCCCGCTGCAGATAGTCCATCCTGTCTGCATCGATTTGACTGGAGATGATACTGACGATCAATTTGTCGCCGTATGTCTTATTGATCACTTCGGCTACCTTTTTCGGGAAGCTTGCGCTCACTTTCCGAAGCACATGGTTGACACCGGTATCACCAAGGATGATCTTGCGGGTGAATTCTTCGTGATCCAATCCAAAAACCTTTTCGAACGAATGGGAGTATGGGCCATGGCCGAGATCGTGAAGCAAGGCAGCACAGAGCAGCAGCAGCCTCTGTTCTTTTTTCCAGTTCTTCCGATTCTCGAAATTACCGACTATCCGCCTGACAATCTCATACACACCCAAGGAATGATTGAATCGGCTGTGTTCGGCACCATGAAACGTCATATTGGAGGTTCCGAGCTGCTTGATCCTCCGAAGCCGCTGGAATTCAGGCGTCGCTATCAGATCCCAGATGACGCGGTCACGCACATGTACATAGCGATGCACAGGATCTTTGAAAACTTTTTCTTCTTCTAGCTTTTCATCTCGATACGCCATTTCCTCTGCCTCACTTTATGTCATTCTATCTCGTTATTTTTTGTCCAATAGAACTAGTTTATAAAATATCGGGGTCCCAGTAAATAACCAAACGTAACTTTTACTCATTTCTTGTCTACCCTATTTTTTGCTATACTATGTATTGGCGATTTTACGCCATTTCGTTGAAAAGGAGCGCGTACTACGTGTTACATACATTATTCAATGCACCTCTATTCCGCATTATCGATCATTCCGGTGAAGATGGACCGGAGCAGGCAATGGCCTCCTTCGCAATTGACGATGCACTGGCTATTTCTGTTGGAGAAACTCTGGTCCCGCCGACTGCAAGATTGTGGATCCATGATCGTACAATCATGCTCGGCATCCCGGATTCACGATTGCCTTACATCGATGAAGGAGTTGCTTATCTGCGGGATCAAGGCTATAAAGCCGTCGTCCGGAACTCTGGCGGCCTCGCTGTTTTACTGGATAAAGGTGTTGTCAATCTGTCCTTCATCTTTCCTGATGCCAAACACATCGGGATCCATGACGGCTACCAAGCGATGGTTTCCTTCATCCAATATATATTCCGTGACCTTACTGATAAAATCGAAGCGTTCGAGGTAGAAGGTTCCTATTGTCCCGGCACCTATGATTTAAGTATAGACGGTCGGAAATTCGCCGGTATTTCCCAGCGTCGTGTCAAAGATGGTTCTGCTGTACAAATTTATTTATGTGTGGATGGCAGTGGCGCTGCACGTGCTGAAATCGTACGGGGCTTTTATGAAAGGGCCAAAAAGGATGCAGAAACTCGCTTTACATTTCCCGAAGTAGTGCCGGAAACGATGGCATCATTGGAGGAATTGCTCGATGTCCCGCTCACAAGCGAGCAGGTTTGTAAGCGAATCGTCGACGGGCTGGCTTCCATCACGCACATCATTCCAGCTGGCGAAATGACGGTACGGGAAGTCGAGCTGCAGCAGGAGCGGATGAAACTGATGCGCACACGCAATGAAAATTTCCTAAACAAAAACCGCTGACCGGTAATCGGTTCAGCGGTTTTCTTTCTCCAAAAAGGATAATGCCTGTTTTACTGTCGAATAGAACCGGATGTTTTGATCACTGAAATCGGCTTGTCGTACACTTTCCATAGCCATCTTCGGATGAAAGCCCGTAACGATCAAGCGGGTGCCCATCATATCCAGCAGCTGGTGAAGCCGCAGTACACCATGATGAACCCCGCTATGGAAACGGCTGATACCCTGCAGATCAAGTAGGAAATTCCGCTCTCCCGACTTCTGGACATGCTCGCCGACTCGTTCCAGTATCTGATTCAGCCTGTGATCATCAACATCACCAATCAGCGGCAGAATCGAAGTCGTATCCGTGATGGGAACAATCGGTGTGGATAAGCGGGATACTTCCTCCAGATAATGCGAGACCAGCTCCTCATTCTGCTTCCGCTCTGTCACATCTTTTTGGACGCCGACGAAAAATGTCTTTTGCTCACTTTCCAGATAAATCGGATAAATCTCGAGCTCATTCCAGAACATTTCGCCGTTCTTCCGGTAATTCTTCAGCTCCACCACGACAGCTTCTTCATTTTTGATGGCATTCCGGACGACGGAGACATCATTCTCATCTGTATCTTCACCCTGAAGAAATCGACAATTAAGACCAAGGATTTCTTCTGAGGGATAACCAGTTAATTTTTCAAAACCCTTGTTTGTATAAATAATCGGATTATCAGGAAGTGAGGGGTCTGTGATTACCACTCCTGCCCCTACGTAATCGATGGCATGCTTCACAAACTGATCTGTTACTTCGGATGAATAGCGGATATCCTTGCCCAACAATACTCACTCCTTTTGCATGTAAACAAGGCTATTCTACTATATTTAGGAAGTAAAGACAAAACAAACAAAAAAGACGCCTTTCTAAAGGCGCCTTCAAAAATTATTCTACGGACTGGGCAGCTGTAATCAATGTAAGCTTGTACACATCATCTGCATCACAGCCACGGGATAGGTCATTCACCGGTGCGTTCAGACCTTGCAGGATCGGGCCGACAGCATCGAAGTTGCCTAGGCGCTGTGCAATTTTATAACCGATGTTACCAGCTTCAAGGCTAGGGAATACGAAAACATTCGCATCACCTTTCAACACAGCGTCCGGTGCTTTTTTCGCAGCTACGGAAGGTACGAAGGCTGCATCGAATTGGAATTCGCCATCTACGATTAGGTCAGGGTTTTTCTCTTTTGCAATTGTAAGCGCATCCGCTACTTTCTCTGTTTCCGGAGATTTAGCAGAACCTTTAGTTGAGAAGCTTAGCAACGCAACTTTCGGATCGATACCGAACATGGCTGCTGTTTCAGCACTTGCCACAGCAATCTCCGCAAGATCCTGGCTGTCAGGTGCGATGTTGATGGCACAGTCTCCAAATACATAACGCTCATCACCCCTCACCATCACGAATGCACCGGAAGTTTTCTTGTATCCTGGCTTCGTTTTGATGATTTGCAATGCTGGGCGTACTGTATCAGCAGTGGAGTGTGCTGCACCGCTGACAAGACCGTCTGCTTCGCCTGTGTATACAAGCATAGTACCGAAGTAGTTTTCGTCTTTTAGTAATTTCTTTGCATCTTCTTCTGTTGCTTTGCCTTTGCGGCGTTCCACGAACGCAGCGACAAGTTCATCGAATTTTTCGTAAGTATCGGGATCGACGATGGTTGCACCATGAAGATCGATAGACAGTTCTTTAGCTTTCTGCTCCACTTGCTCTTTATTGCCAATCAAAACTGGAGCAATAATCCCCTCTTCTGCAAGCTTTCCAGCTGCCTCCAAAATACGTTCGTCCAATCCTTCCGGCAAGACGATACGTTTATTCTGACCTGTCACTTTTTCCCGCAATGTTTGAAATAAATCACTCATCCTAAAACCCTCCTAGAATATGTCTGCATTTCTATAGTAAATCTTTTTGTTTTACTTTTAAAGTCATATTAGCTGCCACTGATTTTTTAAATTAAAATAACCAACCCTTTAGATGTTCCCATTTCTGTCAAAGTATACACGTTAAGTGTGCTGGATAGTTGTTATAATAAAGATGGGATCAGCAAGCAACGACAGGCATGGTATGATGTCGTTTGTGTTACACTATACAAAATGTGAACGAAAAAGGAGTGTTTAGGCATGGCAGAAGCAGTAGAAACCATGGACGGCTGGTATTGCCTGCATGATTTTCGAGTAATGGATTGGACAAGCTGGAAACTGGCATCCGTTGATGAGCGCCAAGCGGCAATCGATGAATTCCAGAACTGGCTTTCGGATATGGAACAGGTGGAAGAAGCAAATAACGGCAGTCAGCTTGCCTACAAGATTATTGGTCACAAAGCAGATTTGATGTTCATGATCCTGCGACCGACAATGGATGAACTGCAAGAAATCGAAACGACTTTCGACAAAACGAAGTTGGCTTCTTACATGACAAAGAGCTTTTCTTACCTATCAGTCGTTGAACTCTCGAAATATATGAGCAAGCCTGGCGTCGACATCGAACAGAAGCCGGAAGTACAGGCACGCCTGAAACCAATCCTGCCCCGCTGGGATTATATGTGCTTCTACCCGATGGATAAGCGCCGGATGAATGAGGACAACTGGTATTCACTTGAAAAAGATGCTCGCTCAAAACTTATGTATGAGCACAGCAAAACCGGCCGTAAATATGCTGGTCAAATCAAACAGATCATCACAGGTTCATTCGGATTCGACGATTGGGAGTGGGGCGTCACGCTGTTTGCCCACGATCCGCTGCCAATCAAGAAGCTCGTTTATGAAATGCGATTCGATGAAGTAAGCGCACGCTACGGTGAATTCGGCGACTTCTATTTCGGAAATATCCTGACAAAAGAAGCAGCCTCCGACTACTTCCATATTTGATGCAAAAGGCTGGGACAAAAGCGTTTCAGCTAGATGAAAACCCGAACTATGACGTAAATCTTAATTTAAGATTTACGTGAGTTCGGGTTTTTTGAATACGAAGACTCCTCGAAAATAACAACCAATTTTCTTCGTGTGAGGTGAAGCTGTCGAAGCTTTTCATGCCCTAAGGGAAAATCCCAGTGGTGCTTTTCCGCGAGGAGGCTTGGGCCGTGGAAAATGAAGTGTTCTGCCAAAGCAGAGCTTGGGAGTATTGTTCGTGTTTAGCACTAGCATTTTTGTTATGTACTCGTCTTTTTTTATATCTTTTGTTCTACCCCTCTTTCCGATCACATATCATGTCAAAGAACAGGCATGAGATCCTTTGACATAAGGTTAGGCAATGGCAATTGTCAGGAGAAGAATCAGTCTTGTTCAGGCTGATGAAGAGCACAAGCAAATACAAAGATTTTCTTCACCCCTGCAGCCAGCCTGCTAAGTGTCTTCTAAGTTGAATGTTACAGGAAAGGGGAATGAAAATGAGTAAGAACCCGAATCAGGAGAATCAGAATCAGACTCCGAGTACCCCACAGTACCAAGAACAGGGCCAGCCATATGCTTATCCGCAAGTCCCGAATTACAGCTATCCAAACCGCCAACAAAATCAGCCCTTTTACCCACAGCAACAACAGCAGGTTCCGTCACAAGTTCAAGGTGGTGGATTTCCAGGCGGCGGTGCAGGTCCTGGGCTTCCGACCGAGCAGTCATACATCGAGAACATCCTGCGCCTGAATCGCGGCAAGCTGGCTACTGTCTATATGACTTTCGAAAACAATGACCGCTGGAACGCAAAGATCTTCAAAGGTACGATTGAAGCTGCCGGGCGTGATCACCTTATCCTGCGTGATCCGGAGAATAACCGCCGCTACTTACTATTGATGGTTTATCTAGATTATGTGACATTCGATGAACCGCTCAATTATAATTACCCTATCGGAAATCCGGGCGGCTTGGCCACATACCCTCCACGATGAAAAAACCTCTGCTGCGGCAGAGGTTTTTCCTTTATAGATATTTGATTGCGGAATAACCGAGCAGCACCCAGCCAATCAAGAATGCGACACCGCCTACTGGAGTGATCAAGGCAAAAACCGTGATACCACTGACAGCGTATATATAAAGCGTTCCCGAAAATAGCAAGATACCTGCGATGAAGAAACCGCCGGCAGTCATCAAACTTCCCGCTTGGATTTTTTGCAGCAGCAATGCCACCCCGATTAGCGCCAATGTATGGAACATCTGGTATAGGACTGCTTTTTCCCAAGTGGCGATTGCCTTCTCCGTCAGCCTTCCTTCCAGTCCGTGCGCCCCGAATGCTCCAAGACCTACAGTAAGGAAACCACTGATAGCTGCAATTATAAGTAATGCTTTCATTTTTCTGCTCCTTTATATCAAAAATCGAACAAGGATTTACCGTTCGATTCGTCATCATCATCTTCAAATGCCTTCTTGGGCACCTGCTGGGGTGGCCATTCCCCCGTCATCGCTGCCCATTCCGCCGCTGATGGTCCAGATTGTGACGCCGTCTGTTTAGGCGTCTGTATCTTGACTGGTTGCTCACTTTGCAAAAACAGGTCACACATCGAACGGACCGCCCGAACATGTTCCCGCTGCTTCTGGACATCACCATTATTCAATGCCTGTTCCAGTTCCTCTTTCATATGCTTAAGCACCGCTTCTTCACTTAACAAGCCGAACACCTCCCTCATTTCACTGCTACATGCATTATACCAGATATAGATCGAAAAATTTAACAACGGAACAGGAACGGATGTTCTTTCGACTGAAAACTAGTATATTGTTCATAACATATACATAAATAAGTGGTCGTGAAAATGAAGTCAGATGAGATAGACTGATGACAAAAAACGCGGAATTACAGGAGACACAATAGATGGGGAGAAGCAGCTCGTACTATAGCAGAGGATGGAACAAGATTTACATAAAGAAAACCAACACTTGGCGTGTTGGCCATAAAATACAGTCATCCTGGCGTCGGACAGTTTTTTTATATTTGATCGAAATAACTTGAACTAGGAGTGACGCCTTGTCTTTCAGCATGATGCTGCTCGCTATCTTGTAAACCGAAAAAACCTCCTACAAATATCGCCGCCAGTAGTGTGCTAACAAAGATTTTCTTCTTCATTTTCCCCACTCCTTTTATTTTATGGCCAATCTATAATAATAGCTGGCTTTTTCGTGTTCGCCTTCCCGGAAGAAGTATTCTGCGAACCTCTCTGAATAATATTTTACATTAAAATTGTCATTTATTGTAATGAAATATTCAATTCCTTGCTGCCACACTCCTTCAAAACTGCTTTTATCGACGAACTCTTTATGCAGCATGGCAAAAATCCATTTATAAAGCTCGTTATTTTCCTGCTTGCTAATAGAGAACCCTATATCAAAGTAGCGTAATGCTTCTTTATTCCGGCCAGCGTAAAATAAAGCTTCGGCCAGGTAATAAAGACTTTTCATGTAATGGCCGCTATCTGGATCCTCGATCGCTCTTTTAAAGTAATTAGTAGCCGCTTCCGGCAATCCTTGTCTTAAATAAACCAAGCCTAGATTATGATTTATCATATGCACCAGATTAAATTCGCTGCCGGTATCCTGCTGGCGATATGACAAGGCTTCTTGCAAAAGCGCTTCAGCTCCCTCATAGTCCTTCCATTCCAAGTAATTCAACCCTTGCAGCAGTTTACTTTTAGCAAGTACATAACCTTGTTTCTGCTCACGGGCTTCCTGGATGGCTAAGGTTGCGTTGATAACAGAAAGAGCAGTGATATAGGCATGATAGTACGCGTTGGCCAGCTTATAATAAAAGTCGGGTTTCTCCGCAATATTCGAAAGTTCCTCCATATATTCCGCAGCCTTTTCATATGCAATGATTGCTTGTTGAAGATGGCCCTTTTCGTAGAATAGCTGGCCCTTGAAGCAATGATAATAAAAAGCATTTTCATCATTTAACTCTTTTTGGGACTTCTCAAATTCAACAAACATCGTTTCAGCTCGCTTCTGCTCCCCAGCAAACAAAAAGAACCTAATTTCCATCAAATCAGATTTGATCAATAGGTTGGAATCATGAATACTTTTTCGTTGCTTCTGGATTTCTCGCAACATATTTTCAGCAGCATTCTTCTTTTCTAATTTCATGCTTGCATGAAATGTGTCTAACAGCTCCGGAAATGTACTTGATTCAGAAAATATAGTACGATCCATTTCCTCACCTCCTTCTTTTTCTATTTACCCTATTTTACCAGTTATTTAGGGTTAATATATTGGGAATACAAAGGGATCGGCAGTCAGTAAAATGCCTGAAATTCACACAGAGTTTCACAAATTCCGTCAGCTTTCATCATTTTTTACTATCAGATTGATAGAACATAGAAAAGCTCGTGACAACTAGCAAATGTTGTCGACGCTTTCAAAGAAAAAGCCGGCCCTATAGCCGGCTCTCCGTCATCTAAAAGTACTACAAACAGAAATCTTCCAAATACTCGTCTATTTATTCATCAGTCGTCATGTTACTTCTTCCTCTAGTACATCATGGAAGCTTCTTGATCATATATAAACGCTCCTCCTTGCCAATTAAATAAAAAAAGCCCGCCAACTCTGGCGGGTCTTTGTTCTGTTACTGCGCTTGCTTTAGTATATCCGATTGTTCGGCGACATATTGTTCATGCATCCATTGCAGAAAATCATATTCCGTGGCTGTGGAAGGGCGTTTCAATTCTTGTTCCACTTGGTCGACAAAAGATAAAAAGCTGATCATTGCTAATTACCTCCTCTGATTATAGCCTCTTCCATCATTCTAAATGAGAATGGAAAGCTTGACAACAAATTTTCGAAATATTCACGACAAATTAATCATTTAACGCATAATCCATTAATCTTCCTTATTTTGCAGCCGAAGCTCCAAATGACTGATTCGCTGCTTCAGGGCATCAACATCTGCTTTTGTCGCAAGTCCTAGATCACTCGCTTTTTTTTGCATATTCCCTTGGTTTTTCTCGCTCCACTCATTGGATTTCGCTTCTCCCTTTTCCACAAAACGCTGAACCAAATCCTTCGCTTGCTGCGGTGTAATCTCTCCCTTTGCCACGAGTTCTTTCAGTTTTGCATCCAATTTCTCTTTCCCGGCCAAAGCAGCACCAACACCTAAAAGAAATCCTTTACGTAATAAATCTGCCATTTTCATAACCTCCTAGTCTTATTTATGGATCTAAGCATCAGAACATGCTTGATGAATAGAATTAAGCCTAATCCAAAAAATATGAACGTCAGTATGAATCCGACGAGGATCAACCATAATGTATGCTGGATGATTCCATGGATGCCAGTGTATGCAGAACCCGCTGTCAGGGCGAGCAGCAGCACCGTATAAAAGAAGTAAAATTGATGCAGCAGCTGGTTCTTTTGCCTATCCCGCTCCCAGTTCCGCTGCTTCTCTCCGTCCGTGAGCCAATCGACGACTGCCCTCGGCATGGATAAGAAGGGCCGGAAGGAATTTGTGAGTATACCAGTATAGATGGAACTATGTTTTTTCGATCCCCTCATCCAGCGGAGGATGACAGGCTTCCCCCATTCGACCAAATCTGCCTGTGGATAAATGATAGCTACCAAACCAATCGCCAGGGATACTGCCCGGCCAAGGAAAGCGAAATCGGCCGGCAGCTGGATCGGCTGTTCTTTCACGATCACCTGCAGCTCTTCCATCAATTGAAGGAATGAGTCCGTGTCTCCCACATCAAGCTGTCCGCCTTTGTATAAATCCACCGTCTTCCGGATGATTCGCTTCATCTTCCCCGAATCTGCGGATGGGAGCAGGAATTCCATTTTATAGAGTGCCTGGATCACTGCTTCATAGTCATCCAGAACAATCCCTTGGATAGCCTCCCTTAAATAGTCGGTGTCTGTTGCTTTGATCTCACCGACCATACCGAAGTCGAGCAATACGATCTTTCCATCCGGCTGTACCATGATATTGCCCGCGTGGGGATCGGCATGAAACATTCCGCTGTTGAGAAACTGATCGGAGAAGAACTGAAAAAGTGCTCTGGCCACTTGCTCACGAGGAATCTTCTGTGCATCGAGAAAATCCGTGTCCGTTACCTTCCTGCCATCCACCCAGTCCATCACCAGCACTCTCCCGGTGCAGAGCTCTGGATAATAATTTGGCATTTTGATATCCGGATTCCCTTTGTAGCGTTTCCTGAAATAATCCGCATGCTCCAGTTCTTTCCGAAAGTCCAATTCCCTGCTGATGATTGTCACCACTTCGGCATATAATGCCTTCAAATCCGATTTTTTTCCGATACTGGTGAACTTGCGAAGCAGGAAGAAAATGATCCGAAGTGATTTGAAATCCATGTGAAAAATCTGTCTGACGTTATGACGCTGCACTTTTACAGCTATTTTCTTTCCGTTCTTCAGACGCGCCTCATATACGTCGCCGATAGAAGCAGAAGCAATCGGCTGCGGGTTCAGGTCCTTGATTTCCGTCTCATAATAGCCGCCAAGTTCCTCCCGTAAAATTGCTTCCGAGTATGTAAACGGCATTGGCTTTACTTTATCTACAAGACCTTCCATTTCCCGGATGAACACTTTTGGCAGTAAATCTGCACGTGAACTGAGAAACTGTCCCAATTTGACCAGTAATCCGCCCTTCTTTTCCGCCGTCTTCCGATACTCCCTTGCCTGCTTTGTAAGCAATGCTTCCCATTCTTGTTTATCCTGTTCATCCCACACACGGCTATGCAGCAAATAAAACCAATATATCTGCACCATGAACCGTATGACCATCCAAACAATAGCCAGAATACGCCGGGTGGATCTGACACGCATGTGCACACCTCTTTTTTTCAGACAATTGCCTTCTTTCTTGCTATTCCCATTATAGCTAGTCTTTCTCTTGCTTGTCTATTAACCTGCCAACTTGTCGAAAACTGTTAAATTAAATGTTTTATAAATATTTTTTATTAAAACAGTTTATTTTTTCTCGGAAAACGCTTACAATATTGATATATAAGACTGATGATAAAACCAATATTCCTTAACGGAGGTATAGTATGTCTACCATATCTAAAAATGCTGTTCTGCCTGAGAAACGTTCCAGTGAAGATATGAAGTCAAACAAACAGTTTTTGTACCCTTCCTACCTGCTTGAGAACCAGCTAATGGATGCTGTACAGGATGGAGATCTGAACGGGGCAATATCGATAATTGAAAGCCTTTCCACTTCTGAACGCCCGAAGTATGCCTTTCAACCGTTACGATCCGCCAAAAACCAATTGATCAGCATCTGTACGTTATACACGCGTGCCATCCTTAGGGGCGGCGCTTCCCAGGAAGTAGCTTCCAGTCTGAATATGACTTACATGCTGGAAATCGAGAATTGCCAGACAGAGCAGGAGCTTACCGACTTGGAATATGATATGCTTGTCCGTTTCATCGAAGGATTGAACAAAAGCCGAGCTACTCAATACTCCAACATCATCAATGAAGCTATTGCGTACATCCAATCACACATCCTGGAGGATCTGAGCTTACAGGCGATCAGTTCCCATTGCAACGTGAACCCAAGCTATCTTTCCCATCTATTCAAGAAAGAAGTCGGCGTATCCACCGTT
Source organism: Terribacillus jepli (assembly GCF_047228925.1). Classification (NCBI taxonomy): domain Bacteria; kingdom Bacillati; phylum Bacillota; class Bacilli; order Caryophanales; family Bacillaceae; genus Terribacillus; species Terribacillus jepli. The sequence goes on along the minus strand of NZ_JBFEGH010000011.1, from coordinate 20,655 downwards.
CAGTTCATCAACCAGAAGAAGATTGAGGAATCCAAATATTTCCTACTTCATACAAACCAATCCATTGCTGACTTGGCAAAGAAATTCAATTTCTGCAACCAAAGTTACTTTACTGCTCAATTCAAATTCTATACGTCGATGACGCCGAAACAATTCCGCGACGCACGCCCAATTTAAAAGAGCCGCACAGGTTATAACCTGTGCGGTTTTTTTATGGGCTTTTCAACTCAATCAATGGTTTCCATAACCGCAGCATCCAGCGCTGGGAGAGGATTAGTACAATGCCGAAGGTGACTATCACTAGTCCTAATATATCGAGACTATTGCTTACTTCGAATAAATCGTCCACTCGAATCCACTGGATGAAAAATCCGTGCAATAGATAAACATACAATGTCCGCTGCCCATACTTTGTAAAAGGCATCTCCTTGCCGGGCACTAGCGCCAAAATACTTAGCATCATGAGCCCCGAGAAGAGATAAACCAGCAAACGGATCACTCCACCACTCTCGCCAACGCCGAGCATAGCATAGGATTTCGATCCAAAAAGCCAATCTGCCGGGATATCAGGGTACATATATAGCAAGAAGACCGCCATCAGGATCAATACTCCCCCCACTATCCGAATCGGCAGGCGTCGCAGCACACTCAGCTGTTCTTTAGTCACCCAATAGCCAATCAGGAAAAACGGAAAGAACACGAATGTCCGGGACAGGCTTAATGCTGCTCCGACCTCATTACAATATCCAGCTAGTAAACCGACAAAGACAGCAAGCGGAATACCCAGTGAAGGCTTGATCTTCTTGAATGGAATAAGCAGCATATGCCAGCAGAACAAGCTCAACAAAAACCATAGAGCCCACTGCGGTACAAGGATGGACTCCAACCAATCCTCTTTTCCGATGGTATAGTAGTAAATCGTGTAAATGACTTGGAAAAATATAAATGGTAAAAGCAGCTTTTTCGCCAGTTTTTCAATGGCAGCTCTCTTACCGGCTCCCTTGGCAAAAAAGCCAGCCAGGAAGATGAAAACAGGCATATGAAAAGTATATATCCAAGTATAGCTCACTTGCAGGAACAACATGTCCTGATATGGCTGTATCAAATGTCCGAAGACGACAAAGGCAATCATAAGCAATCTTGCATTGTCAAAATAGGCATCGCGTTCCATACTATCGCTTCCTTCTGAAGGATGTATTCTTCCATAGTAAGGAGCAAAAAGCAGAAACGCCATAGCTTACGTCCTTTCTTCATCCACTTGTTAGCAGGCTGTCAAAGGACTGTCATATACGAAATACATGTGTAAAGTGACGGGCAGGATTATCCAGCTTCTGGCTTCTTTTTCGCCCGTGTCGAAGTTTTTCTCTTTGTCGTCTTCTTCGCTGCCGGCTTATCTTTTTTCGCTTTATCCAACGATGCCTGCAAGGCATCCATCAGATTGGTAACATTGCTCGGCTGTTTCTTCTCGGTCGGGATATGAACGTCTTCATGATCGCGTTTTGCCTGTATGAGATCGAGCAAGGCTTCGCGATATTCATCATTATATTTCCCTGGATCAAATGTAGCTGTCAGCTGTTCAATGAGCAGCTTGGCTGTGTTGAGCTCTTTTTCATTAGTGCTGTCCTCCGCTGGGATGTTCGGCACATCGGCTACACTCCGTACCTCATCCGGATAATGGATCGTCTCAACGACCAGTACATTCTGATACACGCGGATGACGGCGAGCTGCTGCTTGGAACGGATGATCATCGAGGCAACACCGATTTTACCCGTCTCCTCCAGTGCTTTTCGCAATAAACTGTATGCTTTTGTACCACCTTCATTTGGAGACAAATAATAGCAGCGCTCGAAATAAATAGGATCAATTTCCTCCAAGCTGACAAAATCAACGATTTCCACTGCTTTGTCTTCCTGCTCCTTCTGCAAAGCTTGCAGTTCTTCCTGATCCAGTACGACAAATTTATTTTTCGTGTACTCATAAGCTTTGACAATATCTTCTGTCTGCAATTCCTTCTCGCAATGCGGACATACTTTTTCATATTTGACCGGTGTGTTGCACTCTTTATGCAGCTGCCGCAGCTTCACATCTTTATTTTCCGTGGCAGCATGCATTTTCACGGGAATATTCACAAGCCCAAAGCTGATTGTTCCCTTCCACATCGTATGCATCGGCTGTTCACTCCTTTTTGCCTAGTTTGTACGTCTATCCAATGTTTAATTCCGGCATGATGCTCTCAAACTAGAAAGAAAGGAGGGAATGTCAATGCAAGTGATGAAACCGATTTATCGGGATACCTATCCTGTCGGGAAAGAATGGATATATGAAGTGAAATATGACGGTTTCCGGGCTGTCCTGAACGTTACCAAGGATAGTGTGATGCTGACAAGCAAGAATGGCATTGATTTAACCACCCAATTCCCGGAGATCGTCACTTACTGCGAACAGCAGAAACATGTATTGGATCCACATATTCCTTTCTCCATCGATGGGGAATTGATCGTTCCAAAAAATGCATTAAGTGGTGACTTTGGTCTGCTTCAAACTCGCGGACGATTGAAATCGGCTGATCGTATCAGAACGATTGCAGCTGCACGCCCTGTTGTGCTGATGGCTTTCGATTTGCTTATCGATGCTGGCAAAAAACAAGAAAAACGGCGACTTACTTCCCGCAAACAAGCATTGCAGGAGCTCATCCATTCATTGGAGGATCATCCGGCAGCGATAAAATACGTGGACTATCATGCAGAGCCCCGAGTACTATTGGAATCTGTCATCCTGCATCAAGGTGAGGGCATCATCGCTAAGCGGGCAGACAGTACCTATAAGGCTGGCAAACAGCATCATGACTGGTACAAAATAAAGAATTGGCGTACGATCACAGCAGTGCTGACAGCGTACGATAAGGAAAATGATTATTTCCATGCCCAGTTGGCTGATGAGGGCGGTCAATTCGTACCAATCGGGAAGTGTAAGCACGGGATGGAAGATGCAGAGCGGAATACACTTACTGCTTTCTTCAGAGAAAACGGAAAATCGGCCAATAACCTCCTGATTCTCCCGCCGGCAGTTTGTGCCAAAATCAATTGCCTTGGCCAAGCCGACGAGGAACTGCGTGAACCGAGATTCCATAGTTTATCACCTACTGCAGCAGCATCTGACTGTACGACACAGCAAGCAGTCATAGATTTGGCCCAGTTTCCGGAAACGGTTGAATTAAGCAAGCTGGATAAGCTTTACTGGCAAAAGGCACAAATAGATAAGTTACGTTATCTGCTTTACATCCGGACAGTTGCACCATTCATGCTGCCCCATATGATAAACCGGGAAATGACGATCATCCGTTGCCCAGATGGAATCGAGGCAGAGTTCTTCTATCAGAAACACAGACCCGATTATGCGCCATCCTTCATTCCTGATACGAAGGCGCTGCAATGTCCGGATCTGCAGACACTAATCTGGTTTGCCAACCATGGGAGCATTGAATTCCATGCACCTTTTCATCAAATCGGCAGTGACTCACCACGAGAAATCGCCATCGACCTTGATCCGCCGGCGGAAGATGCACTTCCTTTGGCAATTAAGGCTGCAAAATTGCTTAAAAACTGGTTAGATCAGATGCAGCTGACTGCATTCATCAAGACTTCCGGCAGTAAAGGACTGCAGCTGTATATTCCATTGCCGAAAAATCAACTCAGTTATGAACAAGCAGGCACTTTCACAGAAGCACTGGCAAGATTACTCGTCCAACAGCATCCTGACCTGTTTACAATCGAAAGAATGAAAAAGAATCGTCATGAGCGCCTGTATATCGACTATGTCCAGTTCGGAAAGGGGAAAACGTTACCGGTTCCTTACACCGCCCGTAAACGTACAAGCGGTACCGTCAGCGCTCCATTATTTTGGGAGGAAGTTAACGCCAGTCTCACACTGGATGACTTCACCATTTACACTGTACCTGAGCGCATACGGCAAAAAGGCTGCCCCTTTGCTTCTTATGAGGAAGCCAGGAACAGCCAAAGGCTGGATTCAATTCTCCAGTTGGTTTGATCAGTTGAACTCGAGTGCCCATGCTCCTTGCCGGAAGACCGCAACGGTAGTGCCGTCTTCTTTTACACCATCGATATCGAGATCAGCAGAACCAATCATGAAATCTTCGTGCATGATGCTGTCATTCACACCTGCTGCCTCAAGCTGTGCAGCAGTCATATCATTGCCGCCCGCAATACAAGTCGGATACGCCTTCCCTAATGCAAGGTGGCAAGATGCATTTTCATCAAAAAGTGTATTATAAAAAATCAAACCTGATTGTGATACCGGCGACTTATGCGGAACCAATGCCACTTCACCAAGCCGTTTAGAGCCTGGATCAGCCTCCAGCAGATTTTTCAGCGCCTTTTCTCCTTTTTCCGCTTTGTAGTCCACTACTTCGCCATCCTTGAATGTCAGCTGGAAGTTCTCGATCAGCTGTCCATTGAAATTGTAAGGCAAGGTGCTGGATACCGTTCCATTCACCCCATCCTTATGCGGCATCGTAAATACTTCCTCAGTAGGGATATTAGCGTTGAATTCGACGCCTGCTTCTGTCGGACCTGAACCGCCGCTCCAAATATGGCCTTTCGGCAGCTCGATGGTTAAATCAGTCCCCTTTGCTTTATAAATCAATTTGGAGAACTGTTGCTTGTTCATATAATCAGCGGCTAAGTGAAGCTGTTTATTATGCGCCTTCCAAGCGGCATTTGGATCTTCATTCCCGGTAACCCGACTGATGCGCAGGATTTCTTCCATCAGGGACTCCTGTGCTTTTTCGATCGATTTGTCAGGGAACACCTTCTTGGACCAAGCTACCGTCGGATAAGCTACAATCGACCATTGCATTTTATCTTTCATCATATAGTCCCGATAAGGTGTCAGACCTTTTCCGGAAGATTTCATAAAAGCTGCAACTTTGGTTCCATCCACCCTTTCCAATAGATCTGGATTCTCTCCCAGGATATTTAAAACTGCATAATTATCCTTGACCATTTCGTTGCGCGCATGGAACTTCCAGGCAGGCACATTCTCTAAAAATTCAAGTGGAGCATACATATAACGCTGGACAGCCAGCTCATCATCCAACCATTCAGTATGTACATCTTTTGCACCTGCTTTATACGCCTCTTCAGAAACCATCCGGGCGAAACGCACTGCTTCTATTGGCGCAAATAGCATCAGTCCTTGTCCCTTTTGCAAATTAACGCCCGTCTGGATAGCCAGTTTGGCGAATTGACGCAGCTGTTCTTCGAATTTTTTCATTGCTTTCCCCTCCAAAAACATATGTACCTCTACAGTATATCTTAAAATTAGAATATTCACGAAACATAAAGGAAAATGAAAGGCTGTCGAGTTGTCTCGACAGCCTTTCATGCACATGCCTAGTTTATTCGTTTGCCAAAGCTTGCTCCAACGTTTCAATATTCTTGTCCATCAGACTGAAATAATCTTCACCAGCATCGATTTCATCCTCGGTAATCGTCTCCAAGTTATGGATTCTGAGTACATCTGCTCCAATTTCATCTTGAACGATAGTCGCTACCTTCGGTGAAATATTCTGTTCAAACAACACATAGTTCAGTTTGTTATCTTCTGCAGTATGGATGATTCCCTCTAGTTCCTGCTGGGAAGGTTCATTTGTAGGTGATAAACCAGTTATGGCAATTTGTTCGATACCGTAACGGTCTTCCCAATATCCATAAGCAGCATGGGAGACGATGATTTTCTTGTTTTCTTTTCCTTCCACTGCTTGCTGGAATTTCTGATCCAACTCATCCAATTCTTCCGAAACTGCCTTGTAATTGTCTTCGTATAGCGTTTCGTTATCAGGATCGAGTTCCACAAGCGTATTCTTCATATTCTCTGCCATCTGTTTTGCACGTTCTGGATCAAGCCAGTAATGCGGATCTACACTGCCATGGTCATGATCATGTTCCTCTTCGGCTGCTTCATCGTGATTATGATCATGCTCCTCTTCAGTTGCTTCGTGGCTATGGTCATGCTCTTCATCGAAAGGAAGCAAATCAATACCATCTGCAAGCTGTGCAATTTTTACATCCTCGTCACCGACAGCATCTGCAATCGTCCCGGCATACGTTTCCAGCTCATCACTCGAATACAGGAAAGCATCTGATTTAGCGATGTCAACCATCTGATTCGATGTCGGTTCGAAGTTATGTGCATCACTACCAGCTGGCAGCACGGATTCCACCTCTACTTGATCTCCGCCGATTCTTTCTGCAAAGTATTGAATCGGATATATTGTCGTATAGATCTTCATTTTCCCATTTTCGGTACTACTTTGACTCCCGCTGTCCGAACAGGCTGCAAGCAGAACGACAAGCAGGGCTGTACTGATTAAAAATAATGATTTCTTCAAAATGATTTCCTCCCGTTACATATAAGCTCTAATCGAGATTATATCGTAACCATTACTATTTGTAAACAGTAATTATTACGTTCCGTTCACAAAAAAATACTGCCTATCAATCAATTATTGACAGGCAGGACATATGCCATACACCTCAAAGTTATGGTTTTCTATTGTATAGCCACCCGGCAGTACTGTTTGCACGTCTGCTATCGGGCAGACATCGATTGCTTTTGTAATGCCGCATTGCTTGCAGATGAAATGATGATGATGGCCTTCAATATTGCAGTGGAAACGGAAATGCTTATCTCCATCTATTGTTGTCATTTCCAGGATGCCAAGCTCTGCCATCGTATATAAATTCCTGTACACAGTATCATAACTTGCGCTTGGAAAGTCCTCTCGAAATTCTTTCCAAAGATCGGTCACCGCGGAATACTGGGATCGCTTCTGGAAAATATCCAGTAATTTTTCGCGCTGCTTTGTCTGTTTAAAGCCGTTTTCTTTCAGAATATGCATCGCACGTTCACTATTCATACGCTTTCCGTCCTTTATCCTACAAAATTATTAAGCGTTCTTCTCGATGTTCAAGTCCGCTTCCAAGCTGACTTCCACATTTCCTTTTATCGCCCTTGTGATCATACAGCTTTCTTCCGCCTTTGTGGCCAGCTTCTCCAGCATCTTGAATTGCTTCTCCGTCGCGTCATGTTTCAAATATACCGTCGGTCGATGGATGATTCTCTTATACGTGATCACACCGTTCGTTTCATCAACGATACCTTCCGACTCCAATTTCATGGACGTTAGCGGTAAGTGAGCTCGTTCAATCATGGCTGCCAAAGTGATGATATAGCAAGTAGCTGCCGCACCGAGCAGCATCTCATCCGGATTCGTACCGATGCCAGGACCACCCATTTCCGGCGGAATACTGATCTCTGTCTTCAGATTACCTGCTTCGATTGTACCAGAGCTATTCCTTCCTCCCGGCCAGGCTGCGGCTAAATGAAAATGATGTTCTGACATCGTATTCGTTCCCTTCTGCTATCTTTATGCTATCTATTTTAACGCTTCTAAGCAGGAAAAACAAAATGTCTGTTCAAAAAAGAGGTAAGCACATAACAAGAATGCTAGTGCTAAAACGAACAACTCCTGATTTCCGCTTACCACGGGCACTGCCTCAGGCCAGCCTCTTCGTGGAAAAGTACCGCTGCGGGGATTCACTAATATACATTATCTTCAAAAAACCCGAACCTACGCAAATCATTGTTTTAGATTTACGTAATAGTTCGGGTTTTCATCTAGCTGAAACACTTTTGTCCCAGCCTCTTCAACATTTATTCGGTTCCCTCAGCGGAATCGTCTTTCTTATGCTCCACTTTGTTTTTGCCGGATACAATCCAGCCGATTACTGCAATTGCAACAAGCACTCCATAGAAGATAAGCTTCCATAGTGTCGAATGTGCGAAGTCATGCGGCAAGATGCCAAGTGCCTCGTGGGAAAGTGTACTTACGACAAGCTTTACCCCTACCCATCCGACGATAACGAAAGCTGCCACTTCAAGAGCAGGTCGCGTATGGAGTAGATCAACGAAGATATTTGCTGCAAAACGCATGATGATGATACCGATCATACCGCCTGCAAGGACGACGGCGAACTGACCAGTATCCAAGCTTCCAACTTCCCCCCAGCCAGTCGGTGGAAGTGCGACAGCAAGTGCTACCGCTGCAAGGATGGAATCGACTGCAAAAGCAAGGTCAGCAAGCTCGACTTTCAAGACAGTCATCCAGAAACCACTTTCTTTTTTCGGTTTCTTATTTGCTACATCATTATTCTTGGAACTGAACTTATCGTACAGGTTCTTTATGGATATGAACAATAGATACGCCGCACCGATCGCCTGTACTTGCCATACATCAACAAGGAAGGAAATGACGAATAGGGATGCGAAGCGGAGAACAAATGCCCCCATCAATCCATAGAAAAGTGCTTTTTTACGTTGTTCTTCAGGCAAATGCCTTACCATGATTGCAAGTACTAATGCGTTATCCGCGGCAAGAATACCTTCCAGTCCGACAAGGACGATGAGAACCCAGCCATACTCAAAAAGTAATTGTGCATCCATGTAGTTACGCTCCTTTAAGTGTAGTATGCGATATTCTTTGCAATCATACCCCTTCTTAGTAAAGACGTAACACTTTTTATCAAAAAAAAGCGAGACCTTTACCAAGATGGTAAAGGTCTCGCTAACAACGTCTGAGTTGCCAATAAAGCCGGAGATTTCTCTCGGAATGACGACTTTATTGTGTAGCTACTCCCCTTTAAAAGCAAATTGCGCTTATCACACATTCAGTCTAGTTGAATATCAGAACAATGTCAACATTTTATTGCAAGTACTTGCCCAGATCTGCTTTCAATTTCTCCAATAGCTCTAGGCTGCTTTCGTAGCTTGCACTGCTGACACCATAGTAACTTTTGATTTTCGGTTCTGTTCCCGATGGTCGAAGACATACCCAGCTATCCTTTTCGAGGAATAGCTTGATGACGTTTTCCTGAGGAAGTGTCAGCTTCTCTTCAGATCCAGATTCAAGATCCCGGCGGGTTTGTGCGGAATAATCCTCTGCCGCAATCACCTTCAAGCCCCCAAGTTCCTGTGGTGTATCTGCACGGACTGCATCCATCATCGATGCGATCTTCGCTGCACCGTCTTTCCCTTTCAATGTGATGGAATGAAGATCCTCCAGGAAGTAGCCATGCTTTTCATAGAGCACATGCAATGCTTCAAGCAAAGTCTTGCCTTGGGCGCGCCAATGAGCAGCCATTTCACAGGCAATCATGGCAGCTTGTACGGCGTCTTTATCACGTACGAAATCACCGATCAAATAACCATAACTCTCTTCATAACCGAAGAGGAATTTCTCGTCAGTCGTTTCGAATTGCTTGATTTTCTCACCGATATATTTGAACCCGGTAAGTGTGTCAATCGTATCCACGCCATAGGACGCTGCCACTGCGCGGCCCATTTCGGTCGTCACGATGGTCTTCACAAGCTTTCCGTTGCGAAGGTCATCTTCTGAAGCATTTGTCAGTACATAATCGAGCATCAAGGTACCGAGCTGGTTCCCTGTCAGTACTTGATAAGCACCCTTTCCGTCCTGTACAGCAACCCCCAGGCGGTCTGCATCCGGATCAGTCCCGATCAGTACGTCTGCTCCGATTTCTTTTCCTTGCTCCATTGCAAGTGTAAAGGCTTGATGCTCTTCTGGATTCGGCGATTCAACAGTCGAGAACTCCGGATCTGGCTGTGCCTGCTCTTTTACCACGTGCACATGCTGGAAGCCAAGCTGGTCCAAACCGCGCAGGACAAGATCATGCGATGTACCATGCAGCGGCGTGAAAACGATTTGAAGCTTGTCCAGCTGCTCTTTCGCAGAAACGGACATGTTTGAAATTGTCTTTAATTCTTTGAGGTAAGCACTGTCTACATCTTCCCCAATGGAATGCAGCAGCCCATTCGCACGGATTGTCTCCAGTTTTGCCACTTCCACTGCCAATTCATCTTCGACTTTGGCAATTTCTGCTATGATTGCTTCTGCCTGTGCCGGCGGGATCTGGCCACCGTCTTCATTATAGACTTTGAATCCGTTATATTCAGGCGGATTATGACTTGCTGTGATCATGATACCAGCAGCGGCATTCAAATGACGCACCGCAAATGATAGTAACGGAGTCGGGCGAAGTGATTCGAAAACATGCGCGCGGATTCCATGTGCTCCGAGAACACGCGCAGTTTCATCTGCAAACTCGGCAGACATGTAGCGGGAATCATAGGCAACAGCGACACCGCGTTCTTTGTAATCGTTCATATTCTTTTCTAGATATACCGCCAATCCTTCTACTGCCTTGCGGACGGTATAGATGTTCATGCGGTTCGTCCCTGCTCCAAGCACTCCGCGCATACCGCCGGTGCCAAATGTCAATTCTTTATAGAAAGCATCTTCCAAAGCTTCTTCATCATCAGCGATTTTTGCCAGTTCCTCTTTATATTTAGGATCAAGTCCTATAAAAGAATTCCATTTTTCATATGTATCTTGCCATGCCATGTGCTTTCCTCCTGAAAAAATAAGGTATAGTGAGATATTACCACATTATATCGCGAAATGGCGCGGAATCCCCATCTTACTGGAAATTTAATAAAAACTTGGGGAAAGGGTTACGCCGCAGTCCGGCTGTGCTATGCTAAGCTATATCAATAACTGGAAAGGTACTGATTTAAGTTGACTCAGAAAAAATGGTTTCAAGGCCTTGTGGCCGCTGTCCTGACTTTCACCCTGATTTTGTTGATTTCGAAAGCGGACTTCATTTTCCGGCCTCTTGCCACATACTTAAGTGCGATTGCATTTCCGATGATCGCGGCCGGTCTTCTATTCTATATTACTAAACCCCTCGTCCGGCTCCTAGAGAAGATTCGTTTTCCGAAATGGGTGGCCATCCTGACGATATTCCTGCTATTGATTGGTTTGGTTTATATCGTATTCCAATTCGCTGCTCCAATCGTGCAGAATCAATATCGGGCCTTGGTGAATAATATCCCGGGAATAACGAATGAAATCACATCCATCGTGGATTATTGGGAAGAAAATCATTCTGCCCTGCCGGATCAAGTGGAGGAATCCATCCAGAGTTATGCGAAAAACTTGCAGTCCAGTCTGTCAGACATACCAGGTTATCTCGTTAATTTCATTTCCAGCCTGGTCAACTTCATGCTCTCACTGGTCTTAATTCCCTTCTTCTTGTTCTTTATGCTCAAAGATGGGGATAAATTAATTCCATTCGTAACAAAATTTTTCGATAAGAAAAAAGGCGTCAATGTGAAAAAACTGATGGAAGACGTCAATCATACGCTGGCCTCCTTTATTCAGGGGCAGTTCATCGTATCAGTGTGTGTCGGCACAATGCTATTCATCGGATATGTGATTATCGACCTGAATTATGCATTTACGCTCGCTGTCATCGGGCTTGTTTTCAATGTCATACCATTTCTTGGACCATATCTGGCAGCAGTACCAGCTATCCTGGTCGCTTTTTTCCAAGAGCCGAAATTAGCTATCCTGGCGGCTATCGTCATGCTGATTGCCCAGCAAATAGAGGGAAATCTCATTTCCCCGAATGTCATGGGCAAAGTGTTGAGCATCCATCCACTGACAGTCATCACACTGATATTGGCTGCGGGTAATATTGCCGGCTTCCTCGGCCTTTTGTTCGTCATTCCGTTTTATGCGGTATGCAAAGTGATCATTTCACACTTTTACCGGGAATGGGTCGATTATAGGATGAAGAAAAAATCAGCTGCTGGAATACAGGCAGAATAGGAGGAGCATGATGGTAAACAATATGCCTCCTTTATGGACGAAAGCCTTTGTTTTCCTGCTGCTTGGCAACCTTTTTACTTTTATGAGCTTCCAGATGCTGCTGCCGAATCTGCCGCCTTATATTGCCTCTATCGGCGGCAGCAGTCTTCAAGTGGGATTGGTGACGACGTCATTCTCAATCGCAGCCATTCTGATCAGGCCGTTCATCGGCCATATCCTGCTGACGAAAAAGAGGAAAATGCCGATTCTCATCGGCTCTTTCCTTTTGCTCGTCTGTACGATCCTTTACCCTTTTACACAAATCGTCACACTTCTGCTGATTTTCCGCTTCCTGCATGGGGCAGCTTGGGGATGGAGCACAACAACGAACGGTACAGCCGCAGTTGATCTTGTACCGAGGCGACGTGTAGGAGAAGGCATGGGCTATTTTGGTCTTTCGATCACAATTGGTATGATCATTGCGCCAAGTATCGGTATTTTCCTTTATCAAAATTATAACTTCCAGACACTCGTATTTGTTTCTATTTTGCTTGGCATGATCGCTTTCCTATTCCTGTCGATGACGCGTTATGCAGAGCCTGAAGCACTATCACGGAACCAAGCCGAACCACCGAAGTTCTCATTTTTCCAATCATTGATCGAAAAGAAAAGTTCCTATCCGGTATTCATCACATTCCTGACATCATTCGGGTACGGTTCCATCGTTACTTATCTTGTCCTTTTTGGGGAGGAACAGCATCTTACCGGAACATTCCTATTCTATTTAGCCAATGCTTTATGTGCTACAGTATCTCGACCATTCACAGGGCGTCTGTTCGATGCCAAGGGACCTTGGCTTTTGATCATGGGCTGTTCCCTCATTGCTTTTCTGGCTATGTGGATACTCAGCATTGCATCGGCAAACTGGTATTTCATCATCTCCGGTGCTTTATTCGGTATTGGTTATGGTTCCATGATCCCTGCCTTGCAAGCGTGGACAATATCCAAGACGGATGTTGAAAGAAGTGGTATTGCCAATGGTATGTACTATTCATCTATCGATTTTGGCATTGGACTGAGTGCTGTCATCCTTGGCATCCTGCATCAATTTGTTTCGACTTCTTCCCTTTTCCAAATGTCCAGTTTTCTATTTTTGCTCGTATTCTTATTCACATTGACCGATTTTGTCATCAAGCGCCGAAAAGATCAGCAGCCTGTTGTAAATGTAAAAAAAATATAAAGATTACATCAAAAATAAGTCAAAGCAGCAATCAAGGGGTAATAGGTACTATCGTCCTTTTTTCTGCATACTTTGAAGCTTTCATTTGTATTTATTTATAAAAGCATGTAGTATAGGGATAATATTTTCAACATTGTATTTATTTCGGATAACGATGTTGATGTTGTGTTCCTTCCATAACCCGTCTCAGGGCGGCGGCGGTTTGCAAGGGATTCCCCGGGATCCGGGAATTCTCCCTTACAAGATAACTGATACCGGCTGAATGGGCTATTGAAGGTTAGCAGGGGCATTAAAACTTATAAGGAGGATCTATTTATGCAGACTACAAATGTTTTGGAGCTTAAGAAGCAGTATGAACAAACACATTTCGAGCTGTTGAAATTGTTGAACGAACAGGCAAGCCTTAAGCAGCAGCTGAAGGATCTTCCTGAGAGTGAGCGCAGCCAGTCCGAAAAACTGCTGTTGGCAGAACTGAAGGCCCAGAATGAAACTGGTGTCCTCGGAGAATCCACGTTGGATACTATCTTCAATGCTGTGATGAAGGCTAAGACGAAAGAAGAAGAAGCTGCCAGCAAGCGCCCGATGCTTGTCTCCCGTGCTTATAAAAACGAAGATACGGTTATCGACCTAAAAGGTGAAAAAGTCGGTACCGGCAAAGCAAGCTTTGTCTTCGGACCATGTTCGGTGGAAAGCTATGATCAAGTAGCAGCGGTAGCGGAATCTTTGAAAGACAAAGGTCTTAAGCTGCTTCGCGGAGGTGCTTTCAAGCCGCGTACATCCCCTTATGATTTCCAAGGACTTGGTGTGGAAGGCTTGGAAATCCTGAAACGTGCAGCGGATGAATACGATTTGGCCGTCATCAGTGAAATCGTGTCTCCGCAAGATATCGAAAAAGCGCTGGATTTTGTCGATGTCATTCAGATCGGTGCGCGTAATGCCCAGAACTTCGAATTACTGAAAGAAGCGGGCCGTACGAACAAACCAATCCTGCTCAAACGTGCCTTGTCTGGTACGATTGCAGAATTCATCGCAGCCGCTGAGTACATCCACTCCGAAGGAAATGGCCAAATCATCCTTTGCGAACGCGGTATCCGCACTTATGAAACAGCGACACGGAATACACTTGATATTTCCGCTGTACCGATTTTGAAACAGGAAACACATCTTCCTGTCATGGTCGACGTGACACATTCCACTGGACGAAAAGATATCATGCTTCCATGCGCGAAAGCTGCATTGGCTGTCGGTGCAGATGGTGTCATGGCTGAAGTGCATCCGAACCCAGCTGTTGCATTGTCCGATGCAGGTCAGCAAATGGATATTCCGACATTCGACAAATTCTACAACGAACTTGCTGCCTTCCAAGGCAAAATATAACAACCAAAAGGATCGTCACATCAATGTGACGATCCTTTTTAATAGAAATCGATTGCGCAGCTTTTTGCAACATGTCGGTATCCTACCTTTTGATACAGCTTATTCGGGCCGGGATCATCTGCATTCGTGAACAGGCAGCAGAATTGTTTTCCTTCATGAAGCAACTTAGCCGATAATACTGCCATTAACCTTTCAGCATATCCTTTCCGCTGTTGTTCTTCCGGTGTGAAAACTGCATTGATGACGATTCCATTCCGGCTTTCCCTTGCGCAGCCCGCCATACTTACGATTTTATCTTCGAATGTCCAGACATACATTCGCCTTTGGGCGATCAGCCTGCCAATCACCGTACTCGCTCGTTCCACCGTCATATCTTCACCAGTGCTTTTCCCAAATCGTATGAGCCAATCTCGCAGCAAGGTAAAATCATCCTTATTCGCTGCACGCATCTCCCCTTTGGCTGCGCCGGCATCTGTCACTCTATCCAGCCGATAAATGAACTGATTCATATGTATCCTTATTTGTTTACCGTAAAGCTTGTGCCATACTTGCGCAAACTGCCTTGCCTGTTTCTCTGGTCCGATGACTCCTGGAAGATCAGGCGTCCATGCGTTTACTAGCTGGGCAAGCTCAACAGCATCTCCGTCTTTCCATACGGTGTTATGAGAAAGAATGATTCGGTTTCCTTTAGTATGCAAGAAGACAGTGCGAATCCCCCTATCATCTTCTCCGTATCCAAACTTCGCACCCATATCCTCACCTTCTGCCAATCTGCCGAACAGCCCTAACAGCAAATTATTCTCTGCTTCATGCTCCAATAATAATGACTCAGCTTTAGCCAGCAGACGGTTCACATCATGTTCCTGTACAAAACGCATCCTTTCCCCTCCCGCTTGACGTATAGACTTCCTTTTTTCTATTCTAAGTGTAGAGGTGATGGTATGAATAGACAAGAGCTGGAAGCTAAACTGGCCGAGTTGAAGATGTCATATGCAAGCGTGTCAGCGGATGCGGATAAACTGGCATCAACCGGTGCTGGAGCATCCCATATGGAAAGACAGCTGGAAGAGATGGAAAAAGAGATCAAATCGCTACGCCAGCAGCTGCGGGCTTTGGAATAATTCCCAATTACCAGGATATACTACATTACGTGCACACCATTTGGATTACACATAGAAAAAGCGTATAATGTTTATAATGAAAACGCATTTTTTGCGTTTATTTTTTTAAGGGAGAGATTTTATACATGAATAGTCCGGATGATCCTGGGAGTCCAGTTTTACTCCAACTCGTATTGATTGGTATTTTGACATTACTGAATGCCTTTTTTGCAGCAGCAGAGATCGCATTGGTATCACTGAATAAGAACCGCATTGCACAGCAAGCGGATGAAGGCGATAAGAAGGCTGCCATGCTGCAGAAGCTTATTGCTGACCCTAGTAAGTTCATCGCTACGATTCAAGTAGGCATTACGCTGGCAGGCTTCTTCTCGAGTGCTTCTGCCGCTACCGGACTTGCAAATCGATTCGCTGGTGTACTAGGAGATATCCCTTATGCACAACAAATCAGCGTTGTCGTCATCACTGTCTTGCTGTCTTATGTAACACTTGTATTCGGTGAGTTGTTCCCAAAAAGGGTTGCCCTTCAAAACGCGGAGAAGATTGCCAGATTTTCTGTCACACCGATTCTATTTATCAGTAAAATCGCCATGCCGTTCGTAAAGTTCCTTTCCTTTTCAACAAATATCCTCGTAAAAATCACCCGTGTAGGAAATGATGCGGAAGCAGAGAAAGTCTCCCGTGAAGAGATCAAGCTTCTCGCCCAGACCGGACAAGAGGAAGGTATACTGAATGCGGATGAGTTCGGCATGATCAAAGGTGTCTTCGACTTGGATGATAAGATTGCACGTGAGATCATGACACCTCGGACAGATACATTTACATTGAGCATTGATACGCCTGCCGAAGAATTGGCGGATATCTTGCTGGACCAGAAATATTCCAGAATTCCTGTCTACCAGACAGACAGCGATACGATTGTCGGCATCCTAAACATAAAAGATTATTTCAAGGCAGTCCGGGAGCATGGATTCGATGGAGTCCGACTGGAAACGATACTGCGGGAAGCACATTTCGTGCCCGAGACCAAATACATCGATGACCTGCTAAAAGAATTGCAGCAGACTCATAATCATCTCGCCATCCTGATAGATGAATATGGCGGCTTCTCTGGTATTGTGACCATGGAAGATATGATTGAAGAGATTGTCGGCGATATCGACGATGAATACGATGAAATCGAGGGAGAGCTGACACGTATCGATGACAATACGTATATGGCGAGCGGTTCCCTGCAAATCGATGAGTTCAACGATTTCTTCGATACAGATATCGACGTGCCGAATTTCGATACGATTGCCGGCTTTATCCTAAGTCGTATTGGTTCCATTCCGGACGAAGATGCCGATACAGTCGTGGAATACGAAAACATGCTTTTCACCGTGGAATCTGTACGGGATAATCGCCTGGAAAAAATCAAAATTGAATTGAAGCGCCCGCACAGCGAGGCGACAATATAAAATAAGAAACTGCCTGTATCGATACAGGCAGTTTCTTATTTTTCCGACTAAAATGCTGATTGGTACAGAATCATGTTATGCTGTACATAACAAGAATCAGGAAAGGATTTTGAACGTGCAAGCTACTGCGGAGCAAATACTGAAGGATTATTATGGCTACGATACCTTCCGAAGAGGTCAAGCCGAAGTGATTGGTCATGTGATGAATAATGAAAATACGTTAGCGATCATGCCGACAGGCGGTGGTAAATCGATTTGCTATCAAGTGCCGGCCTTGATGCGTCAAGGGACTGCTCTGATCATCTCCCCTCTTATCTCCTTGATGAAGGATCAGGTAGACGCACTGACAGCAATGGATATACCTGCCGCTTATATAAACAGTACACTGGAAGCAGCCGAACTGGAATGGACGATGCAGCAAGCTGCTCAAGGTGCATTCTCCTTTCTTTACGTGGCTCCTGAACGGCTGGAAAATGCTCGTTTTTTACAAATGGTCCGTAACCTTTCGATAAGCTTGATTGCCTTTGACGAGGCTCACTGTATCTCCCAATGGGGACATGACTTTCGTCCAAGCTACCGATCTGCCATTTCCATTTTGGATAAGCTGACAGGAACGCCACCAGTGATGGCTTTGACCGCGACTGCAACACCACAGGTGGCAGATGATATCCAAAAACTGCTGGATATCCAGGAAGACTATACAATACGTACCGGTTTCGCTCGAGAGAATCTGCGCTTCCAAGTAGTGAAAGGAACAGATAAAGAGCGCTATATCCTGGATTTCATCAATAAACGCAAAACAGATACAGGTATCATCTATGCCCCGACAAGGAAGCTGGTCGATCAGCTTTCCCAGTTTCTGGACCGTCAAGGAGTCAAGACCGCAAAATATCATGCCGGGATGAGCGAAGCAGAGCGCCAGGCTGCGCAAGCCTCATTCATCCAAGATGAAGTCAGTGTCATGATAGCGACGAATGCCTTCGGAATGGGTATCGATAAGAGTAATGTGCGCTATGTGCTGCATTATGCCTTGCCGATGAACATGGAAGCCTATTATCAGGAAGCAGGCCGGGCTGGTCGTGACGGAGAACCAAGTGATTGTGTTCTGCTCTTTTCCGGACAGGATGTGCATCTGCTGAAATTCCTGATTGAGAATTCCGCCTCGGACACACAAGCGGAGTATCAGAAACTGCAGCAAATGATCCATTACTGCCATACTCAAAGCTGTTTGCAGACATACATGCTTCACTATTTCCAGGATCCGCATGTTCCTACGGATTGCGGAAGGTGCAGCAATTGCTTGAATGAATTTGAAAAGACGGATATGACACGTGAAGCGCAAATGGTGCTTTCTTGCGTCAAACGGATGGATGAGCGCTTTGGAGCCGTTTTGGTTGCAAAAGTATTGAAAGGATCCAAGGATAAACGAATCAAGCAATTCGGACTTGAAGGGCTTTCTACGTACGGTATCATGAAAAACCGTACCGAAAAAGATATCACACAGTTCATCCATTATCTTTCCGCCGAAATGATCCTTGCCCCAACCGATGATAAATACCCTGTGCTGACGCTCACCGATGAAGCTGTCCGTATACTGAAAGGCGAAAAAAAAGTAATGATGCAGATCGCCAAGGCGACGGAAACTGTCGAAGCGGATTATGACGAAGCGTTATTCCAGGAACTACGTGAATTGCGCAAAAACATAGCCCAAGCAGAAGGACTCCCTCCATATGTCATCTTTTCGGATGCTACATTGAAAGAGCTATGCCGATATGTGCCGCATACTCAGGAGGAAATGCTCGGTATCAAGGGAATCGGGGAAAGACGAATGGAACAGTATGGAGAGCAGTTCCTCGAGGTGCTGAAGCAATATGAGCAGACAGCATCCATGCCGGATCATAATCGAAAGCCGCTCCTGCAGGAAAAGCAGGACACACCAAGTCATTTGATCAGCTATGAAGCCTTCAATCAAGGTATGGCGATGGAAAAGATAGCCAAAGAACGAGAATTGACTCCGATGACTGTGAGCAATCATTTATTCAAAGCTTATGCAGAAGGAAAGGCGCTTGATCTGAAGCAGTTTTTCACAGAGGAGCAGGAGACAGCAGTATTGGATGTGCTGAAGCAGCATGAGGAGCTGCCAAGGCTCCGGGAAATCAAGGAACAATTGGATATTGCATGTGACTATCACGGCATCCGTGCAATACTCGTGCACCATGCTATACTCGAACAATAAAATAACCCGCATTACTGGATACACTCCAATAATGCGGGTTATTTTTTAATCGAATTTGATTGCCCAGCTTCCGTCACGGAAAACAGGCTCGGATGTTCCATCAGCAAAAATTCCATCAATAGCAAGATCCGCTGAACCGATCATGAAATCTGTGTGTGTCAGGCTATCATTAACACCATGTTTATCCAATTGCTCTTCAGTCATGGAAGAACCGCCTTCAAGCGTTGTCGGATAAGCTTTCCCTAAAGCAACATGGCAGGAAGCATTCTCATCATACAAGGTGTTGTAGAAAATAAGACCAGATTGGGAAATCGGCGATTCATGCGGTACTAGAGCCACCTCGCCAAGCCGCAAAGCACCTTCGTCTGTATCCAGTAAATGCTTGAGCGTTTCCTGCCCCACTTCTGCTTTGTAATCAATAACTTTTCCTTCCTTGAAAGTAAGTGTGAAGTTATCGATCATATTACCGTCATAAATCAACGGTTTCTTGCTTGTAACGGTCCCTTCCACGTCATATTTATGCGGAAGCGTGAACACTTCCTCCGTCGGCATATTCGGGTTGAATTCTGTTCCACTTTCCGTCGTCGATGAACCACCTTTCCAAATATGTCCATCTGGTAAGCCGATTACAAGATCCGTTCCTTCGGATTTAAAATGAAGCTTTTTGTAGCGTTTGTCATTCAGGACATCCCTGGCATGGTGCAGTTTCGCATTATGTTCTTTCCAGGCTTGGACAGGATCTTCTTGGTCGACACGGACAATTTTAAAAATCGAATCCCAAAGGAGCTTTGTCGCTTCCTCAGCTGATTTTCCCGGGAAGATTTTTTGTGCCCAGGCGTCTGTTGGAATGGTGATGATCGTCCAAGGGATGATATCATTCATCGTATACTTGCGCAGATGCTGCAATGCTTTAGCAGTGGCTCTTGTCGCTTGTGCCACTTTGTTCCCATCGACATCTTTCAACAGATCAGGATCAGTGGAACGAATTTGCAGGAGAGCTGCTCCCTTTTTC
This sequence comes from Terribacillus jepli, assembly GCF_047228925.1. Lineage (NCBI taxonomy): Bacteria > Bacillati > Bacillota > Bacilli > Caryophanales > Bacillaceae > Terribacillus > Terribacillus jepli. The sequence continues at coordinate 462 of NZ_JBFEGH010000011.1, read as the reverse complement.
ATATAATAAGCGCGGCGTTCAACGATCCAATCAGGAATGTCTGTCAGCACTTCTTCGGATTGATGTTTATATTTCAATAGAGTGAGCGTATCATCAGACCAATTGATATGTACATCACTGGCACCCAGCTCATAAGCACGCTTTGCGATTAGACGGACAAACTCCGCTCCATCGATCGGTGCCATGATATATAGAGGCTGATCCTTTTGAATATTCACGCCTGTACGCAAGGCGACTTCTGCATATTTTTCTAATAATTCCTTATCTGGCATTGGAATCAAATCCTTCCCATCATTGATTTCAGACTATTCTTCCATTCTAGTTGAGTATGAGCAATTTCACACGAAATATGCCTTGCTTGTCTAGCTTACAATCGGCTTTTTCCGCTTTTCGGTGATGTCTAGCTCTTGAAACCAGAAACTACGGTATAGGTGATAAATCCCTGCGCGGGAAGGACACCCA
>NZ_JBFEGH010000010.1:0-161191 GCF_047228925.1 Terribacillus jepli | reverse complement strand
GCTTTTCGGTGATGTCTAGCTCTTGAAACCAGAAACTACGGTATAGGTGATAAATCCCTGCGCGGGAAGGACACCCACTCCGGGCTTTCTCGCCTATCCCTCCGTTCCTGAACGGTTTCTTTTGCTTTTCGGTGATGTCTAGCTCTTGAAACCAGAAACTACGGTATAGGTGATAAATCCCTGCGCGGGAAGGACACCCACTCCGGGCTTTCTCGCCTATCCCTCCGTTCCTGAACGGCTTTTTCCGCTTTTTTTATTGTTTCTGGCTTTCGATTTCTTCCACCATAAGGGACAGTGTTTCCCATCGTTCCATCTTCTGTTCCAATTGCTGTTCGAGTTCTTGCTGCTCAGCAAACAGCTTCTGGACAAGCTCACTGTCACTGCCGGCTTCAGTTATGCCTGCCGCACACGCCTCGATGCGCTGTTCCAGTTCTGCAATATCATCTTCGATCGTATTCCATTCCTGCTGTTCCTTGTAAGAGAGCTTCTGCTTTTTCTTTTCTTTTCGCTCTTGGACAGGTTCCGACTTTGCTTGCTGCTGCGGTTTTGGCTGTTCCTGTACTTTATCCCGGTATTCACTATAGTTGCCATAAAATGTGGATACGACTCCTGCACCTTGAAAAAGAATCAGCTGTTCCACTACACGGTCCAGGAAATAACGATCATGTGAAACCGTTATGACAACGCCAGGATAGCTATCCAAATAATCCTCAAGGATCCCCAGTGTTTCTGTATCCAGGTCATTGGTCGGCTCGTCAAGGAAAAGGACATTCGGCTCCTCCATCAGTACACGGAGCAAGTACAACCGCTTCCTTTCTCCGCCTGACAAACGATGAATATACGTATACTGATGACTCCGAGGGAAAAGGAATTGCTCAAGCATTTGTTCCGCTGTGATGACATTGCCATCAGCGGTATGAATGACTTCTGCTACTTCCTTGATGTAATCAATGATGCGAAGCTGTTGATCCATGTCTTGCTGAAGCTGCGTGTAATAGCCAAGTTTGACGGTCTCCCCTGTTTCCACCTCCCCGGCTGTCGGTGAAATTCTGCCTGCAAGTGTATTCAGAAGTGACGTTTTCCCACTGCCATTGGGTCCGATGATGCCGATGCGATCACCTGGCTTGAACAGAAAATCAAAATGGCTGAATAAAGTTTTATCACCGAATTTGACCGTTACATCTTTTGCTTCCAATACCTTCTTGCCTAACCGGGCAGCTCCGACCTGGAGGGTTAAATCATTATCCTGCGTTTGGAACTTTGCCTCTTTCATTTCCTCTACACGCTGGATACGTGCTTTTTGTTTTGTTGTGCGTGCTTTTGCGCCGCGGCGCAGCCAAGCAAGCTCCCGGCGAAGCGTATTTTGATGCTTCTCCTGATCCAAGAGTGTCTGTGCTTTGCGCTCTGCCTTTTTCGTCAAGTATGTTTCATAATTTCCTTCATATCGATAAAGACTGCCCATCTCCAATTCAAAGATATGGCTCGTAATCCGATTCAGGAAGTAACGATCATGTGTCACCAGCATGATCGCTCCCGGATAGCTAGGTAAAAAGCCTTCAAGCCATTCAATCGTCTCGTTATCCAGATGGTTAGTCGGCTCATCCAGCAGCAATAAATCAGCAGGCTGAATGAGCGCTTTCGCCAACGCTACACGTTTTCGCTGGCCGCCTGATAGATCATCGACAGAAGTTGTATAATAATCAACGCCTAGCTTCGTCAAAATCGTTTTCGCCTGGGTGCTCGCATCCCATGCGTCTTCGGCATCCATCTTAGCTTGAAGGGTGAACAGTCGATTTTGGATTTTGACATTATCCGGTTCCTTCTCCAAAGCCGAAATTGCTTCCTCATAAGTACGGATTGTCTGCAAAATCGGACTGGATCCGCTGAATACCTCTTCCAGGACTGTTCTGCCGGAAGTCAGTTGGGGCTCCTGCGCCAAGTAAGCAAGCTGAAACGTCTTGCTATGGTCGATGTCACCGCTATCTGCACTTTCGATGCCAGCCAGGACCTTCAGCAATGTCGACTTTCCGGTTCCATTGACACCGACAAGCCCGATTCGTTCACGGCTTTCGATATGAAACCCTATTGCTTGGAACAGCTGTTTATCGCCATATGTTTTCGTAAGATTTTCCACGCTGAAAATACGCATTTCCTCCTCCTTCCCGGACAAGGAAAAAGCCGCCCGTACAGGCGGCTATTCCTCATCCATCCTTGCTTATTGCTGCGGCATGGACTTTCTGGCACCGTGATTGACAGGGCCTACATATTCATTTAGCTTAAAGCCTCCGCGAATGGCTTCCGTAATGAATGTCTTCGCTTCGTATATCGCCTCTTTTACACTGCTTCCATTCGCCAGCAATGCGCATATTGCTGCAGAGCTAGTACAGCCCGCACCATGAGTATAAGTTGTATCGATATGCTCACTTTCAAGAATCTCGAAGTTTTCTCCGTCATAAAGCACATCGATTGCCTTATCCGTTTCCAGCTTGCTGCCACCCTTGACAAGGACGTATTTTGCACCTAAAGCATGGATTTTCTGTGCCGCTTCTTTCATTTCTTCCACAGAATGAATCAATGGCATTTGTGCCAATTTGGCAGCTTCAAATAAATTCGGTGTAACGACAGTTGCAAGCGGGACAAGTTTTTCCCGCAGGCTGACTGTGTTTTCCGGCTGAAGTTCTTCATCTGCACCTTTACATACCATCACCGGATCGATGACTACGTTTGGAATATTATTTTCTTCGATCATGCTGGCTGCCAATTCAATGATTTCAGGAGAACCAAGCATTCCTGTCTTCACTGCGTCGACACCTGCACCGACAACGATCGTATTCAGCTGTTCCTTCACCGTATTCACATCAACCGGAAATACATTATGATGCCAGCTATTGTAAGGATCCATTGCAACGATTGTCGTCACAGCAGACATTCCGTATACGCCAAATTCCTGCATCGTCTTCAGATCCGCTTGGATACCTGCTCCTCCAGAGGAATCTGAGCCTGCAATTGTTAATGCTTTTTTCATGTCCGTAACCCCTTTTGCACACTTGCTGTCATTTTTATAACTGGTTGTATTATACTCCTTTTCCTCCATGTCCATCAACCAGCCTGCATATCTTTAAAGATGGATGGTTAATATCGAAAGAATTCGTCCAGCCGGCAGGTTTTTCGGCAATTCCCCTCCTTTTACTGGAAAAGTATGTAGGATTTATAATACAATGATTCTAGTTGTTTTTACCTATTCCCCTTTGGAGGTGTACCCTGTTGGAAGAATCTAAATTGGAAGAATCCTATTTAAATAAGAGCTCTGCGCTCCACCGCCGGCATTACGGACAATATTTCACTCCCGATGCGGTCGCAGATATGATGAAACAGTGGGTGCTGCACAGTCTGGATGGCGGCCGGCTGCTTGATCCTGCTGTCGGTCTGGGGAAGCTGATCAAGGATATACCAGCCGGGTACGAAGTTGATGCATATGAAGATGATGATGAGATTTTGGAGTTTAATCGAGAGTTTTTCACATCTCGCCCTTCCATCCACCTGTACGAGGAGGATTTCCTTTCAGATGGCTGGGAGAAAGTTTATGATGGTATCATTTGCAATCCTCCTTACATAACTTTTCGGAGCGATGATGAGAAGGAGATTTACTTGAATCTATTCCGGCAGAAAATGGGCATATCGCTTTCTACATATACAAACTTGTACGGTCTATTCATGCTGAAAGCACTACATCAACTGGACGAACATGGACGTGCTGCCTTCATCGTGCCCTCGGACTTCCTGAATGCGAGGTATGGTACGAAAATTAAAGAGTATCTCCTGCTAGACGGCAGCCTGAAAATGATCATCAACACCGATATCCAAATGGGCTGGTTCAAAGGGGCGGCCACGACGAGTTCCTTGCTGCTTTTCGATAAATCAAGCAGCGACGACACAATTGAGTTCATCCGCACCCAATCCGTCCAGGAACTGCAACAAGCAGCAGCATACATCCTATCCGACCGGATAAATCCCCTCGGTGCCATCCGCCGACGTCAGGATTTGAATGCAGCTGACAAATGGAAATTGCATTTTTACCAGGAAAGCCAAAAATGCTTCACGAATGTGCGGCCCCTGAATCATTTCGCCAGTGCAAAACATGGTATAAAGACGGGATCGAATCAGTATTTCTGCTTTAACAACAGCAAAATGCGGCAGTGGCAGATCGGCAAGCACCACTTCCTCCCTTGTATATCAAAAGCCGCTCAATTGCAGCAGCCTTTCTTTACATACGTTGATTACAAACAGCTCGTACAGCAGGACGAGCAGATGCTGTTGCTGTATGTTGAAGAAGAACGAGAGCATGAGCACGGCTTAGAGCAATATTTGGAGGATGGAAAGGCTCATCGGGTCGATCAACGTCATCTCATCCGCAACCGTAAACCTTGGTACCAGTTTCCTGTATCAGGTGCAGCGCCGATCCTGGTGAGCGTATTCAATCGGAAGCAAATTCAAATCGTCCGAAATAAAACAAATGTGCGCCATCTGGATCAATTGATCGGTATTTACTTCCATGATGAATATAAGCAGGATGCGGACCTTTTCATGGCCTATTTTCTCAGTGACATAGCGCAGGAGCTAATGGCAAATCCTCATAAGGAATACGGCAAGGATTTAAAGAAATTGGAAGCGAGTGATATGGATGCTTCGCTTGTCTTGGATATTCAAGCACTCACCATGGAGCAGAAATATGAGATTCACAGCATTTACGAACGCATCGAATACTTGACTACGCACGATGGAGACGAGCGGGAACTGAAGCATCATTATGAGATGTTGAATGACTTGTTCAGCAACTTGATCCAACCAATGGAAGAAGAAGAGGAGCTGTAAATTTTACAGCCCTTTTTTTGTTATGGAACGCCAAACTATTTCTGTATCCCTCCGATGGATACAAATATATATATAACTTTTACGAGGAATGACACGACATTGGAAAAGAAAATTGAAGCAAGCATGCCAGCAGTACCATGTATAAAAGCAATGCACAAAAGAGGAATCGATGCGGATCACTATTTGTACCATTCTCCAAGCACAGGCCTTAACTTGCATCACCAGACTATTGACCCGCTATAAGCAATCAAACAAGTCAATCCAGAAGGTGTCGCAGTCACAAAAGTACCAAAAGAAGAATTTGGTGTAGCTGACAAATACAGCTGCCGATTTACGTGCATCTGCAGAAAAAAATATCCTGACATAAAAAAAGACGAGCCTGCCGTAGAAGCAGGCTCGTCTTGCTTATTCTTCTTCAAAATTACGTCCGTCATTGCGGAACCATGGATAATCGGTTCCAAATGCCACTGCCATTTCTTTTGAACGTTTCAGCCGTTCTTTGCGGTATGCGGCACGCTGCGGTGCACCATCATGCAACCATTTCTCCTCGGGGCTTTCCGGGAATACTTCCGGGACCTCGATCGGCTGGTTATTCTCATCCAGCGCCACCATGGTCACAAACGCGGTTGCCGATACTTTCCTTGCTCCTGTTCGCAAATCTTCTGTTACGGCTTTGACAAATACCTCCATGGAAGTATTATTAGTCCAGGTAACGAATGCTTCAACACAAATCGTATCCCCCACCTTCACAGGTGCGAGGAAGTCGACACTGTCAGTCGAAGCTGTCACGACTAGCTGCCTGGCATGCCGATAAGCGGCTATAGCGGCAACATCATCGATATGGGACATAAGTGTCCCGCCGAATAATGTGCCATGTGTATTTGTATCAGGAGGAAGTACATGGGACGTTTTCACTGTCAAAGATGCGATGCATGGTTTCGATTTCACTTGGGTTCCTTCTTTCCGCCAAACTTTAGGCTACAAGATCGGCGAGATCAAACGTGAGAGGGATTCCTTGAAACGAATCCAGTTTGATCTCTGTTTATATAGTTTATGTGAAAGCTCCGTTGATAATAGGATATCCTCTTCAAATTTTTCTTTCAATACCCCTGCCGTATTTTGGTCATATAAAAATGCATTCACTTCAAAATTCAGCCGGAAGCTGCGGACATCGATATTCGCTGTCCCGACGGAAGATATCTTATCATCCACAACGATCGTCTTGGCATGGAGGAAACCATTTTGATAAATATAAACCTTGGCTCCAGCCTTGATCAAATCACCAGCATTGGAATAAGTTGCCCAATAAACGAAAGGATGATCCGGTTTGTTCGGTATCATGACCCGGACATCCACTCCTGACAGTACAGCAACCTTCAGCGCATCCGCCAGACTCTCATCGGGGATGAAATATGGTGTCTGGATATAGACGTATTTCTTGGCTGAGAGAATCATCTTGATGTAGCCATGCTTGATTTGCTCCCACTCGGAATCCGGTCCGCTTGATACGATCTGCACCCCGATATTACCAGCTGGTTCCGATAAATAATAACGGTCCTCATACTCGATATCGTGACGCGAGGCTTGATTCCAGTCTAAAATGAAACGCGTCTGCATCGCTCTTACAGCCTCACCAGTTATCCGCAGATGCGTATCACGCCAATATCCGAATTTCTTATCATAGCCTAAATACTCATCACCGATGTTAAAACCGCCAATATAGCCAACTTTTCCATCTATGATCGCCAGCTTCCGATGGTTCCGGTGATTGAGCTTGAGGTTGATCTTCGGAATGAATGACGGAAAGAACGCTTCAATTTCCACTCCAGCTTTTACAAGTTTGCGCACATAGCTCTTTTTGATGCTGCGCGAACCCATATCATCATACAGAAAACGCACTTTTACACCTTCTTGGGCCTTCTTTATAAGTACGTCCGCCAAACGTTCCCCCAGCTTGTCACTGCGCACGATATAATATAACAGATGGATATGGTCTTTCGCCTGCGAAAGATCGTGCAGCAGTGCATGGAATTTCTTTTGGCCATCCGTGAACAGTTCCACTTCGTTTCCCTGGGTCAGGATGGCATCATCATTGCGAAGATGCATGTAGGCAAGGTCTTTATATTCCTTGACTGCTTCTTGTTTATAGACAAAAGTATCTTCCTCAATGGCACGCAACTGGGCCTGCACTTGTTTCTTCACACCAAGCCGTGACTTCGTATCCCAGGTGAATATCTTGCCTGAGAGTTTGCGCCCAAAAAGCAAATAAACAACGAAGCCTGCTACCGGGATGAATACAAGTACGAGCAGCCATGCCCATGTGACACTGGCATCGCGCCTTTCCAGGAAGACAATTGCCAGTGCGAGGAGGATGTTTATAATAGTCAATAATCCTAATAAATACGCAAATATATGCACATGAGCGTCTCCCTTCATATGTAGCATATTTCCAATTACCCATACTAATATATAGTATTCCATCAGCCATTGACAACTTCTCTACCCATTAACGAAGCAAAAGTATTGAAAAGCCCGATTCCCAACCTTACACTTAATCCATACAGAGATAGAAAGAGAGGCGCATGCCAACATGCAATCGCAATCATCGAAGTCCGGTGTCATGTATGCTGCAATCGCGTACATGATGTGGGGCGTACTGCCGCTGTTTTGGAATTTATTAGAGGAAGTCGATGCCGGCCACTTACTTGCTCACCGAATCGTCTGGTCGTTTGTCACGATGATCCTGGTCGTCCTTTTGCTAGGAAAAATCCATCCTTTCATCAAACAGCTGAAGGATTTGTTTTTGAATAAACGCGCATTTTGGGGGTTATTTGCAGCTTCCATCATGGTCAGTCTCAATTGGCTCGTATTCATCTGGGCAGTAAATTCCGGTCATGTCCTGCAATCAAGCCTGGGTTATTACATAAACCCACTCATCAGCATCCTGCTCGCCATGATCATCCTGAAGGAAAAAAGCACGCGTTTGCAGATTTTCAGCTTCATCCTTGCCGCGATCGGTGTCATTTATTTGACCATCAGCTACGGCGTGTTCCCTTGGGTGTCGTTCCTGCTGGCAATCACATTCGCTGTGTACGGCCTGCTTAAAAAGGTAGTGACGATCCCGCCGATGTTCGGACTGACAATCGAGACGATGTTCGTCACCCCATTGGCTATTTTGTATTTGCTTTTCGTACCTGCTGCAGACAGCATCCCTATAGCAACCGGTACAGCTATCATCCTATTTTTATCCGGAGCGGCCACAGCCGCGCCGCTTTTGCTATTCGCCTATGGTGCACGCAGGCTTTCTTTGACGACGATCGGTCTGCTACAATACATCGCCCCCACACTCATGCTGATCTTTGGTGTCACCTTTTTCGGTGAAACATTCACACATGCACACATGATTGCTTTCACATGCATTTGGGGCGCGTTGATTCTCTACACCATTTCCGGCATCCGTATGAAGCGCTTGACGACAAAACAACTGCAACATGCCGAAGCTGTAAAATAAGCCACCTTCATTTACGAAAAGGTGGCAAGAATAGCAATAACACGAATAGTCCGCATAAGATAGAAGCAAAGATATATAATGTTCCTTTGATAAGCTCTTCCTGAAACAGGAAAGAGAATATACTGGTGACGAGCAATAGCAGCGCCGTTACAGCAGCAGGGATGAATAAGACAAACGGATCCTTCGTGAAGTGCCGCAACACTCCGATACAGATCAATGCGATTCCGGAAAAAGCTAACAGCAGCAAGGAAAATTCCATACTTGCACCTCCTGCTGTTCAGCTTATTCAAGAACTGCCCAAACGGTTAAAAATTACCGGCAATTCATGCCGGTAATTTTAAAACTGCCGCTTTTCTTCCACTTCATGCTGTGCATCGTAAATGACGAGTTTGCTAGGCGCATTTTCCCGAGCAAGTCCTTCCGCCTCCAAAACGGCATCATCTCGCGTGCTATGGTATTCTGTCGGTGCAACATCTTCCATTTTCACATACCAGCCTGAGACGTCTTTATTCGGTACGACACTGTACTCCTTCATACTGCGTTCCTCCTTGTCCTTTTTAATAACACTTGTTCCCAACAAAGCATTTAGCGAAACATAGCGTACCAGCTCTTCCCACTATCCAACTTTCCCTGAATCTAGTAAGATATAATTTTACAACCAATTTACAATTGTATTTTCCGGTATACCGCCGTCTAAAAGACTTATAGGCGGGAATACGATACTATATTTCTCCCGAGGGTGATGATGCTTGCAAAAAAGAAAAATCTACTACATTGTAGCATCGTTCCTGCTCGCCATCGTAATCGGGGCATTGATCGTTTTTGCAGGGTCCGATCAAAAGGCAACGGTCACAAATGCCCCAACGAAGATTGTACCGAGTGAAACAGATACCCCCGATGACTCAGAAGAGAAGCCAGCTGCATCGGAAGAAGAATCGGACACTTCCTCTGAAATCAAGGATGCCTTCCGGAAATTGCTCAAGGATACACTCGGGCTTTTCATCAAAGAAGATCTTCATATTACAGCAGTTGGTGATTCCCTGACCCAGGGAGTGGGTGATGCGACAGAGAACGGCGGCTATGTCGGCATTCTGAAGCAGACTTTCGAAGAAACAGATGATCATGTCAAAATCGATAATTTCGGTAAACGCGGCAATCGGACGGATCAGCTGTTGAAAAGGCTGGACGATCCTGTCATTTCAGCCTCTATCAAGAATGCCGATGTTGTCCTGATTACAATCGGCGCCAATGATATCATGAAAGTGACGAAAGATCACTTCACCGATTTGGATTACGATGACTATAGTGCGGCAATGCCGTCCTATGAGGAACGAATGAAAGATATATTCGAAAAGATTGATACGCTGAACCCGGATGCCGAAGTTTATTTGATCGGCTTTTATAATCCTTTCGAAGAATCTTTCCCTGAAATAGAGGATCAGCTTGGCATGATCGTCGATGAGTACAATGATATCGGCAGGCAGGTCGCAGAAGGAGAAGACCAGCATTATATTGAAACAGCCGATTTATTCCACAACCAAACGGCAACTTTACTGGCAGATGACTACTTCCATCCTAATGAAGTCGGGTATGGAAAAGTTGCCCAACGGGTATTGGAAAGTATCAAGCCTGTTATACAGGAAGAAGATGAATAGGCAGGTGAACTATCATGGAAAACAGGAAGAATGAAACACAGCCACCAAAACAGCGTGACTGGAAGAAATACTTTAAAATACTGGCTATTGCGAACGGTATCGTCCTGCTGCTCTTGCTTTTGCTTATCTTCCTTCCGGCATTCAGCCCGGCCCCAGAGCCGCCAGAGGAAGCTCAATTCGATAGCTCGGATTCGTCTGAGTTCACCATCAGCTCTACCAAAGCGAATGTCAATGAACTGATCAATGCCTATATCGATAAGGAGCTGAACGATGACTCCGATAATTATTCGGTTGTACTCGGTGACGATGCCGTTGAATTGAGTGGCGGAATCACGGCATTCGGCGTAAGGATTCCGCTGCAAATAACACTTGAACCGCAAGTACAGGAAAATGGCGATCTATTGCTCGTACAGCGCGATATCTCACTTGGCAGTCTTTCCCTGCCGAATGATAAGGTTCTTAAATATATAGATAGATATTATAAGATGCCGGAATGGGTCACCATCAATCCAGACGATGAATCCATCTATGTCGCTGTCACACAAATGGAATTACAAAACAACTTCCATGTGGAGGTAGAACAATTCGATTTACCGAATGATAATCTGAGCTTCAAACTATATATCCCGAATGATACATTCGGGATATAAAAAGCAGGCTATCCCTTTCTGAAGGGAAGCCTGCTTTTTAATTGAGGAGCCCATTTTCATGGACATAGATCGCTGCTTGCGTGCGGTCCTGTACTTCAAGCTTGCTCAATATATTGCTGACATGCACTTTCACAGTCTTCAAGGCGATGAAGAGCTCTGAAGCAATTTCTTGATTGGATCTTCCTTTGGCAATCAAAAGCAATACCTCCTGCTCCCTTGCTGTCAGCGTATCGTGCAAGACAGGAGCTTGTGGTTTTCGCATGCGCGCCATCACTTTATTTGTCACTTCCGGCTCGAAAACAGCTGTTCCATTATATGTAGACCTTATCGCCTTCGCTATTTCCGTTGCTTTGGATGTTTTCAGCAGATAGCTGGCAGCACCCGCTTCCAAGGCCGGGTATACTTTATCATCATCCAGAAAACTTGTGACGACGATCACCTTTGCCTCGGGCCAGGCTGCGACGATTTGCCTGGTCGCCTCTATGCCATCCATCCGGTCCATCACAAGATCCATCAGGATGATATCTGGTTTCAATTCGAGCGCAAGCTTAACTGCCTCCTCTCCATTATCCGCTTCCCCGATTACCTCGATATCGGCTTGTGTCGATAGATATGCCGAAACACCGATCCGTACCATTTCATGATCGTCCACAAACAGTACCTTGATCATGTTCTTTCTTCCTCCCTATCAAGCATCGGAACGCGTACCTCCAAGCGTGTGCCTTGCTTCGGCACACTTACCACCCGCAGGTGGGCGCCGATTTCCGCTGCCCTTTCCTTCATATTTTGCAAACCATAAGCTCCCGGCTGTTCAGTGCCTATTTCGAAGCCGATACCATCATCTGTAACGAGCAGGATGATGAAGCTGTCGCGCTGGAGAAGCTTGATTGACAGACTTTCCGCTTTTGCATGACGCAGCGTATTCGATACCGACTCCTGCACGATGCGGAATAGCTGATCCTCGATGCCTTTCTCCACTGGAAATGTATCCAGCTCCCACTCAATCGAAAGTGGTACCTTTGCCCGCAAATCTTCAAGCAGCAAATCCATTCCTTCCTGCAGCGTTTTTCCTTTCAGCGCAGCAGGTCTAAGATGCAATAGCAGCGCCCGCATTTCGAGCTGCGATTGCTGGACCATGGCCTCAAGCTGCTTCAGCGCAGTGAACAATGGCGTATTCTCTTCTTCCGATTCCGTCAAGGCGGAAATCAGCATGGAGGCAGCAAACAGCTCTTGGCTGACAGAGTCATGCAGCTCCCTCGCCAAACGATTTCTTTCTTCCGAGACGATGCGCTGGACTTCTTCTTCCTGGTCGATCACTCGCTCATTTGTCAATTTCTGTGCCAGCTTTGCCTGTTCGTTCATATAAGCTTGCAGACGTTCCAGCTCAGTCCATGTATGCTGCAGCTCGGATAAACTGAAACTGCGCTTCTTCAAAGGCTGCTGCCCCTCCCGGATGCTCTCCAACTCCCGCGCGGCCTGATGCCAGCGCCTGCGCCAGTACAGACCGGAAAATAACCCAAGAATCGCACCAGAGAACAAGACGAAGAGTGGTGCTGCAATCAGGAACGGCATGTTGCTTTCATGCATGGTCCAGATGGATTTCCAATCATCAATTGGAAAATCCAACAGATACAAAGCAGCCAATCCCACAAGCAAAAGCAGGCTGTACAGCATACCGAATCCCACATGGCGTTTTACGATATTACTCATACGCGCACCACCTCCAGCTTGCCGGCCACAATACTTGTGACAATTTTGATACGCTGGGAAGATTGCTGATAACCTTTTGTCCGCATATGAATCACTTTATTCCAGCTGTTCTGTTCCCGATGCTCAAAAATGGCGATCGACCCATAAACAACGGAATGATGCACATCCACTTCTATATCATATGGAACGATGATCCGTACATTCCCCATTACTTTACGTACCATCAGCACAGCTTCTTCTTTCGGCAGTACGGTATAATTCAGATCGATGACCGTATCCCCAATGAAGGACTGAATATTGGTATCCTGCCATTCGTACACATTGCTGCCTGCCGACTGCGCGCCGAACCAGCTATTTTGAAACAATGATTTTTGTTCGAAGACCGATTCCTCTGATGCAGATTGGTCAAAGGATGGCTGATAGGTTTGCGGTTTATCCGTTGTATCGTGGATTTTGGAAAAGTAATAGATGATTCCAGCTGTCAAAACTAAATAAAAAGCGAATGATTGCAATAAACTCATGGCAACTATGAATATACCCAGCCAAAATAAAATTGTCCCTTTACGACCGGATAACTGCCGTTTTCCGAGATAGATGAACAGTATACCCATACCGATACCAATCAGCACACCCGTCCCCGATAGCAATAATTCAGCCAGGAAAACCACTGCTGCAGTGATGAGCAGCCAGCGTATCATATCGTTCGGCTTCACTTCGAGGCACTCCTTTCATGCGGCAAGTGTAAACAAGGAAGCACACAGCCGTCTGTGTCCTTCCTAGATTACCACGTCATGCTTATTTTAACTAGATTTCCTTTCCAAATCTGACAGTTTGGCATCCAGCGTCATCTTGCGATAATCTGCATCCACTTTACGCTCCAACCGGTCAATATATCCTTCCAGGTCATTGAATTTATTGGAAGCGAATTCGAATTCTGGCTTGTGCTTGAGGATCTCATTCATCCCGCGGTGCGCTTTTGCGACATTTTCCCGCTCCGCGAATTCCATTTTCTTTACGTATAAATCCTTCAGCTTGTGCTTCATCTGCACGTATTTTTTCTCCAGCTCCTGCAAATCAGAATCCGCTTTTTCCTTCATCGCTTTGATTTTATCTGCACGCTCTTGGTATTGCTCGCGTTCATCTTGAGCCTGTTCAGCAAGTTCAGCCTCACCTTGCTCTTGGGCAAGCTTTGCCTGGCGCTCCCGCTTATCAGCCATCGCCTGTGCTGCATGGTATTCCTTCGTGAAATCATGCTTCAGCTGATACTGCTTCTCGATCAATTCGCGAATTTTCTTCGCTTGCTGCTCACATTGACGGATATACTGGCTAAGCTGTACTGTTGGATTCTTTTCTTCCTTCTTATCCAGAATTTCGTGAAAATCTGCTGCAACCGCCTGTTTGATTCGAGTAAAAATGTTTTCCATGTGTACCTCTCCTTTTTTGTTTAAAATATATCCCCGGCCAACGCCAATACTGGGATTAGCAGTGCCAAAATCGGAATAAACGCCCAAATCCATGTATTAACCTGACTTGGTTTCGCCTGCTCCTTCAGTTCCTCCACTTCCAGCTCCAGCACACGGATGCGCTGCTCCAAGTAATCGTCCACTATGCTCCTCCTTTAATTTAAAGAGTATAATCGAACTTCTCTGATTCTTTTTCCTTCTTCCAAGCTTTGTACAGATAGTACAAAGCCGCAAGGGCAATCAACCCGATTAACGCTGGCAGATTGGAAAGAGAGATGCAAACACCAATACCAATCACTGCACCCCAGCCAATCTTGGCACCAACACTATCTGTCATGATGAATCTCCTCAAACCGTAATAACCAATCGCCACACTGACTGCCAGTACAAGCAGCGACCCAAGATTCGCCAACAACACCGCCCCAGCAATAACAGCGCCAATGACCAATAACACCTTCTTCATCACGCCTCACTCCTTTCATACCCCTAGTCTACCTTCATTCCCTCTCTCCCATAACGACCCCCAGCCATAACTTGCGTAAGACTTTGGTCTTATGAAAGGCGAAGGTGACCGTTCAGAAACGGAGCGGTAAGTGAGAAAGCCCGGAGTCTGTGCCCTTCCCAAGCAGGGATTCATTGCTCCTATGAAGAAAAGCAAACAAAAAAACGCTCGTAAATTATCAAAAACAATTTACGAGCGTCCATAATCCACTTAGATATGAAATTTCCGTTTCAACTTCTCAACCCATTTTTTGGGCATCCGATACGAAATCAGCAGCAAAATAGAACCTAATAAAGTAGACGGAAGAAGCTCATCCACAGAATGAAAAACTATATTCTCCGTATCTGAATACCTGCCTACGATAAATTCAATTCCGATGAGGAGAATAAGAATCGAAAAAATAATATAACCGCTTTGGCGAAACCAGCTTCTATTCCTTTTAAAGATGGCTATATTTATTATCAGTAATGACAAGGTAATAGCCAGGAGTGGGAATGCTATCTCGACTGACCATCCAGCATATCCATTGATTACGTCAAATCCTGCCAATCCAGCACATACTGTTATCAGTATGACGATAATTTTATCTCTTGTTCCTTTTACATAGCCAAAGGCAACATACAGGAAACTCCAGCTTATAATGATAGATAAGTTACTATATAAAGACCAGGTCAACGCTTTATTCAATATGAAATCGATAAGTGTAGGAATAAGGAATCCCAGGATCATCAAAACACAGAGAACACGATACACGACGCGTATGAAAAAACTGAGTAGGTTCTCATATAAACTATAGTATGTCGGAAATCCGTTGGCATCCAACAACTCTTCATCGCTCACTATTTTCGGTATGTATGTAAAGCATAGCGGACAAGGAATTTGGTCTTTTTCGACACTGACCCCGCATTTAGGACAGTAAGCCATTAATATGCACTCCTGTTGGTTTCGATTTTTATTCGTACGCCTTCTTTAACTAGTTTTCTAAAGAACATTCTTTCTACCAGCCGATCGTTCGACAAATTACCAAATGTAATATACATATCATCCTTGTAGCTTATTACCCCTGCTTTTATCTTGTTACCGATACTTGGCGGAGGATAAAATTCAAAACGTTCCACATGTTTTTCCAATTCTTTATCAAGTGATATTATCCCCAAATTGGAAATCGAGCTTGTATATAAATTTTCACCGAACTTGGCGTGTACCATCGGGGAAATCCAGTCCTTTACAAACAATGGAAGCACTCGAAGCAGGAAATTCCGTTCTCCCCTCACACCACGGGCAATTAATGTTTTTAATTGTTTATCGTTTAGATATCGTTTAAGCTCTATACTGATTGTTTCAATGATATCATCGAAACTATATGTACCGAGACGAGGGTCGATCGTTACTGGAACACTTACAAAGAAATTTTTCAATGTATTAGTTTCAAAGAAATTACGCAAGTTAACAGGAACATTTATTGTAATAGGTCTTCTTGTTTTCGAATTTTGTGCTTGGATATCAATCAATATTTCAGCATATAACGCCAGCAAATAAGTTGTGATACTTGTTCGGTGTTGCTTTGCTATGTTCTTCAATACCTGAATCTCCAACTTACCAGTCGTAACGTGATAAACCCCTCTTTTGTCCAGCCTCAAAGGAAGCTTATACGCTTTATCCAGAGTATCCTGCCAGTTTGGAACCAGTTTCTCATAATGTTGAAAAAAAGCGTTATCAAAATTAAACCCACTAAGCTTTTCTCTTATAGAGGGCAGATTGACACCTTCTTTTTTCAAATAGTTCCTTACTAACAGCTTTAAGAATTCCATTCCCCCAGTGCCGTCGGTCAGCATATGGGACAGCTCTAAAGAGATTTTTTTATTGTAGTAAAGCACTCTGTAAGGAAATGTGTTGCGACCTGTGAAGAACAGATTGGAACAAGGATAATAGTGCTCTTCAGATACAGTAGGGATAGTAGCTGTTTTTTCGAAGTAATACCAAAATACGCCTTTCTTTACGATAACTTTAAAAGAAGGCATCTCTTCTAATGCTTCCTCTAAAGCTTCTTGGAGAAATGAGGCATTGATAGATTTATACATACTTGCAGAAAGACGAAAGACAGTGGATACCCTGGAAGAAACAGTAGAAGCGTAAAGCTTACCAGCACTATCTAATTTGTACCAATCTGTTTCCATACTACGATCCCCTTTTTGCCCAGTCTCCCAGTTTATCAATAAAACGTTCTCATTTTAAGAACATAACTATAAAATTGTACTATATTTTACTTACTATTGTGATATCCAATTAAGGTGAATTATGTGAAGCTTGTTTCTAATAAAAGACTGGGGCTAAAAGAAACGTTTTCCGATAGCAAATAGTGCAACTATTAAACCTATTAGTAATATGCCGATACCAATAGCGGTAATAACAACCTCCAAGATGGTAATCTCTGTAACCTGAAGGATATGATACATTGCCAGGCCACCAAACGGAAAAATCAAGCCAATACCTGTGACGATGCCGGGCGCATATTTTTTCTCTGCCATCGTTGCAATGACATGAGGCATGACTACATTCAACAGCATAGCGCCAATCAAACCAACCTGAAGGTATTGAAAATATATATTAGATGGCCAAAGCAGATACAAGGCACCAATGGAGTATGCAAGTAAAGTAATTACTATTACCGCAAAACGAAATACATTTGGTTCTACAGTCTTTTGAAACCTGCTTGTCTTGGACCAAGCAGGCAAAAAGACAGCTTCCTCTAAGTTATGTAAAGTAACTGCGATAAGGAAAAGCACGATTTCCATATATAATCTCCTCCCTCTCCATTATCGCATATTATTACGAATCAATCGTTGAGCTTCCGAACATCAGCCAGTATTATTTGACTTTTCGGCATGCTGGGCATGGAGGAATGGCTATAGCTATAATCCTGTTTCGGTACATTATAGCGCAGGCGATTAACTAGAAAATCGATGCTAACTTCCATCACTTGTATCGTGACCCATTCTCCTGCACAGCGATGTCCCATATCGTAGTCCCCGCCACCCTGCGGGATGAAATCAAACGGACTTTCCTTCCAATCAAGGAATCGATCTGGGCGGAATAAATCCGGCTGTTCCCATAGATTCGGATCATGATTGTTCCCATACAAATCCAGCAAGGTCATCGTACCTTCTTTGAACTGATATCCCTTCCATTCGAAGTCCTGTTTCACTTTCGCAACAGTCGCCGGGAAGAATGGGTAAAAGCGGCGGACTTCCTGTACGAATCGGCGGATGCTGCCATCTCCTTTTTTCAGCCGTTCTCTTTCTTGCGGAAATTGATGCAGGGCAAGTGCAGCGAACGCTATATAAATACTGATGGCGACAATCGGCCGCAGGATATTCAGCACCTCTACTGCAACTATTCTCTCCGGAAGCAATTTCCCATCACTATCCCGATGCTCGGAAAAGATACGGAGTGCTCCATCCTTGGTAGCATGCAGATTCCCGTTCCTTACCTGCTCGACAAGTCCAGCAATCCAGTCCTCGGCATCAGTACGAGAAGTTCGTCCTTTCCAGTGGACAGGTCCTACGCTAGCTGGCGATTCGAAAAGACAACGCATTTGCTCTGTCCTTTTTTCTTCATCGTCCAGCGGTACCCCCGCCCAATCACATGCTGCCTTCATCAAAATCTTCTGTGATTCTTCATATAACGTTATCTGATTGATTTTTTCCCACTGCTCGCCAGCCTTCTCCCATTCCGTTTCCAGCAATTTATCGAGTCGTTGCAGCTGTGTCTTTGTCATGATGGACATGAACATCGCCTTTCGGTTGCGGTGCTGTTCCCCATCCAGCGTCTGCACACCACCTTCACCGAACAGTGTTTTAACAAGCCGATTTGGAGCTGCTCCAGCACGTATGAACTTATCCGTATCATAAAATAATTCTGCTCCTTCTTTACCGCCCAGACAAATCGCCTTTTTCCCTAGCAAGGTAGTTTCGAACACATTGGACTGAAAGCTCTTCCTCCGATGCAGGATGAACTCATAACCTTCCTTAAAAAATGCAAGACTATGATCTAATCCTTCTTCCTTCGGCATGGACATACAACGTCACCCTTTCCTCTTTTGCTTATTTATTTCCCTGGTATAAGAGCTTGAAAACGAAAAGCACCTTGCTTATTTTTCCTAAGCAAGGTGCTTCTTATGTATTAGAATGCTACATAAAAAGGGTGTTGATTTTCATCGAGGCAGCTCTCGATCCGATCCAGGTAATTTCCCCAAGTGACCATATTCCTGACTTGCTCAAGTGGAAAATATCCAACTTCCAAGCTCTCTTCTGATGGCGTACAAACACCACCCGTCGGTTTGCCAAGGAATAACGTATTGCAAATACTTTCCCCTGCATTTTGATAGATTCCGCAAAACTTCGTCACTTCGATTTCTATCCCGCTTTCTTCCTTCACTTCCCGTATTGCTGCTTGGGTAAGTGATTCGCCTTCTTCCACTTGTCCGCCAGGCATCTCCCAGCCTCTTCTCGGTCCTTTAATCAATAGGATTTCATCTTGTTCATTGCGAACGATTGCTGCTGCAGAAACTATATGTTTCGGTGGCATGTCTATCTCCTCCTGCTTATTCATTCCACAAAGAGAAAGTCTGCTCCTGCCTCCATAAAGATTTTCTATGTGCATTCTCTTTCTTTTCCGGAAATGTTAGAATCTTTGAAAAAGGAGGCTTCCCCATGCTTGATATCATCCTGCTCGGATTTGCTTTGGCAGCAACGCCGGGTCCTGATTTCCTGCTTATGACACGGAACACATTGTCACAAGGAAAAAGATTCGGATTCATCACATTGCTTGGCAACCGCTGCAGTCTGCTGATCCATATCAGCTTTGCCTTGCTAGGTCTATCGATGATCTTGCAACAGTCCGTCATTCTGTTCACTGCAATCCGACTGCTCGGTGCATGTTACCTGATTTATCTCGGAATAAAGAAGATTATTCATCTTGTCCGTCGCAAACAGAAACGAAAGCAGGAAGAAGCAACATTGACAATCTCCAAAACACAGGCTTTTCGTATGGGTTTTTTAAGCAACTTCCTGAATCCGAAAGTCAGTTTGTTCTTTCTCAGTATTTTCCCGCAATTCACCAGTACAGATCAGTTGCATAATCCGTTGTTGCTGATCGTTTGTTTCTTGATTGGCAATAGTGCATGGTATATAGGAACATTGCTGCTTGTCGGTATGAAACGTATTCGAAAGATTGTCGTCAGATTTCAGGCTTACTTGGATGTAGTATTTGGTTTTGTCTTCCTCGTTTATGGAGGAAAAATCGTCTGGGATGATGTGATAAGCAAACTCAGCTTTCAAGAGGCAACTTCATCCCGCATGCATTAAAAAGACCTGCCGATATGCAATCGGCAGGTTTTCCTGTTTACTGTTTCTTAAATTTCGCTAACGCATCTGCTAAAGCAGTATTGGCAAAGCCATCATCCTGCTGGTTTTTCTTCAAATATTTTTGTACATCGCGTTTGCTCGCTTTATTGGATTTTTCCTTTTTCCGGCGCTCGTTGAATGTACTGAGTTTTTCACGATGTCCGCATTTACAGAAGAACATCTGGCCTTCTCCTTCTCCGCGAAGCTCCAAACGTTTATGGCAGTTCGGACAGCGGGCATTCGTCGTTTTGGCGATATTCTTCTTATGTCCGCATTCCCGATCCTGACAGACAAGCATACGGCCGCGTTTACCGTTGACCTCCAGCATCAGCTTGCCGCAATCAGGACATTGCGTACCAGTAATATTATCATGCTTGTACTTGTGTTCACTGTTTTTGATTTGCGTGACAACTTCTTTGGCATACTGTTTCATTTCAGCAATGTATTGCTTCTGGTTCAGCTTTCCTTCGGCTATGGCACCAAGCTTCATCTCCCATTCAGCTGTCAGTGCAGGGGATTTCAGATCTTCCGGCACAAGCTCCAGCAGCTGCCGTCCTTTGGAAGTGATCTTCAAATACTTGCCCTGTTTCTCGATGTAGAAAGTATTGAACAGCTTATCGATGATATCGGCCCGGGTCGCAACGGTGCCAAGTCCGCCTGTTTGGCCGATCGTCTTGATAAGGTCTTTGTTCTCTCCAGCCATGAAGCGGACCGGGTTTTCCATCGCATGCAGCAAGGTACCTTCTGTGAATCTTTCGGGAGGCTTTGTTTCACCCGTTGTCATCCGATACGTAAGCGTCCACTGCTCACCTTTTTCAACATTCGGCAGTGTTTGGTCATCATCTGCTTCTTCGTCATCGAAACGATTTGCATAAACTTCCTTCCAGCCTTGTTTCTTCACGATTTTACCTTTTGCACTGAACACTTCTCCCGCAGCTTCGACAGTCAACGTTGTCTGCTCATATTCAAATGGCGGGAACAAGACCGCAAAGAAACGCTTGATGACCAAGTCATATATTTTCCGTTCTTTATCGGAAAGGTCGGCACCGTATGCATTTTGATCTGTCGGTATGATCGCGTGGTGATCGGATACCTTCTTATCATCCACGAAAGCCTTCGTCGCTTTGATTGGCGCATTTGTGATTTTAGTCGCCACACGGCCGTAGCTGCCTACACCGGCTGCTTTTACACGATCTTTGAGCGTCGGCACGATATCAGAGGACAAAAAGCGGGAATCCGTCCGCGGATATGTCAAAAGTTTATGACGCTCATACAGTTGCTGCATGATATTGAGCGTTTCCTTACCGCCGAAGCCAAACAAACGGTTGGCATCACGCTGCAATTCAGTCAAGTCATACAATTGCGGAGCATAGCTTTTCTTCAGCTTCTTCTCTGCTTCCTTCACTGTACCTTTGACCTGGTTCAATTTCTGCAGTACCTGCTCGGCTTTATCTTTCGAGAACGTGCGTGTACTGTTATGCTTCTGATCCTTCCAGATGAGGCGCAGCCCTTTTTGCGTCTTCGCTTCTATACCATAGAATGTCTCTGGCTTGAAATTCTTGATCTCTTCTTCCCGATGATGGATCATGGCCAGAGTCGGCGTCTGCACACGTCCACTGGATAGCTGGGCATTGAATTTCGTTGTCAGCGCACGCGTGGCGTTCAGTCCGACATACCAGTCAGCTTCGGAGCGGGCCACCGCTGCTTTATAGAGGTTCTCAAACTGCTTGCCGCTTTTCAGGTTTTTGAACCCATCCTTGATCGCCTTGTCCGTCACCGAGGAGATCCACAACCGTTTCACCGGTTTGTTGACACGCGCTTTTTCCAGGATCCAGCGTGCCACCAGCTCCCCTTCACGTCCGGCATCCGTCGCAATGACAATCTCACTGACATCGCTTCTGGTCAGCTGTGTTTTCACCGTACTGAACTGCCTGCCGGTCTGCTTGATCACGACAAGCTTCAGCTTATCCGGCAGCATCGGCAGATCCTCTATCTTCCAACTTTTATATTTATCGTCATATGTCTCTGGGTCAGCCAGTGTCACCAAATGACCCAGCGCCCAAGTTACAATGTAGTCTTTTCCTTCCATATAGCTGTTCGTTTTCTTCGTACATCCAAGAACACGAGCTATATCGCGGCCGACAGATGGCTTCTCTGCCAGTACAACCGTTTTACCCATGAAAACATCCTTTCTTCGAATCACTTCCTATAGTGTAGCACATGGCGGCTTATTTCGTTAGCTGCGGGCATGGAACAGTTCCCGTGAACAGATGTTCTTTTGATACTGCCAACCTTACCTCCAGCACGTGTGATACAAAATTTAGAACATTGACTTACACCTATAAATCCCGTAAGCTTAAGGCATGCGTGACATTTTTGATCATGGAGGAAATGGTATACATGATAACGGTAAATAATGTAGGTCTGCAATATGGCGACAAAAAGCTATTTGAAGAAGTTAATATAAAATTCACCCCAGGCAACTGCTACGGTGTCATCGGTGCGAATGGCGCCGGAAAATCCACTTTCCTGAAGGTACTTTCAGGTGAAGTCGAGCCGCAGGTTGGTAACGTGGCGATTGGTGACGGAGAGCGTCTCGCTTTCTTGAAACAGAACCATTTCGGTTATGAAGAGCACGAAGTTCTGCAAACCGTCATGATGGGCCATGAGCGCCTGTTCAAAATCATCGAAGAGAAAGATGCCCTTTATGCAAAGGCTGACTTCTCTGAAGAAGATGGTATGCGTGCTGCTGAACTTGAAGGCGAATTTGCTGAACTGAACGGTTGGGAAGCTGAATCTGATGCTGCAGTCCTTCTGAAAGGACTTGGTATCCCAGAGAATTTGCATGATAAAAAAATGGCGGAATTGACAGGTGCGGAGAAAGTGAAAGTGCTCCTTGCACAAGCTTTGTTCGGTAACCCGGATGTTTTGCTGCTGGATGAGCCGACCAACGGACTTGACTTGCAGGCGATCCAATGGCTGGAAGAGTTCCTGATCAATTTCGAGAACACAGTCATCGTCGTATCCCACGACCGTCACTTCCTGAACAAGATTTGTACCCATATCGCGGATGTCGACTTCGGTAAGATCCAGCTTTATGTCGGCAA
Organism: Terribacillus jepli; assembly: GCF_047228925.1. Lineage (NCBI taxonomy): Bacteria > Bacillati > Bacillota > Bacilli > Caryophanales > Bacillaceae > Terribacillus > Terribacillus jepli. The sequence continues at coordinate 138,316 of NZ_JBFEGH010000010.1, read as the reverse complement.
CTATGACTTCTGGTACGAATCCAGCCAGCTTGCTACGCAAATGGCACAGGATGAGAACAAGAAAAAAGAAGAGAAAATCAAAGAATTGCAAGCCTTCATTGCGCGATTCAGCGCCAATGCTTCCAAGTCGAAGCAAGCGACATCCCGTAAGAAGATGCTTGATAATATCACTTTGGAAGACATCAAACCTTCTTCCCGCCGCTATCCATATGTAGGGTTCCAGCAAGAGCGCGAAATCGGCAATGATGTATTGACAGTAAAAGGCATTACGAAAACAATCGATGGTGTCAAAGTACTGGATAATGTAAGCTTCACAATCGGCCGTGAAGATAAGGTAGCCCTGGTCGGACGCGACGAAATCGCAAAAACGGCACTCCTAAAAATCATCATGGGTGAAATGGAAGCTGATGCTGGTGAGTATAAATGGGGTATCACGACTTCCCAATCATACTTCCCGAAAGACAACTCCGAATACTTTGACGGTGTGAATCTGACTTTGGTTGAATGGCTTCGTCAATATTCACCGGAGGATCAGACAGAAACATTCCTTCGCGGCTTCCTTGGCCGTATGCTGTTCAGCGGAGAAGATGCACTGAAAGAAGCGAGTGTACTTTCCGGAGGGGAAAAAGTACGCTGTATGCTATCCAAGATGATGCTAAGCAAATCCAATGTCTTGGTGATGGATGAACCGACGAACCACTTGGATCTGGAATCCATCCAATCCTTGAACGAAGGGTTGATCAAATTCAAGGGTGTGCTTCTATTCACTTCCCATGACCAGCAGTTTGTGAACAGTATCGCGAACCGTCTGATCGAGATCACGCCGAACGGTATCGTGGATAAAGATATGACTTATGATGAATATGTTTCTGATAAGAAGCTGCAAAAAGAAATTGCAGCGATGTACAGCTAATCATCGTTAATGTCAAAAAGCAGAAGGCACTCGCTGCATAGCGAGTGCCTTCTGCTTTTTTATATACTGCCTCTTTTCACCGGACATCTTAGTAGTTTTATTATGTGGATGCTATACTGGTAATAGCAACCAGATATTCCAACTGCATGAGGATGGCACACTCATGTTGCTGCTTAAGATAAGGAGGAATGGAAATGAACTTAGGTATCAGAGGACATGATTTTTCAACTGTCACGGCGGAAAAACTTGCTGAACAGATAAAACAGAAAGGACTGACAGCAGTGCAGCTTGCATTGGGCAAATCCTTTCCGCATTTGCAAACGGATGCCGGCAGTCTGACACCAGGACTGGGTGCAACTTTACGCCGGACATTCGAGCAGAACGGGATCTCCATTGCTGTACTAGGTTGTTATATCAATATGATTCATCCCGATCTGAAAAAAAGACGCACTAGCTTGGATACATTCAAGGAACATCTAAAATGGGCAAGCGACTTTGGCTGCCGGATTGTAGCCACTGAAACAGGCAATGTAAGGGAAGAAATTGTTTATACAGAGGATAACTTCAGTGAAGAGCCCTTTCAGCAAGTCGTGGAAAGTGTCAGGGAATTAGCTGTTGAAGCAGAGAAATTCGGTGTGTGTGTCGGGATAGAAGCTGGAGTTAATCATCCTATTCACTCTGCCGATAAATTAAAGCGCTTACTGGATACGGTCAGCTCTTCCAATGTCACGGTAATATTCGATCCAGTCAACCTGCTGACAGCTGCTACATACAAAGACCAGGATAAGATTATTACGCAGGCATTCGAATTGCTCGCTGACGATATTTCCATTGTACATGCCAAAGATTTCACCATTCAGGATGGTAAACTGGTGACAGTACCAGTTGGCACGGGATTGTTGAATTATGAACTGCTCTTTTCCCTTATACACGAGAAAAAACCGTATGTCCAAATCATTTTGGAGAGTACGAAAGAACCTCACATAGAAAAAAGCATTACTTATCTGCGCTCGCTATACAGCCAGCTTCCCCGACTTGGTCTATGAAAAAAACTGCTGCAGACTGCAGCAGTTTTTTCAATTCTATCATTTTTTTGCCTGAAGCATTTCCATTTCTGCGCTGGCCAAGATGAATGGACCTACACCTTTATGATCATTTGCGACAATCGGTTCACTAATATAATATGCAAAGGATCCATCCCGTTTATCTTTTCCTCCAAGTCCAGCTACTTGGCAAATTTTGTTGACGTTCACGAAGCCTTCCTTCGTTTCCAAGATGAATTCATCCAATATACCGCGATAGATCCTTTCCGCTTGATCGAACCACTTCTCCGGCAAATAGCCTTTTCGGATACCTTTTGCAATCGAGTATAAAATCATCACTGTCCCGGATGATTCCAAATAATTCCCCTTGCGCTCAGGCTGGTCAAGGATTTGATACCAGGTACCGCTTTCTTCGTCCTGTACCTGCATTAACGCTGCCAAAGTTTCCTCGAGCATCTGAAGGAGTTTCTTCCGTCCGTCATGATGTATTGGAATATAATCCAATACATCCACAATTGCCATTACATACCACCCCACCGATCTGCTCCAAAAATGCTTGGATAACCCTGTATCCTTGTCACACCATGGCTGCTCCTTCTTCTCATCCCAAGCATGGTGCAAGAGACCTGTTTGCTCATCTCTTGTATGTGCATAGGATATATCGAACTGCTTCAGCACATCATCAAACTCATGCTCCTCCCCGAATTCCTGAATATAACGGGCATAAAATACCGATCCCATATAGAGTCCATCCAGCCAAATCTGATACGGATAAATCTTCTTATGCCAAAAAGCGCCTTCGCTTGTACGCGGGTGCGTCCGCAGCTGATCACGCAGCAAGGCTGCCGCTTTCTTATAACGTTTATCCCCAGTATGTTCGTATAAAGCCAATAAAACTTTTCCATTATTGATATGATCGATATTGTACTCTGTCGGTGCATACTTTGGTATATTACCATCTGCATCTACAAAAAGATCCATACTCTTCACCATGTAATCCAAGAACTTCCTGTCTTTAGTCCGATGATATACAAGCTCCATTCCTTGGAGGACGACCCCATCTTCATATTCCCATTTCGTATTTATCTCCGGCTTTCTTCTCATGACAGATAATGCTGTCTTTTCGGCCCAATCATGATACAGCTTCTTTGTTTTTTGGTTTATCATGGTAACACCCTTTCCAATTTATTTATTCAAGAAGTGAATTTACCTTGTTTTTTGTCATCTATTAGCTTGGATTTGTATCCAACATTATTGTTGCCGAAGCACTTGTCATACGGAAATCCTGTTAGCGCTTCCATTATGTCGCGGACCTCTTCCTTCACCTCTTTCATCGATCCTCCATTGTTTACGCGTTCGATTTCGCCGATAAGAATACTATGTGATTGACGGTCAAGCTTCATCTTATACGCGGAGATGACTCCTCCTATCGCCAGACAAATGACACCGACAGCAAAGACACCTACTACAGCATACACGGCGGATTGCGGCTGAGTCGTCTCTCCTGAAACGAATCCGAAAGAGCCAAGTACCCAACCAAGAATATAGACGATCACTGCCCTTGTCAGTTTGCCGGCAAAGGTCATGACGCCGGCATACAATCCCTCTCTCCTGCGGCCCGTAACTGCTTCATCGACATCTGCCAGGAAGGTATACACATTCCATGGGATATAGAACACTCCGCCTGTACCAAGACCAAAGAACATTGTGATGGCAAACAACAGGATTACCATATGCTGTGAACCTGTGAAATAGAGCGTCGTGTATGCTATGACACTCAAGATGACAATGTTGAGAGCAATACGATAAGGTCTCGCGAATCCCATGCGTACACACAACCAGATAAAAAATGTCGTGGAAATCAACTGCATGATCGAGCTGAAACTGAGCAAATTGGATACAAGCTCCGAGCCTTGACCAAGGCCAAAAACGATAAAGTATGTGAACGCGGAAGCAAATAGCCACTCAGCTCCAAAGCCGAATAAGTACATACCTAAATGGTGACGGAAGGTACGAATGCGGAATGTGGATAACATATCGATGAATAGCTTTTTCATCGATTCCCATAATGAGTTTGTATGCTCCTCCTTGATCTGATCAGCTGGTCTTTCCCAAGAGAAGATATACAGACTGATCAGTGCAATGAACATGATTCCCCCATATAAGAGACCTGTATAAAAAAATGGTAGCGGTGAATCTTGTCCGTATTCGGCGATAAACCGTCCCGGAATAAAAGCCGCTAGGAAATTGGCGACTTTCCCGAAGATTGCCTTGAATCCGGTCAGCTTAGAGCGCAGGCTGAAGTCGTTCGTCATCTCGGCGGCAAGCGTTTCATAGGGTACCATGACTCCTGTATAAATGAGCTCGAACAGGATGAACGTGAGCAAGTAATACCAAAAACCAAAGCCTTCCACCCATAACATCGGGTAAACGGCCATCATCGGAATACCGAGCAAAATAAAGAATTTCCTTCTTCCAAAACGCTTCCCTAGTCTTGTTTTATGGAAGTTATCAGTAACAAAGCCCATTATCGGATTGCTTACTGCATCCACTACACTTGCTATCGAAAAGATGGCAGCTGCCTGCACGATCGACAAACCACAAAATGTCGTATAAAAATACATCAACCATGCGCCGCTGATAGCGAGCGCTCCGCTTCCTAGTAAATTTGCACTTCCATAAGCAACTTGATGCGTCAGCCCAATTTTTCTTTGCACGTGGATTTGCTCCTTTTTACAGCTACGCTTAAGAAACATCCATCCTTTTGTTTGTCTACGACTGTCATTTATGTTTCAATGATGGTAGCCTTTTGGTTTTTAGCGATGGTGAGGAATGAATGGGGATTACTGCCTAATCTCCAGTTCAGCTAGCTATCTCATCCATCGCTCTTTTTGAACAGCTAAATGTTAACGTGAAACTAAATAGATATATTTCATCTTGGGTAACATTGCCTTTAATCGTCATGATCTTAGCGAAACGTTATCTTCTCATTGTTAACGTTAATTCTGTAAACTCCACTAGGTCAAGATATAACTGAAAGCGCATTCATTGTGTGTTAAAAAAAATACACTATCCCTACAATGTGACTCCCGTCTTAAAAATAGCTATCTCGCGGAATCCGTTTCTCTCATTCATTACTTCTGCTCCGCTGGCCGACTCGATGACGCTTTTAATAAAAAGTTCCAACACCGCTTTCTCATTTCCGGTCTCGACGATCGTACCGGCATTAAAATCGATCCAATGCTGTTTTTTATCATAGATTGAAGTGTTTGTTGCAATCTTCATCGTAGGCACGAATGTGCCGAATGGTGTTCCCCTGCCAGTTGTGAACAATACCATCTGACAGCCTGCAGCTGCAAGGGCTGTCGATGCGACCAAGTCATTTCCGGGTGCATTCAGCAGATTTAGACCTTTATGTTTAAGAACCTCTCCATAGTTTATTACGTCAACTACCGGGGCAACTCCTGCTTTTTGTGTACACCCCAGCGATTTGTCTTCCAATGTCGTAATGCCGCCTTCCTTGTTGCCAGGAGAAGGATTCTCATATATCGGCTGACCATGTTCGATAAAATATGCTTTGAAATCATTGATCAGCTGTACAATCTTGTTGAAGACCTCCTCATCTTGTGCCCTTTCCATAAGTAAGGTTTCTGCGCCAAACATTTCTGGCACCTCTGTGAGAACAGTCGATCCGCCCGATGCAATCAGCCAATCCGAAAATCTCCCGAGCAATGGATTAGCTGTTATCCCGGATAATCCATCCGATCCTCCGCATTTCAGACCGATTTTCAACTCACTCACGGATACTTCCTCTCTTTTGTCATGGCAGGCTGCTTGGCTTATTTCCTTGAGAAGCCGTACACCTTCCTCGATTTCATCATCTGCATCCTGTGAGCCAAGGAATTTCACTCTGCTTTCATCAAATGAACCCATTGTCTGCCTAAAAGCGTCCAACGTATTATTTTCACAGCCCAAACCAAGGACGAGGACACCTCCTGCATTAGGATGTTTTACCATTTGCTGGAGGATTGTGCGTGTATTGATGTGATCGTCGCCCAGCTGGGAACAGCCAAAGTGATGTTTCAGGACCATCACATGATCAAAAGGATGCTGCCCGGTCATTTCGGCTTCGAATGCTTTGATGATCTGTTCTCCGATTCCATTGACACAGCCTACAGTGGGAACAATCCAAAGCCCATTGCGTACACCAACAGCACCATTTTTTCGGCGGTACCCCATGAATGTCCGAAGCTGCTCGGGTACTGGCATCTGATATTGCTTGGGCTCATAATTATAGGTGATGGCATCGTGAAGATTGGTCTCCATATTGTGCGTATGAATCCATTCACCAGCCTCGATTTCTTTTGTGGCGTGACCAATCACCGCTCCATACTTCCGAATATCCTCCCCTGCTTTTATTGGTATCAAAGCAAACTTATGGCCGCGAGCCACCCCACTCTGTATGGTGATGGATCGATTGGCAATCATCAGTTTCTCTTCATCTTTGAAATTGCGTAATGCTACCGCTACATTATCATCATCGTGAATTTTGATGACATCTTTCATCCTTGTCCTCCTTTCAAGTTGTCTTCACTTGGAACAGTCGTATCAGTGATTCTCCCATTCCATAAGTGAGCATCATCTCCACTTGTTTCACCACTTGCCCGACCAATTCATCATACTCTGTCAAATCCTCTCCCCAGAGACTTTCCTTGGCCAGTATCTTGGAAACAGTCGATTGTATCGAGCTTTCCTCTTCGGTACTCCATATTGAGCGGAAAAATTCAAGAACATCCCCTTGATCATTCAGCGGAATTAGCTGACCAGCTCTTACGCCTCGATAAAAGACAAGTAATGCGCTCAAAGAGAAGGAAAGATATCTCGGCACTCTTCCGTAAGACTCGATATAAGCTTTCAATGTCGGTACATTTCTTGTGCGGAACTTCGAAATGCTGTTCAGGGATATGCTAGATAAATCATGACGGATAAATGGATTACGGAAACGTTCGAAAATCGCTTCTGCAAAAGCAATCGCTTCCTCCTCACCCACGCCTAAGACCGGAATGATTTCTTCATAACAAAGAGATTTCAGCAATAATCCAATCAACGGATCTTCTGTTGCCTCCCTGACTGTTTCTTTCCCCGCGAGATAGGCGATCGGCATGATGGCAGTATGCAGTCCATTTAAGATTCTTACTTTCAGCAATGCATATGGACCTAGATCGCTTACGAACTGAACTTGGAGACCGGCAGCGGCAGCAGGGAATTCTTCTTGTACAAATGATGGAGCATCAATGATCCATTTATAATAAGGCTCTGCCACAATCGCTAGTTTATCTTCGTAACCATATTCCTGCTGGATACGCAAAGAATCTTCTTTGGAATAGCCAGGGACGATACGGTCAACAAGCGTATTACAAAACGTATTGGCCTGCTTAACCCAGTCGGTAAAAGCAGATTCCAGCCGCCATTCCCCTGCATACCGCAAGATGATTTCACGAAGCAGTCCGCCATTATTCGCAACTAATTCACACGGCAGGAAAATCAGTCCTTTTTCCGGATTCCCTTCAAAATATTGATATCGCCGATAGAGAAATGCTGCCAGTTTACCCGGAAAACTCTCTTGCGGCTGGTCGTTCAGTCTCTCTCCTTCCCGATAACGGATTCCGGCCTCCGTCGTGTTTGAAATGACGAATCGCAAATCATTGCTTTCTGCGAGTTTCATATAAGATGGATAGTTCAGATAAGGGTGGATTCCCCGTTTGATACAACTGACGATTTCATCGCTCTTGATAAGCGTTCCGTCATGCATACCTTGTATCGAGACAGTGTAAAGTCCATCTTGGTCATTCAATTTTTCGGCATTGCCTGTGCGGCGAGGATTGACAGCCACAACACCTCCCTGAAATAGTCCTTTCTGGTTCATGTGATGGATGATCCAATCTGCAAACCCTCTTAAAAACACACCATCGCCAAACTGTAAGACAGTCTCCCGCTGGGGTGCGACGGGATGATGATTCCGTTTCAAATGCATTGGCCCCTCCCTTTTTATGCACACGTTAACAAAATAGCGTTGGCTATACCGATCCCGGCTTAGCCACTACACTCGCTGACTGATTTTCGAATGATGAGTTCGGTATCGATCGACCGCTTATACGGTAAAGCTTCCTTCCCATCTATCAAGGTAAGAATCGCTTCCATTCCAGCCATGCTGATTCTTTCAATCGGTCTTTTAACCGTCGTAAGGGAAGGATTTGTATACTTAGCTGATTCCATATCATCGAATCCAATAATCGATACATCTGTTGGAACCTGAAGATTCCGCTCAAACACAGCATTCATCGCTCCGATTGCCATGTCATCATTGGAACAGAAGACACCTGTTGGCGGTTCAGGCAAATCAAGCAGCTTATGCATCGCCTCATAACCGCTTTGCATCTCATAGTTTCCTTGAACAAGATATTCCTGATGGATCGGAACTGCATGATCTATCAACGCCTGCAGGAAACCATCCCTTCTCTGCTGTGTCGATTTGAAGCCGTGTATCCCCTCGATAATGGCAAGCCTCCGGTGTCCGGAGTCGATAAAGTACTTCCCTGCACTGTAAGATCCTTCTTTGTCATTGGATATGATATTCATTACTGCCTCGTCGTCTACCTGCCGATTCAGTACGACAAGCGGAATATCCTTTTGCATGATATTGTAGATGAAAGCATTGTCCTTATCACTCTGGCTCATTAAGATAATACCGTCAAACCGCTTGTTATTAATGTACGAAAAATCATCATAATCATCTATCCCGCGGACAAAAAGATTGTATTGCACATCGATTCTCTTGTTCACGCCCCGGATCGTGTCAACAAGGAAGCTGGATGAAGTCCCCTTTTCCATACTTGTAAAAAACAATCCGATTGTATGGGATTTTTGCATAACTAAATTTTTAGCATGGTAATCCGGGATATAATTCAATTGTTCCGCCAATTGCAAAATACGTTTCTTTGTTTTTTCTTTGATCAGCGGGCTATCATTCAATGCCCTGGAAACCGTTGTATGAGACACATTTGCTAGCTTAGCAATATCTTTGATTGTCACACTCATCTCTTCTACCCGCCTTTACGTATCGCCCTCTATTTTCTGTTTTCAGCATATCACAAAAGGGAGCACGAAAATCACTTAAGAAGAGAGATCACGCATCATTCAAAGAACGGACAGGAAAATTGAAGTAATTTTTTGCATTATGATAACAAATGTTCTTGACAATTTGCGCTAACAAAGCTTCGTCATTCGGTGCTTCCCCTTGTTCGACCCAAGAGCCTACCAAGTCACAGACAAGCCGCCTGAAATACTCATGCCTCGGATAGGACAAGAAGCTCCTGGAATCTGTCAGCATGCCGATGAACCTTCCGAACACGCCCATATTTGACAGCGTTTTCATTTGATCCAGCATACCATCTCGCTGATCATTGAACCACCAAGCTGTTCCTAATTGCATCTTCCCTGGTTCTCCTCCGCCTTGAAAGCTTCCGATAACTGTAGCAAGCACAGGATTGTCCTTTGGATTCAATGAATACAAGATGGTCTTGGGTAAGCAATCGCTTCGATCTAGATGGTCAAGGAATTTAACGAGCGGTTTGGCAAGCTCTCCATCATCCATTGCATCATATCCAGTGTCCGGACCCAGTTTGGCCAAGCCAAGGGTGCTGTTATTGCGCAAAGCATGGATATGGAATTGCATGACCCAGTCCAATTCCTTATAGACCTTGCTCAGGAACAGTAAAGTAACCGTCTTGAACTTATTTTCTTCCTTATCGGTGATTCCCTCTCCCGCTGTTGCTTTTTTAAAAATCATGGCGGCTTCTTCTTTTGTCGCTTTTTCATACACGACCCGATCCAAGGCATGATCACTTACCCTTCCACCAGCTTCGTGGAAATAGTGGACACGGGCCCGCAAGGACTGAAGAAAGTCGTCATAATCCTGGATCACTTGCCCATTTGCATCTGCCAATTGATGGACCCATTCCGTGAATCCATCACTGGTGATTGCCAATGCTTTATCAGGACGAAAGCTTGGGAGCACCTTCGTATGGAAGTCATCCAATCCCCTTATTTTCCGGTGATACTCCAAATCATCTGCAGGATCGTCTGTTGTACAGATCACCTCCACATTAGAGGTCTCGATCATATCCCTGGCACCGAAGGAACCGCTTGTAAGCTTCGCATTCGCTTTTTGCCATATTCCCTCCGCTGTTTCCTCTCCCAGCACTTCATGAATATCAAAATAGCGCTGCAGTTCCAGATGGGTCCAATGGAAAACTGGGTTTCCCATTGTCATAGGAATGGTTTTGGACCACGCAAGGAATTTTTCTTTATCAGTCTTGTTCCCTGTGATATATGCTTCTTCCACCCCATTCGCCCTCATCAAGCGCCATTTATAATGATCTCCATCCAGCCACACATCAGCCAAATTGCGAAACTGCTTATTTTCGTATATATCCTTGGGACTCAAATGACAATGATAATCGATGATCGGTAACTGCTTTGCATAGGTATGATATAGCATTTCTGCTGTCCTGTTGGACAACAAAAAATCTTCCGTCATGAATTGCTTCATACACCTCCGCCTTCCCATCTTATTTTGTATGACAAAAGCTGTTCCCTGTCAAAATGTTATCGTTAACATTTAAGTACATTTTAGTAGCAGTTCAGCTATTTGGCAAGGATATTTATAAGAATTTTCCAACAATCCATCTTGTGCATCTTTGGAGGGCAGATTGCCTTCATGTTATAATTTTACTGGATATCAAGGTATACCAAATTGGTTCCCTCCTTATCCATGTCGATATTTTTAATGGACCAGCAGCTATTATAAGGAGGTATATTCCATGTCTTATATCGAAAATGTACTTACTCCGATTGGCAACATACGAATAACTGCTACAGATAGTTTGATCACCTCCATCACTTTCACAAATGACGCTTCTCATTTTGATAACGAATTGACAAAAATGGCAAGGATGCAATTGGAAGAGTTTTTCCTGGGACAACGGCATACATTCGAGCTTCCTTTAGCTTCGACGGGAACAGCTTTTCAACAGCGCATATGGCAGCAAGTCAAAACGATACCGATCGGCACCACCACTACATATAGCGCAATCGCAGCCCAGGCTGGAAATATACAGGCTGTGCGGGCAGCCGCAAATGCAATCGGGCGTAATTCTTTCGCGATTGCCATCCCTTGCCATCGCGTGATTGGCAAGAACAATCAAATTACCGGTTACGCATGGGAACCATGGCGGAAAGAGTGGCTGCTTAAATTTGAACAGACTAGGAGCGAACATCATTGAAATCACTCATCACAGGAGCAGCAGGGCATATTGGCAAAAATCTGGCAAAAGCTATATACCGTAAGTATGATTTGGTTTTGACGGATGTGAAGGAAGATGAGGAATTGCACCGCTATGGTCATTTTATCCAAGCCGATTTAGCAAATGCACAGGAAACCGAACAGCTGATGGATGGCATCGATGCAATTGTTCATCTTGGCGCCATCGCCACGGAGAGCACATATGAAAAGATTCAAAAAGCAAACTTTGATAGTACCTTCCATATTTATGAAGCAGCCAGGAAACACGGCATCAAACGCATCGTATTTGCCAGCAGCAATCACGCTGTCGGTTTTCATCCGATCAATCAATCGATTGGCCCGGATGCGCCGCACTTGCCGGATACTTTCTATGGTGCCAGTAAAGCTTTCGGTGAAAATCTGGCTAACATGTATCACAAAAAACACGGTATTGAAACGGCTAGCCTCCGTATCGGCAGCTATCTCGAAAAACCAGCCGAGCATCGGAACCTGAATACATGGATCAGTGTCCGTGATATGAATCAGCTCATCGTCCGCTGTTTGGAAGCGGATCGAATTGGTACCAGTGTGTTTTATGGTGTCTCTTCCTTGCATAATGATTATTTTGACAACCGCGATGCTGCAAAAATCGGTTATGCCCCCGAAGATAACCCCGAGGATTACAGAGAAAAAATTGAAAATGTCAAGCTGGAGAATGTGACAGATTACATTGGCGGGATGTTCACAAATTTCGGAAGATGATCGGCAGCATTCCTGTTTTTCATACAGGAATATTGCAGTCTGCAGCGAAAACTATACAGGTCCCAAAAATAGAAGCAGGAAAGAGGATGAAGATGCATGGTTAAAGGAATCATTGCGTATATTGTAACGGATGGTAATGGACAAGATGCAGTCAAGTTCTATGAGGATGCACTGGATGCACAAGTACTAAGTTTACAAACGTTCGGTGATATGCCGGAAAATCCAGATCATCCAACTCCGCCAGAAGCAAAAGATCGCGTTTTGCATGCGCATCTGAGAGTAGGAGAAAACGAATTGATGTTATCGGACACCTTTCCTGGCAGCTCTCTGAAACTCGGCGACCAAGTAGGAATCGCAGTCATGATCAGCACTCCTGAAAAAACAAAAGATGTATTTGGGAAGCTATCCATCGGCGGTCATGTCACAATGGAACTTCAGCAGACTTTCTGGAGTCCGCTATACGGGCAAGTGCAAGACAAATTCGGCGTCACCTGGCAAGTATCCACCTTAAATCAAGATGAATAAAAAGGATACGGGAAAAGACACTGTCATACATGGCAGTGTCTTTTCTATTTATATATTGGCAGTTCCACAATGATGGAAGTTCCGTTCTCCGAGGTTTCTTCCACCCAAACCTTCCCTTGATGCAAGGCAGCCGTACTGGCCACAATCGACATTCCCAGCCCTGTTCCGGCAATTATCCGTGACCTGGAAGAGTCTGCCCGATAAAATCTATCAAAAATACGACCCGCCTCTCCTTCTGTCATTCCTATACCAGAATCTTTTATGCGTACCTGGGCATATTCCCTTACCCGCTTTAACTCAAATTCAATACTTCCATCCATACGGTTATATTTAATCGCATTGGAAAGTAAATTATCCCAGATATTATATAGGAATGATGGATCTGCGTGAATCTGTACATTCTCCAGCGTGCATGGCAAAGTTTCCATAGTGGGTTAAAATCACGGAAAACAAACCAAAAGGCTGTCGAGAAAGTCCCGACAGCCTTTTTTTAATATCATGATCAACTTTTATTCTTTATATTGCCCGATAATTTCAACGCTTCCTTCAGCTGATTGAATGAACCGCCTTTTCCGTACATCAGGACACCGCCGCGATAAACCTTGGCTGCAAACCAGGCAATGAGCAAGATTGCTGCTACAAGGATTGCGATCGATAGAGCTATTTCCCAAGCCGGCACTCCCAGCATTCCGATTCGCAGGAACATGATCATCGGTGTAAAGAATGGAATGTAAGATGCAACAACAATGATTGGCGAATCAGGTGAGCTCAGTCCGTATATGGAAAGGAAGAAAGCTCCCATCACCAGAAAGATAACCGGACTTACAAGCTGCTGGACATCTTCCATCCTGCTTACCACTGAACCGAGCCCTGCACATATGGTTGCATAGAGGAAGTAGCCTAAAATAAAGAATACCAACGCAAAGGTCAATGTGACTGGCGAGGCATTGGCTATTCCAATGAAATCGAAGAAGCCTCCACCCAATTCTTGACCACGAATTTGAATCATGGTATATACTGCAACTGTAATTAACGCAACTTGAGTAAGTCCCATCATTCCGATTGCAAGAATTTTAGCGAACATTTGACCGACTGGAGAGGAACTGGAAATTAAAATCTCCATCACTCTGGATGATTTTTCATTGGTAATATCCGTTGCGATCATCATACCGTAAACAATGACACTCATATAAAGCGCAAAGACTAAAATATAGACAAGGCCGTATGATCCTGCCAGTTCTTCTTCTGTTTTTGCTTCTTCATCAAGTGCTTCCCTCTGGAAGGAAACCGGCGTATAAATATCCTGGATGGTTGCTTCATCCACCCCAGCCTGCGTGGCAGCCTGGGCAACTTTGATTTGCTGCAGCTGCGCTTCAATATCATCGCTCGTACCATTCATCAGCTGCATACCGTAAAAGACGGCCTGCGGCAGGTTTTGCTCCGACTGGCTCAAAACGAGCAGACCTTCAAATTCTTCATTTTCGACTGCCTGCTTTGCTTCTTCTTCATTGCCGTCAAAGAGCATGGGTTGATATCCATCGGCATTGGTACTCAACGCTTCGTAAAGCTGCTGATTTTCAGTCTCATCAATTACAGCAACCACCGGATCTTCATTGTCACCAGAAAAACGGTCCATAATATCGGGCACATAAAAAATTCCACAAATGATAAGTAAAAAGATTGCACTTGATATGATATAGCCTTTTGTTTTCACACGGGAGAGATACGTATGCAAAAATACAATCCAAAATTTACGCATAAGACTCACCTGCCTTTTCGATGAAAATATCGTTCAAAGTAGGTTCTTCCACTTCGAATTTACGGACAAATCCCTTCTCGGTCAGCTGCTTCCAAACGGTCACGGCATCTTCCGAAGAAGCAATTTGAAGTTTGCATCCCTGCTGCGTTTCCTGATATTTTACAACGCCGGCCGTTTCTTTTAAGAAGGTTAAGTCATAGTCTGCTGCGATGATAATGTTCTTTTTGCGGAAAGAACGCTTTATTTCTACCAAATCGCCTTCCACAACGGGGCTTCCATGCTTCATGATGCAAAGGAAACGGCATAGCTCTTCTACGTGCTCCATACGGTGGGAAGAGAATATGATCGAGGTTCCCGCTTGTTTTAACTCGATGACTGCTTGCTTCAGCATCTCCACATTAACTGGGTCCAATCCCGAGAATGGTTCATCCAATATCAGCAGACGGGGATTGTGTAATACAGCGGATATGAATTGTATTTTCTGCTGATTCCCTTTTGACAGCTCTTCCACTTTTTTGTTTTCATATTCTGTGATATTGAACCGCTCAAGCCATCTTTTAAGCGCCTTGACACTGTCTGTCTTTGCCATGCCCCTAAGTTTGGCCAGGTATACGAGTTGATCCTTTACGGTTAGCTTTGGATATAGTCCTCGTTCTTCCGGGAGATAGCCTATTTCATTGCTTTGATCATATGTAATCTTTTTACCATGCCAGAATATCTCTCCTTCCGTATTCTCCAGTAGATTCAGAATCATACGGAAAGTAGTCGTTTTCCCAGCGCCGTTAGCTCCCAGGAATCCAAAAATCTCTCCCTCTGGTATCGACAATGTCAGCCGATCCACAGCAGTATGCCTGCCGAACCTTTTGGTCACATCTTTCAATTCAAGCATCAGCACCATCCTTCCTTTCTTATTCCATATATATACGGACGGATGCCAGGAATGTTTCACTGAATCAAAACCATCTCTTCCATAAAAAAAGAGCAGAGAAAACCTCTCCACTCCCTGAATCCAGTCACTTAGCTTATCTCCTTGAAGCAATCAAATCTTTCACTTGCTGTCTGTTTCCTTGATGCAAAGCATCGACAATCTTGCTCCCTACTACCACCCCGTCACAATACTGGCTCAGTTCTCTTACATGCTCTGGCGTGGAGACGCCAAAACCTGCCAGTACAGGCGCCTTGCTGACCTCTTTTAATGCCATCAGATGCGTACCGAGCTTATCGACGAAGCTCGCCCTTTCTCCTGTCGTTCCTGCCACTGTTACGGCGTAAAGGAATCCTTCCGCGCGCTCAGCAAGTGCCCGGATCCTTTCCGGTGTGCTCGTCAATGCAACCAAACGAATCAATGCAATGTCATGCTTTTTCAGCGCTTCTGTTACCATTCTTTCTTCCTCAAGCGGCAAATCGGGCAGGATGAGACCGGATATGCCTGCTTGAACACAAGCCGATGCAAAAGCTTCCACCCCATAAGCAAAGACTGGATTCAAGTAGGTCATGATAACAAGCGGCACGGTACGGCTCGCTTTTTCCTTTGCCACCTCATCCAAAACGGCTTGGACAGTTGTACCGGCATCCAGTGCACGGATGCCTGCTGCCTGGATCGTCGGTCCATCAGCGACTGGATCCGAGAACGGCAGTCCCAGTTCGATTGCAGTTGCGCCGCTGTCAGCCAAGAAACGAATGCGTTCATTCAGGCTGTCCAAGCCGCCATCACCAGCCATGATATACGGTACGAAAGCTTTTTCTCCAGCATCTGCCACCATTTGGAATGCAGTATCCAGCTTCGCTTTACTCATTGAGATCCCCTCCAGCTTCATGTGCTTCCCTGATTGTATTCACATCTTTATCACCGCGTCCGGACAAGCATACAACCAGCACATCCTCTTTCCCCATCGTCGGTGCGAGCTTTTTGCAGTATGCCACTGCATGCGCGCTTTCCAATGCTGGGATGATTCCTTCTGTCCTGGAAAGAAGCCGAACTGCCTCCAGAGCTTCTTCGTCGGTGACTGCATCATATATGACGCGTCCGGCATCTTTCAAATAACTGTGCTCCGGTCCGACACCTGGGTAATCCAATCCAGCAGAAATGGAATGGGCCTCCTGCACTTGGCCGTCTTCATTTTGCAGCAGATAGGATAACGAACCATGCAAGATACCTGCTTTGCCTTCGGTAAGGGAAGCCGCATGCTGTCCTGTCGGCAACCCTTTCCCGCCGGCTTCCACACCATACATTTTCACTTCTTTGTCATCCACGAATGGATAGAACATGCCGATTGCATTACTTCCGCCGCCGACACAGGCGACAATCGCTTCCGGAAGCTTTCCTTCGGCTTCGATGATTTGCTTGCGCGTTTCATCCCCGATGACGCGCTGAAAGTCCCGGACGATTTGTGGGAATGGGTGCGGGCCTGCAGCTGTACCGAAGATGTAGTGTGTATCTTCCACATTCGCTGTCCAGTAGCGCATCGCTTCGTTTACCGCATCCTTCAGCGTACCGTTCCCTTGATCGACGGATACAACCTGTGCGCCCAGCAGCTCCATACGGTAAACGTTCAAAGCCTGCCGTCTGACGTCTTCCTTCCCCATGAAGATGATGCATTCCAACCCAAGCAGCGCACTGACTGTCGCGGTGGCCACACCATGCTGGCCGGCGCCTGTTTCTGCAACGACCTTTTTCTTGCCCATCCGCTGTGTCAGCAGCGCCTGGCCGATTGTATTGTTGATTTTATGGGCACCCGTATGGTTAAGGTCTTCTCGTTTCAAATAGATCTTCGGTCCGCCCAGGGACGCCGATAAACGTTCTGCATAATAAAGCGGTGTCTTTCGTCCGATGTATTGCTTTAGATAATACGCCATCTCTTCCCGGAAGGCTGGATCTTCTTTTGCTTCTTTGGATGCCTGCTCCAGCTCCAAGATGGCTGGCATTAATGTTTCTGGTACAAAACGGCCGCCAAAGCTGCCATAAAGCCCCGTTTCTGTTGGATATTTAGCCATGTTTTTCACTTTCCTTTCTTTGCCGCTGTAATGAATTGCTGTATTTTAACCGGATCCTTCTGTCTTTTTGTCTCCACGCCGCTGCTGACATCGACTCCCGCAGGACATACTTCCTGAATGGCCTGCTGTACATTACCGGCATGCAATCCACCTGCGAGGAAAAGTTTTTCCCTCGGTACTGAATTGGAGCTTGCCAGCGACCAGTCGAATGTCGTGCCGTTACCTCCGCGATATGCTTCTGCCGGACTATCCAGCAAATAATAATCACACGGATATGCTTCCAGCTGTTTTAAGTCATCCTCGGACGCTATCGAAAAAGCTTTTATAACTGGGTGGCTGATGGATTTGATATAAGCAGGGGATTCATCTCCATGCAGTTGGACATAATCAAGTCCCGCAGTCTCGGCTATTCCCTGCAGGCTTGCGATTGGTTCATTGACGAATACACCTACTGTTTTCACATTATCCGGAAGCTCCTGGCTGATGCTGGCAGCTAGCTCCGGTGACACTCTCCGTCTACTGTCGGCAAAGACGAAGCCTATCATATCGGCGCCTGCTTCCACTGCCGCCTTCCCAGCCTCCACTGACTGGATCCCGCATATTTTTACGATCATAATGGCTCTGCTCCTATGGGAACTTGGAATGATTTCAAAATGGAAGATACATCAGATGCGCGCATGAGCGTTTCCCCTACAAGGATGCCCTTTGCACCTGCTTTTGCAACACGAGCAGCATCTGCCGGTATCGCCATGCCGCTCTCGCTGACGACAAGTGTAGCCGAAGTATCGATTTTTTTTATCAATCGCTCTGTCACACCTAAGTCAACTTCGAAGGTTTTCAAGTTCCGGTTGTTGATGCCGATAATATTTGCTCCAAGCGCTTGTGCTTGTGCCAGTTCTCCTTCATCATGCACCTCTACCAGCACATCCAGCCCTTTCGATTTCGCATACTGATAAAGAGCTTGCAGCCGCTCCTTTTCCAATGCTGCGACGATGAGCAAGATCACATCGGCTCCATAATCCGCTGCCCTGTCTATCTGAATTTCATCAAGAATGAAATCTTTATTCAAAATCGGAAGATCGACTGCTTCCCGGACAGCTGCCAAATCGTCCATCGTACCTTTGAAGAACGGTGTATCAGTCAAGACGGAAATGGCTCCCGCACCTGCTGTTTCATAGATTCCAGCCTGGTCCGCCGGTACCACATCAGGATTGATCATCCCCTTGGAAGGCGAAGCCCGTTTGATTTCGGCAATGATCTGAAGCTGTTTCTGCTCCTGGAATCTCCCATACAGGGAAATTGGCTTGCGCTGTACTGCTGTCGGACGATATGTTTGCTTTAATGTGGTGATTTCTGTTCGTTTTTCTTCGAGTATCCTTGCCAAGAATGTCATGGAGTCACTTCCTTTTTATAATCAATCAGATATTGCAGCTTCTGTCTTGCTTCACCGCTATCAATACTCTCCTTCGCAAGCCGGATCCCTTCCTGAATGGAAGCCGCTTTACCATTGGCAAATATACCTAGACCTGCATTTAATACGACCGTATCCCTATGAACACCAGGTTCTCCGTTCAATACACGCAGCAAAATGTCTGCATTCTCAGCTGCATCTCCGCCCTTGATTGCTTCCAGCGGATATACTGGCAAACCGACTTCTTCCGGATGGAGCGTGAAGGCTGTCTGCTTGCCATCCTCAAGCAAAACAAGATGATTCTCTCCTGCCAGTGATGCTTCATCCATGTAGCCTGCGCCGTTGATGACGATTGCCCGCTTGCGCCCAAGCTTATGAAGAGCTTCTGCCATCATCCCTAGCATGTCACGGCGGTAAATGCCGAGCAGCTGTGAATCAAGCTGCACTGGATTCGTCAACGGTCCGATCAAATTAAAAATCGTCGGAATGCGCAGCACTTTGCGAAGCTGCATCACTTGCTTCAACCCGGGATGTACATGCGGCGCGAACAAAAAGGCGATACCATTCTCTTCAAGCAGATGGGTCATCTCCTCAGCCGGCAAATACAATGGGATACCCAGCTTCTCCAGTACATCGGCGCTGCCTGTTCTGCTGGAAACACTGCGGTTGCCGTGCTTGGCTATGGTAACGTCAGCTCCAGCAATGACAAAGGCAGCTGTCGTACTGATATTGAAGCTTTGCGATCCATCGCCCCCTGTACCGCAGTTATCCATCACATTGGCAGCTTGAAGAGGGATGATCTGTGCTTTTTCTCGGATAGCCGCCACCATGCCAGCTACTTCATCAGCTGTTTCCCCGCGAGTTTGCAGCATGGAAAGGAAGGCTCCTGCTACAGCATCCGGCATGCGGCCGTCCAGCAGTTCACGTGATGCTTGCAATGCTTCTGCATACGTCAAAACCTTTGTGTTTGTAAGCTTAGCCAATAACGGTTCCATTACTTTCCCCTTCTTTCATGAGTTGGATAAAATGCTTCACGATCTCTTTACCAGCTTCGGTACCAATCGACTCCGGATGAAACTGCAATCCATATACCGGATAATGCGTATGCTCCACAGCCATGATTTCCTCATCATCCTCTGAATAAGCAGTGACTGCCAATTGATCCGGGACAGTATGCCTATCAATGACGAGAGAATGATACCTCATGATCGGTAAGTCTCCGATGATCTTCTCGATGGTCGGTTCTCCTTCATAACGAAGTGTCGATGTCTTGCCGTGCATGATTTGCCCAGCACGGATGATGTCTGCTCCGAAAGCTGTGCCAATTGCCTGGTGTCCAAGACATATGCCAAGGATTGGAATCTTCCCAGCAAAATGACGGATTGCCTTGACACAGATCCCCGCATCCTCGGGTCTGCCAGGTCCTGGTGAGATGATGATTGCTTCTGGATCCATCGCTTCGATATCCTTGATGGTAATTGCATCATTGCGGACCACTTTAACCTCTTCGCCAAGTTCCGCTGTATATTGGAACAGGTTATATGTGAAAGAATCATAATTATCGATCAGCAGAATCATGTAAACCAACCTCCGTTAAAGATTTCGCTTTGTGCAGCGTTTCGTGATATTCCGTTTCGGGATCGGAGTCGTATACAAGCCCGGCTCCTGTCTGTACATATGCTTTATTTTCCTTTACGATCATCGTCCGGATTGCAAGCGCCAGATCAAGATCGCCATTCATATTGATATAGCCCACTGCCCCTGCGTAGAGACCGCGTTTTTTCTTTTCGAATTGATTGATAAGTTCCATTGCACGTATTTTCGGGGCGCCGGATACTGTGCCCGCTGGAAGAGCAGCTATCAGTGCGTCCAATCCAGTCATGCCATCTGCCAGCTCTCCTTGTACCTCGGAAACGATATGCATGATGTGCTGGTACTTTTCCACTGCCATATATTTCGTCAGCTCAACGGTGCCAACCTTACACACTCGACCCAGATCATTGCGGCTTAAGTCGACAAGCATCCGATGCTCTGCCAGTTCCTTTTCATCTGCCAGCAGCTCATCTGTCAGCTGTTCATCCTGCGCCCTCGTCTTGCCGCGTGGTCTCGATCCTGCAATCGGATTAGCTGTCACTATATTGCCGCTTGCTTTGATCAAGCTTTCAGGCGAAGCTCCCAGTACGGTATAATCCTCGAAATCGAGGAAGAACATATACGGGGAAGGATTGCTCGCCCGCAGCTTCCGGTAAAAACTGAAAGCATCTCCTGTGAAATCCGCAGTCAGTCGCTGTGACAACACAATTTGGAATACATCTCCTGCTTTGATATATGCTTTGGCATCTTCCACCATTTGCATGAATGTCGCTTGATCCGTTTCAGGCTGGAATCGGACTGGCGGCAACATGGCATCCGGTATATCCTTGAAGGTCGTTATCTCTTTTTCCATCTCATCCAGCCGTGACCGAAGCATTTCTTCCGATCTGCTGCCTGTGCTATCAACTGCCAGCAGCGTGATTTGCTGATGCTTATGGTCGTATACGATCATATCTTCATAAAACATGAAATGAATTTCCGGCATCCCGATCGGATCCTCCGGCACATCACCTATTGCTTCATATTGCCGGATTGAATCGTATGCCATGTATCCGACCGCACCGCCGTAAAAAGGAAAATCAATCGGGAGCTGCATGCCGCTTATCTGCTCCTTCAAAACTTCTAACGGCTTTTGGGCAATCTTTTCTTCCTGATCAGCTACCTTGACCAGCGTTTCCCGTCCCTTGCCAATCAGTTCTTTGTAAGGGTTAGCACCGATGATGGAATAGCGTCCCTTTCCTGCATGGTGTACCGAACTCTCCAATAAAAACTTCTTCTCGCCTGTCAGTCGTTTGTAAATCACGACTGGCGTCAATGTGTCTCCGTTCAATTGCTTCTTTTCATATCGAATGCTTTCTGTAACCATCATCTTTCTCGCTCCCTCTTTTTTAAAAATAAAAAACCGTCCCCTACACACATGAATTGCTTCATATGCATAGGGGACGGTTCTTCACCGCGGTGCCACCTCTATTGAAAGTTCTCACTTTCCGCTCATTCGGATACGAGGCACAAGCCTGATATCCTATCCCGGTAACGGGGGAAACCGGATTCCCCTACTATTGTTCAAGGAATCTCTCTGAAGTCCATTCCATGCTGCCGATTTGGCCGGAATCCCACCACAACCGGCTCTCTGTGCAAATCAAGCAGCATGTACTCCTCTTCATCCACGAGTTATGTGTATAAAAAAAGGGCAATCTCTCCAATAAAGGACGAGATTACCCGTGGTACCACCTTTGTTAACTAGCGAACTAGCTCACTTTGCTCCTCTTATCGGTGGAGTTGCCGCCACAGCCTACTGTTAATTTCAGCTATGATGCTCGGAAGTCCATTCACCTATGCGCCACACCGATTCCCACCAAACACCGGCTCTCTGAAGTGACCACATAAGCTACTACTCTTCGTCTTCGCTCACGTATCAGTTATGTTGGATTCATTGTAGTACCCTTATTTTCAATTGTCAAGGGATATTTATTCTGCATCCTGTAAATCAGGCTTTCCGTTTTCACCAAAAACGAGCTCTTTTCGTGGCAGACGCTGCTTCGTCTCTTTTTCGATCTGTTTGATTTGGTGTCGATCGCGAGGTGTCACAAAGGCTACAGTCAAACCCGTACTGCCAGCCCTTCCTGTTCGGCCAATACGGTGGATATAACTTTCGGTGTCTTCCGGCAAATCATAATTGAATACATGGGTTACACCTTCCACATCCAACCCTCTAGCCGCAACATCCGTCGCAACGAGAAACTGTGTCTTGTATTCCCGGAAATTCTTCATGGCCCGTTCACGTTTTGCCTGCGATAGGTCGCCGTGCAATTCGTCTGATTCAAATCCTAGACCGCGCAAGTAACCATGCAGCTCGGAAGCACGCCTTCTCGTCCTGCAGAAAATTATCGCAGCAAACGGACGGTACATCTGCAATAGTACCTTCAAAGTATTCCGCTTCTCACGATCCGGCATTTCCAGGACAATCTGCTTGATTTCCTTCAAGGTCACATTGGTTGATTGAATGGTGATCTCTTTCGGTTTCTGCATCTGGGAAGATGCCAGCTGACGGATTTCCTTCGGCATGGTCGCAGAGAACAACAGTGTCTGTTTCGCATCAGGCAAAGCAGCTGCAACATCTTTGACGTCATGCCAGAAACCCATATGCAGCATCTGATCTGCCTCATCGAGGACAAATGTCCGGACATGAGAAAGATCCACCGTGCCACGGCGCATATGATCGAGCAGGCGACCTGGTGTCGCGACAACGATATCCACCCGTCCTTCCAATTTTTTAAGCTGCTTGATGATATCTTGTCCACCATATACAGCGAGCGTACCGACGTTTTCCCCAGGATGAATCAGCTTCGCCAATTCATCATAAATCTGAATGGCCAGCTCCCTCGTAGGACTGAGAATGAGTGCTTGAATACCCGTACTATCAGTCTCCAGCATCTCCAATATCGGAAGCAGGAACGCTAGCGTCTTACCTGTACCGGTTTGTGCTTTGGCAATCACATCTTTCCCTGCCAGGATTTCCGGGATAGCCTGCTGCTGCACTGGAGTCGGTTCATTCAAGCCCAATTTATGTAGTGCTTCAAGTCGTTTATTTTGTAAGTTCAAGTCGTTGAACAGCTTCATATTGTTCCCTCTTTCATACTTTTTCCATGATTATTATGTGAAATTTCCATAGATGTGCACTTAAAAAGTTTGTAAGATACTAGTATACACATATTAAGGGGGGAATTATATGCAAAAATGGCTGATCGGCATTTTTGTCTTGCTGATCATCAGTTTCAGCATCATCGGTCTTTTTCGTGGTGAAGGAAATATCCAAGACATAAATGAGACAAGTAAATCGTCTGTAAATTTAAAATGATTCCCGTTTATCCTGCACCCAGGCGGGTAAACTGTAATATAAATAAAAACAGGCAGAGCAAACCGCCATTTGCTCCACCTGTTTAAGCTATCCGTATTAGTCTAGAACTTTTACTGTTACAGATTTACGTCCCCAGTTCAATGCAGCGCTTTGATCTGGTACATGTACATCGATTTTATTACCTTTGATTGCACCGCCAGTATCGCCTGCAATTGCTTCACCATAGCCTTCTACCCATACTTTGGATCCTAAAGGAATTACACTTGGGTCTACAGCGATAACTTTTGCATTTGGATTTGCATTCAAATCGATACCAGTAGCCGTCACACCAGAGCAACCTTCACATTGACCAGTATATGCAGTTGCGGAAACTGTGAGTTCTTTCGTTGCTTCTTGGCTAGTACTTGTAGCTGTATCTTCTTTGGCAGGAGCTGCTTCTTGTTTAGCAGGTTCTGCTTTTTGTTCTGTTTGTGCAGGTGCTTCCTGCTTTTCTTCTTGTTTAGGTGCTTCTTCCTGTGTTGTTTCTTGCTGAGCTTCTTCTTGCTTAGGCGCTTCTTGCTTCACTGGTGCTGGTGCTGCTTCTGCTACCGCACCGCCAGTCACCGCCAGTTGCTGACCTATTACAATCAAATCGGAGTTCAAGCTGTTCCATGCTTTCAGCTCGCCTACCGATACGTTGAACTTCCCTGCGATCTTAGAAAGAGAATCGCCTTTTTGTACTGTGTATGTGTCTGCTTGGTTGGTTTCTTTATCTATAGTCAATTTTTGATTAGGAAAGATTAGGTCAGAATCAAGTTGGTTAAGTTCTTTAAGCTGATTAACACTAACTTCGTATTTATCTGCGATTTTCCAAAGGGAATCCCCTTTTTGAACATTATATTCAGCAGCCGATGCTGATGTACCGAATGCCCCCGCAATTACTAGTCCTGTAGCTAAAGATACGACTGTTTTTTTCATTCGTCGTTTACCTCCTTAAATTTCTAACAGGACTTATGGTATCACATGGGCTAAGGGGAGTGGGTTACAGGAAGTTTAAGGTTATATTACAGGCTTCGCTCACAGCAATACTATTGTTACATTGTAATATCATTGTAACAAAACTAGTGATAACCAAGCCCCAGAGGGCTTTTCTGTAATAAAAGACCTCAATTTATTCCATATAATGTAAATTAATAAACTAAAATTTCTTGTTGACTTTGTTTTTAACGGCATTTTTTCCTCAATAATTTGTCGTTTTTCCGCTTTTCTTAGGATAAATGTTACAAAAACGGACTAATAACCCCCTTTTATTTTCCAATTAAATAAAAAACAGGCGCCGCTGCACCTGTTTCCTACTTCCTCACCCGCCAATTGTGATTGCAAGTTGCTTCTATTACATTGCGCTTGCTGATGTAATCAGCAATCAGTTCCGTCATGTCTGTTGTAATCTCCCTGACCACCTGTTTTCCTTTGAACATGATATAATCTCCTCCGCCAGCGGCTCGGTAATTATTCATTACAACCTGATACAATTGATCTGCCAGGACAGGGCTGCCCTTGATGGACAATCCGCGCACCCGGTCCCCGACCTCACGACTGATATCCAATATATATTCGATTCCTTCCCACATGTCATAATTGTAATGCTGTGGCTTCGGTTCCAAGAAAGAGCGGCTCACCTCGAGCTGTCCATCTTCACTCAATGAAAAATAAGTCGCAGATAGTTCCAATGCCTGTTTCATATCGGCACCCGAAATCTCAATCACTTTCAGTGTATTAGGATAAATATAATTAGAGACGATATCCCTCATCGTAATATCCTGTGGAAATCCCGGTGAGGCGTCATGGAACAATGCTGTACTGGAGATGGCCACACCGGCAGCATCCATCTGTACTTTATTGATGAACTCGATAAAAGGCGTCTCCTTCACCCTCGTCTCAAATGCATCGCGGATGATCATATCCCCATCTATTTTTCCGATCGGCTGATCCAGCCAATTCTGTGTTTCCTCTTCATAGGAAGAAACTAGGTTCAGAATCGTTTCATCAGGAGCGATTTCATTCGTTATTTCATGCAGTTTCGCCTCTGATACAACTCGCTTCCTACTATTATATGGTTGTTCGACAGCAATCGATACCTCGCCTAGAAATGCGCCATTCGATCCTGGCTGCACAATCGTGACATCATTCACTTTTTCTGCAAGGGTTCGATGCTGGTGTCCCGTTATCAAAATATCGATTCCTTCTATTGAATGACAAAGTTCATATCCCACGTTTTCCCCGGTGAGCGATTCCGTCGGCTCGCCGGTTTCCAAATCACGTTCGAATCCACCATGATAAGCAACGATCAAGACATCCGGCCGCTCCTTCTCCCGAACTTCCTTCACCCATCTTCTCGTCGATTCCAACACATGCTCAAACGCAAGCCCTTCGATGTGATGCGGTTCCTCCCAATTCGGTATGAAATGAGTCGTGACACCGACGATGGCCACTTTGACATCATCAATCTGCTTGATCACAAATGGTTTTCCGAATACAGGTTCCTTTTTTGTTTCATCAAGGATATTGCCGCAAAGATAAGGAAAATTCGCAAGCTGGATTGCTGATTGCAAGTATGGCATGCCATAGTTGAACTCGTGATTGCCTATCACCGCTGCATCGTACCCGAGCTCATTCATACAGCTGATCATTGGATTATCTTTATTGGATTGATATTTCGCATGATGATACGTCAAAGGTGTCCCTTGTATCATATCTCCATTATCAAGGAGCAGCACATGTTTCTTTTCTTCCCTTATTCTCTTAATCAAAGCAGCAGTCCGTGCCAGACCTTGAGGAGCTGGTTCGTGATCCCGGTATGTAGTTGGAAAGATATTCCCATGCACATCACTAGTGACTAGCAGTGTAATATTTGTCGTGTTATCAGACATTCTATCGATTCCTCCGACCTTATTTTCTGAATTAAAACAGTTTTTGCTATTATCTATCATAACATGCCAAAACTATCTTTACATTCTTATTACAGTAAGTTAACATAAACTGGAACAAGTCGTGATATAGTTGTTCATGCAGTGCAAATTAAACAATTTTTGGGGGTATATCATGTTTAAGAAAATTGCAGGTGTCGGCGCGACTCTATTTCTAGCAGCAGGTTTGCTTAGCGCGTGTGGATCCGACGATTCCAACGCAGAGGGCGGCGACAGCGGCAGCAATGGCGATCTAAAAGAATTGCGTGTGCAGTTCGTTCCTTCTCAGAACGCTGAAACACTTGAAGCGAAAGCAAAACCGCTTGAAGGACTTCTGGAGGAAGAGCTTGATATTCCTGTTGATGTAAGCGTATCTACCAACTACAACACCATCGTCGAGGCGATGTCTTCCGGCCAAGTAGACGTTGGTTTCCTACCGCCTACAGCTTATGTTTTGGCACATGAAAAAGATGCTGCGGATGTTATCCTTCAGTCCCAGCGCTACGGTGTCAATCCAGAAGACGGTTCTCCGACAGATGAACTAGTAGACTATTATCTTGCACAATTCGTAGTCAAAGCAGATTCCGATATCAATTCCCTTGAAGACCTAGAGGGCAAAAGCATCGCCGTGCAGGACGTAACTTCTTCTGCGGGTTATGTATGGCCAGCGGGCGCACTTGATGAAGTTGGTTTGGACATCCAGCAGGATCTGACTCCGACAATCGTCAAAGGTCATGATGCAGGCATCATCAGCGTATTGAACGGCGATACAGATGCCGCCGTTACGTTCCAGGATGCACGTAATACTGTAAGCGGCGACTATCCGACTGTATTTGAAGATACGAAAGTAATCGCCACTACGGAAAAAATCCCGAACGATACAATTGCCATCACTCCTGAGATCAATGACGAGTGGAAAGAAAAAATCACAGACGCTTTCATCAACATCGGTAAAGATCCGGAAGGTTTGGAGATCATCCGCGATGTTTACACACATGAAGGTTACGTAAAATCCGATGACAGCAATTTCGAAGTCGTTCGTGAGTACGCTGAGAAATACGGTTTAGAATAATCAAGTCCCTTTCATAATCCTATCCATCCAGCCAGCCTGAGATATCCTTGGACTGGCTGGGCTTTTGTCTGTATGTATATCTTTTTCAGAACAGTACTTTTCTTTTTAATTATTAAACTACATAAAAAGGTTGGTATAGAAAGTGATAGAATTTCGCAATGTTTCGAAAACATATCCAAATGGCGTCAAAGGTTTGAAAAACATCAACTTGACTATCGAAAAAGGCGAGTTCATTGTCATTGTCGGACTTTCCGGTGCTGGTAAGTCCACATTGCTGCGCTCGATTAATAGATTGCATGAAATCTCAGAGGGAGAAATCCTGATTGATAACAAATCGATTACCGCTGCAAGAGGAAAGAGCTTGCGCATGTTCCGCCGCGATATCGGCATGATTTTCCAGAACTTCAATCTTGTGAAACGCTCATCTGTTCTGCGCAATGTACTTTCTGGGCGTGTTGCTTATCACTCTACGTTACGTACCGTATTCGGCTTATTCCCGAAAGAGGATGTGAACTTGGCTCTTAATGCCCTGGATCGCGTGAATATCATAGATAAAGCGTACACACGCTCCGATCAGCTTTCCGGTGGTCAGCAGCAGCGTGTCTCCATCGCCCGGGCACTGGCGCAGGAAGCTAAAATCATCCTAGCTGATGAACCAGTTGCATCGCTTGATCCGCTGACTACCAAACAAGTGATGGACGATTTGAAAAAGATCAATCAGGAGCTAGGCATCACGACGGTCGTCAACCTTCACTTCATCGATATTGCCCGTCAGTATGCAACACGTATCATCGGGCTGAATGCCGGGGAAGTCGTTTTTGACGGGCCAGTGGAAGAAGCCACTGATGAGAAATTCCAGGAAATCTACGGACAGCAGCTGGAAAAAGAACAGCAGCGAGGACCAGTTGGAGCTGGAGCCGAATGACTCAGCCTCCAAAAAAGATCGTTCCGAAGCCGCCGTCAAAACTCAAGCATTACCTCACAGCAGTAATTGTGCTCGCTTTGCTTATTTGGAGCTACTTGCGCACCGATGCGAGCATTGCAGATCTGTTTACCAACCGTGACCAAATGGCGAGCATCTTCATTGAGATGTTCCCGCCAGACTGGGCATATTTCATGGATATAATCGATCCAATGCTGGAAACGATCCGTATGGCTGTAATCGGTACAACATTCGGTGCAATCATAGCTATACCCATCATCCTGCTATGTGCAAATAACGTTAACCGGATTCCGTGGATTTCCTATCCAGCACGTTTTGTGCTCAATTTGATCCGTACCGTACCAGAACTGCTTCTGGCAGCTGTGTTTGTTGCAATTTTCGGATTAGGTATGATTCCTGGTATATTTGCTTTGACAATTTTTTCTGTCGGAATCATCGCCAAATTGACTTATGAATCCATTGAAGGCATCGACAAAGGACCTATGGAAGCGATGACTGCAGTTGGTGCAAATAAGATACAATGGATCACCTTTTCCATCATTCCGCAGGCCGCTGCCTATTTTGTATCCTATGTGCTTTATACATTTGAGGTAAATATCCGGGCTGCGGCTATTCTCGGACTAGTTGGAGCTGGAGGTATCGGTCTCTTATTTGACAGCAACCTTGGCTTTTTCAACTATCCGCGGGTGAATACCTTGGTTTTCGCAACGCTTGTCGTTGTCTTAATCATCGATTTTGTGAGTAATAAACTTCGGGAGAAATTACTATGAGCCAAATATCAACACATACTGTCGACAAACCAAAAGGCCGCGGTAAGCGGGTATTCAACCGCGTGCTTATTCTAGTTATTCTGGCTGCAGTCTATGTTTGGGCATTCTCTGGGGTTGAGGAGTTCGAAATCAAGGAGACAGCCGGCCAGATTTCCAAGGCTATCTTTGAAGGGGTGATTCACCCTGATTGGGATTTCGTCAATGATGAAGAAGGTTTGATTTACGGTTTAATCGACACATTGGCAATTTCGATCCTTGGTACATTCATTTCGGCGATTCTTACCGTGCCGTTCGGCTTCTGGGCTGCAAGCCGCCGAAATAAAGCTGGCTTCTTCGTTACAGGGCTGGGACGATTTGTCCTTAGTTATATCCGGGTATTTCCAGAGGTTGTACTGGCTATAATCTTCATTAAAGCAGTTGGTCCTGGTTCATATGCAGGGGTGCTGGCTTTGGGACTCCACTCCATCGGGATGCTTGGTAAATTATTTGCTGAAGAAGTGGATGCAATCGACCATGGTCCTCGTGATGCGCTGATTGCTACCGGAGCGAACCGGATCCAGGTCCTTGTTTACTCTGTCTTACCGCAGGTCCTGCCTGGCTTCATTTCCTATACGCTGTATCGTTTCGAACTGAATGTCCGGGGAGCTTCCATTCTTGGTATCATCGGAGCAGGTGGTATCGGGGCTCCGCTTATCTTCGCATTGCAATCACGTAACTGGCCGCGAGTTGGAATCATATTGCTCGGTGTCATTATACTCGTATCTTTGATCGACTTGATCTCAGGTTATTTGCGTAAAAAGATCGTATAGAAAAACAGCGATTCTGTTTGAACAGAATCGCTGTTTTTAGTTTAGTATTGTTGTCCGGTCGCTTGCCGGCACTCGAGGCTTCGCTTTTGGTTCTTTCCCGATATAACCGACCTGCAGCAGCCCGATATTACGCTCCCCCGGTTTGATTTGCAGCAATTCCCTCGCCTGTTGATTCTCCAGCAAAGCATTCGTCTTCCAGATTGTTCCGATGCCTTTTTCCCAGGCAAGCAGGCTGAAATTCTGGATCAGCATACTGGCAGACGCATAATCTTCTTCCCGGAATTTCATTTGCGTATGTTCTTCCAGCACAACTGCTATCCATAACGGCACATCGGTAATCTTCTTCTTCAGCGCCTCTGCCTTTTTCTCTTTTTCTTCGGCGGTTGCAACACTCTTTGCTCCTTGCTTGGCATTGATATTACCCAGCTGCTCCTTTGTCTCTCCATCTATCAGGATGAATCGCCAAGGCTGTGTCATCTTATGGTTCGGTACCCATACTGATACATCGAGTAAATCCTGGATCTCTTCGTAAGAGATTGGTTTGCTTGTATCATAATTCGAAATCGATCTTCTTTCCTTGATCAGCTGCTCCAATTGCATTTCTAACACTCCTCTTCCTCTTACCGGTCTGTTCTTTAATTGAAAATCATTATCATTATCATATCTGAATATTCCATACAATGTCAATGCGCTGCCAGTTTGGAAGAAATCTTACTTTTTTATGAAATTTGCCGGATAAACCTTGAATAGCCTCTAATTTTGT
Source organism: Terribacillus jepli (assembly GCF_047228925.1). NCBI lineage: Bacteria > Bacillati > Bacillota > Bacilli > Caryophanales > Bacillaceae > Terribacillus > Terribacillus jepli. The sequence goes on along the minus strand of NZ_JBFEGH010000010.1, from coordinate 107,313 downwards.
GACAATATAAATGATAACGAATCTCATTCTCATAGAGAAGCTGAAAGGGGTACCAGTAATGGGACGTTTACAAACGGAATTACTTGAAGTAGCCTATGGAGATAAATCAATCGTAAAAGATTTGACTATAGAAATTCCTAAAGGAAAGATTACGGCACTGGTGGGAGCTAATGGTTCCGGCAAGTCCACTATACTTAAAACGATGGCCCGTGTCATGAAGCCTAAGAACGGCACCGTGCTATTGGACGGGAAAAGCATCCATAAACAATCGACGAAAGCAGTCGCAAAGCAGCTTGCCATCCTGCCGCAAAACCCGGTCGCACCAGAGGGGCTGACAGTATCCGAGCTTGTGGCTTATGGCCGCTATCCGCACCAGAAAGGTTTCGGTACACTTACTCCTTATGATAAAGAAATGATTGCCTGGGCAATCGATGTAACCGGTATGGCAGATTTCGCCCAACGTGCAGTCGACCAACTTTCCGGTGGGCAGCGTCAGCGTGCTTGGATTGCGATGGCATTGGCGCAGGAAACGGAAACCCTCTTCCTTGATGAACCGACAACATTCCTTGATATGGCACATCAGCTGGAAGTACTTATGCTGCTGCATAAACTGAACCGCGAGGAAAACCGGACGATTGTCATGGTTGTCCATGATCTCAACCATGCTACGCGTTACGCCGATCATATGATTGCGATAAAAAAAGGACAGGTTGTTTGCGAAGGGTCTCCTGTTGAGACTGTAACTGCAGAGAACCTGCGGGAAGTCTTCCATATCGAAGCAGATGTCATCATCGATCCTCGCTCTGGAGTGCCGCTTTGTTTGCCATATAATACTCTCGCAAACACAACTCCCATCGAGTCAGAACGTGTCTTGGAGAAAACACTGGCATAATAAAACGCTTTGCAGCTTACTGCAAAGCGTTTTTTTCATTTCTGCTTTTCTATTTCCCTCATTGCCCGGATAAAAGCGATCGCCCCGCTTGTTTCCGTTTCCGTCAGCTTTCTGTAATCGACTGACAGCTCCTTCTTCTTTAAATCGGTCAGCTCGATATCCTTCTCGAAATTCCGTCCGAGTAAATCGTCACAGCTCGTACCGAACAACTCTGCCAAAGTGATCAACGCCTCAAACGATGGGCGCCGGTACCCAGACTCATAGCCCGCATAGGTGCTTTTGGCAATACCGAGACGATCTGCAGTATCTTGCAAAGACCAATTCTTCTTCTTTCTCAATTCTGTTAGCCGATCCAGATTCATCTTACTTCCCCCGCTATTTTTTCCTTCTTTACATTATAGCACAAACTTGCCGCTTTCGTACGCGATACGAATAATACAACCTTGATAATAACCTCTGCCTTCTCTATAATTAGGATTTAAGTACGCAATTAGCGAATAACTCATATATGTAACGATAGATAGAAGAGGTGCAGGAATGAAGAAGCTATTATTACTTACCACCGGCGGCACCATCGCATCAGTCGAAGGAGAAAATGGTTTGGCACCGGCTGTGGATGCGAATGAATTGTTAAGCTATGTTTCCGACTTGGATAATGAATATACTATGGAAACGATATCGCTTATGAATCTCGATAGCACGAATATGCAGCCGGAGGACTGGGTGACGATGGCTGCAGCAGTACGCGATCATTATCATGCCTATGATGGCTTTGTCATCACCCACGGAACCGATACAATGGCTTATACAGCGGCAGCATTGTCCTATATGCTGCAAAATTCCAGTAAACCAATTGTCATTACCGGTTCCCAAATCCCGATCACCTTCCAGAAAACAGATGCGAAAAAGAATATCAAAGATGCCATTCGCTTTGCCTGTGAAGAAGTTGGCGGTGTTTATGTCGTATTTGACGGCCGGGTCATACAGGGAACAAGGGCGATAAAGCTGCGGACCAAAAGCTATGATGCATTCGAAAGTATCAATTATCCATACATTGCCTTCATCCATGATGATACCATCGAGTATAACAAGAAAACACAAGGAGAAAATCTGCCGTTTACCGTTGATACTTCCCTCTGTACTGATGTACTCTTATTAAGGCTGTATCCGGGACTCAAGCCTGAAATGCTTGATGTTTTGGCAAGCATGTATAAAGGTGTTGTGATTGAGAGCTATGGCAGCGGTGGCATCCCATTCGAAGGGCGAGACCTTCTGCAAAAGATCAATGAATTAGTGGAAAAGGGCATTGTAGTCGTTATCACGACACAATGTCTGGAAGAAGGCGAAGATATGACCATCTATGAAGTTGGGCGCCGTATCGATCAAGAGTTGGTGATACGCTCCAGCAATATGAACACAGAAGCAATCGTACCGAAACTCATGTGGGCACTTGGCCGATCCACTGATCCAAAGGAAGTGAAACGCATGATGGAAACGCCGATTGCTGAAGATATTACTATATGGCCCTCTTAAATAATTGAAAAAGGAAGGTTCAAGTCATGGCAGACTTACAAGAGAAACATCGGATTGAAAAAGACTTTCTGGGAGAAAAACAAATTATCAAAGATGCTTATTATGGTATTCAGACTTTACGAGCATCAGAAAATTTCCCGATTACAGGCTATCGCATCCATGAAGAAATGATCAAGGCACTCGGCATCGTGAAGAAATCGGCCGCACTTGCCAATATGGATGTAAAACGCTTGTATGAAGGGCTTGGAAATGCCATCGTTCAAGCATCCGAAGAAATAATAAATGGCAAATGGCATGACCAGTTCATCGTGGATCCGATCCAGGGCGGTGCTGGCACCTCCATCAATATGAATGCCAATGAAGTCATAACTAACCGAGCTCTGGAAATCCTTGGTCATGAAAAGGGCGATTATCAGCAGTTAAGCCCGAATACGCACGTGAACATGTCACAATCGACGAATGATGTATTTCCGACTGCAATCCATATTTCTACATTGAACATGCTCGAAAAACTGCTCGAAACGATGGAATATATGCAAGGTGAATTCAAGAAAAAAGCAAAACAGTTCGATTCTGTCATCAAGATGGGACGCACACATCTGCAGGATGCGGTACCTATTCGTCTAGGACAGGAATTCGAAGCATACAGTCGTGTTCTGGAAAGGGATATCAAACGTATAAAACAATCCCGCCAGCATTTGTATGAGGTCAACATGGGGGCAACAGCAGTCGGTACGGGGCTGAATGCAAACCCGAAATATATCGAGCGTGTCGTCAAGCATTTGGCTGACAACAGCGGTTTACCGCTCGTCACAGCTGAGAACCTTGTAGATGCAACACAAAACACGGATGCTTATACCGAGGTATCCGCCAGCCTGAAGGTTTGTATGATGAATATGTCCAAGATTGCAAACGATCTCCGCCTGATGGCTTCCGGTCCGAGAGCAGGGCTGAACGAGATCAATTTGCCTGCACGTCAGCCAGGTTCCTCCATCATGCCAGGTAAAGTGAATCCGGTTATGGCAGAAATGATCAACCAGATTGCGTTCCAAGTAATCGGTAATGATAATACAATCTGCTTGGCCTCCGAAGCTGGCCAGCTTGAACTGAACGTCATGGAACCTGTACTTGTATTCAACCTCTTACAGTCCATCAGCATCATGAACAACGGCTTCCGTTCCTTCACCGACAACTGCCTGATCGGTATTGAAGCAAACGAGGCTTTGCTGAAAGAATATGTTGATAAAAGTGTCGGATTGCTGACTGCAGTCAATCCGCATTTGGGTTATGAAGTAGCTGCCCGAATCGCTCGCGAAGCGATTATCACTGGAAAATCAATCCGTGAGCTATGCCTTCAATACGATGTCCTAACCGAAGAAGAACTCGATATCATCTTGAATCCTTACGAAATGACAAAACCGGGTATTGCCGGCGAGGAGCTTTTTGATAGATAATAGAAAAATGTGCATATGTCCCGTTTTTTAAAAAAGCGGGATATAAAGCGCATCTTTATCCGCTTCCATATGTAAGCGGGTTCACTATTATTTTTAGGAGGACTGGATTTGAAAGAAGCAAGATTACCGTCAATTACAGAGATTATCATCATACTAGGAATCTTTCTAGCGCTTGTATTATCCTTCACAGTCTATCTTGACTTGCCGATTCAGCTGGCGCTCTTCATATCTTGGTTTGTCGTCATCATCCTTGGCATACGCCTTGGGCACAAATATCAGGATTTACAGAAATCAATTATGAGCGGAATCTCGAATGGACTGGAAGCAGTTCTGATTCTAGTGGCCGTCGGAGCCTTGATAGGCACATGGATTGCTGGCGGTGTCGTACCGACATTAATATACTATGGTCTTGAATTCATCCATCCAAGTATTTTCCTGCTGGCAACCTTGATCATCTGTTCGATCATGTCAGTTGCTACAGGTACATCTTGGGGAACAGCGGGTACAGCAGGCATCGCCATGATGGCGATCGGGGAAGGACTTGGCATGCCGCTGCCGCTTGTAGCCGGGGCAGTGCTGTCCGGATCTTATTTCGGGGACAAGCTATCTCCTCTATCTGATAGTACCGTACTCGCATCCTCTCTTTCTAAGGTAGATGTTCTGGAACATGTTCGGGCGATGCTTTTCCTATCCGTTCCAGCGTTCGTCATCACGGCTATCCTTTTTACAGGGGTTGGATTCATCTACGGTGGAGAAGATATCGACCAGGCTAGGGTGGAATCATTGAAGAACGCATTGATGGATAACTTTGATATCAGCATCCTGATGCTGATTCCGGCTATAGCAGTACTTGTACTATTGGCTATGAAAAAACCATCCCTGCCAGTCATCGCTACAGGCGCTCTGCTTGGTGCCATCTGGGCATCCCTTTTCCAGGGAATGAATTTCGCAGAAGCTCTTGGCACCGCTTATAATGGATTCTCAATTGATACAGGTGTGAATTTCATCGATGGCATCCTTAACCGAGGCGGCGTGATGGGTATGCTCGATACCTTGATGGTCATCATTTTCGGTCTTGGTTTCGGCGGGCTTCTTGAAAAACTTGGTGTCCTGCAAGTGATCGTGTCCACCTTTGAAAAGAAACTTATATCAGCGGGCAATACGACATTGGCAACCTTGATTGTAGCCTTCCTTGGAAATGTCCTAGGCTGTGCAATGTATGTTTCCTTGATCTTGACACCTAAAATGATGGAAAAAACGTATGACAGGCAGCAGCTTGATCGCCGTGTTCTTTCCCGTAATACAGAGGTCGGCGGTACCTTGACTTCCGGTATGGTGCCATGGTCAGACAACGGTATTTATATGGCCGGTATCCTCGGAGTTTCTACGTTCTCCTATCTGCCATTCATGTGGCTGAGCTTTGTCGCTATCGGACTTGCAATCATCTATGGTTATACCGGTAAATTCATCTGGTATAACAAAGATAAAACGGCTGTTGAAAGCTAAAAAAGGCCTTCAAGCAAAAATTGCTTGAAGGCCTTTTCCATTACCAGCGCCAAAACAGTTTCTTCATCCAATCCCACACTGTATCGAGAACGTCTTTTACGAAATCTATAATCGGATGTTGCGGCTTATCGCCCTCATCCGGTTGCTCTGGTTCTGTCGGTGGCTCTTCCGGATCTACCGGAGGCTCAGTCGGTGTATCCCCGCTTACTTCCGAAATACGACCTTCTGCTTCATAAGCAATCGGCTCCATCCCGAAGCTCCTTACAAATGCAACAGTTGCCTCCAGATCTTCCGGTCCCATTACAGGATTGCGGCCAAGTTCGCTGATCGGACGATATTTATCTCCTTGAGATGTTCCCATGAAGTTATTCACAGTAATCGTATACACTTTATCTTCGTCAATCGTAGAACCATCAGGAAGCTTGATATCCACAACCTGATTCGTTTCTCCATTCCATGTATACGTAAAGCCGCTTATGCTGTAATCCGGACCGTATGAAGTGATCTGTGCATTCAAGATTTCCTCCAGATCCGCTCCGTCAATCTCGAATGTCATGAGCGTATTATTGAATGGCTGAATGTTGAAAAGCTCACCCCAAGTGATATCGCCTTCCAGCAAATCATCCCTGATCCCGCCGCCATTCATCAATGCAAAGTCACTATCCATTGCCTCTCTCATGCCATCGGCGATCAAATTACCAAGCGCATTGTCGCCTGCTTCACCTTTTACTGCATAACCGCCAGTCATCGTATTAGCTGCAACGCCGACGACTTCATCCATGATTGGCGCTACTTCTTCGGCATATTTAGCCAGGATGGCTCCGACTGTCGGATCAGGTGTGTAAGCTCCCTGATCTACCCATACGATTTCAGCTTCTTTGGAAACAATATCGCCTGTTTCGCGATCAATCTCCACATCCACATCTGAAAAAGCCTTTCCATATTCAGACGCCTGAACGATCAGTTTATTATCAACCGTTGCACTGACGACGGCATGGTTATGCGCAGCGAAAATGATATCAACTTCATCATCCACCGCATTGGCCATATTAGCTGCATCGCCTATCGCACCGTCCCCGCTTTGCTCAGCTGGCATATGGGACAGGACGACAATTGCTTTGACGCCTTGTTCTTTCAATTCGGCTGTTGCCTGATTGACTGCTTCTACTTCATCGGTGATGGTAATATCCTGAATCCCTTCCGGCATGACCATACCAAGTGAAGCAGTTGTATTTACTCCGATGAAGCCGATTTTCTCTCCATCGACTTCCTGGATGCTGTAAGGAGGCAGAATCGTTTCACCACTGTCTTTGTAGACACAGTTGGCACAAAGTGTCGGAAAGTCCGTTCCATCATAGCCAGGAGTTCCGTTCGGATGCTCACCGCCTTTCACGATACGCAATAACTCTTCTGTACCTTCATCCAGTTCATGGTTGCCGATCGTACCTACATCGAAGCCCATCGCTTCCATGATCTCGATTGTCGGCTCATCCTGCAGCAGTGCCGATACAGGAGAGCTGCCGCCGATCATATCCCCGGCATGGACGAGCAGGCTATTCGGATTCTCTGCTTCCCGCTGTTTGATTGCCGCTGCTGTATAATCCATATGTCCGAAAGTGCCATCTATTGTGCCATCTCCGTCCGTATCCAGTTCATACTGCTGATCGATCTTGCCGTGCAGATCGTTCATACCAAGCAGCTGGACGGCAAGGTTATCTTCCTCTGCAGGAGGATCTGCATCACCAGCTGCTTCATATCCTGCGTCAAGCGCATCCTGTTCTGTCCAGAAGAAGATGCGTTTATCAACTGGTATGGCCTCCCACTGATAAGGAGTGACGTATTGCTTTGTATCCGAATTCCCAACATATTTATCCAGTCCGCTGCCATCATAACGGGCACGGAATTCAAACGGCAGCTCCTCCAATGGAGATTCTGGATTCCAAATTCCTTTTTCCTGCACCTTGGCTTCTGCTACTGCTTGCTGATAGGTTGCATATTCGCTCTCCCCACCAATCGGTGCGATAAAGTAAGTGACTGCCAAACCTTCTTTCACCAATTCAAGGTTCATATTCTCCCCATCGGCGGTGATGACCTGCGCCAGCAAGCGACCATAATTATCTGTCGGCTCTTCTCCCACTTCAAGTGTAATCTCATCACCTGCAGATAGCTTGGATTTTAGATAATCAGAGGCTGCCTGGCCGTGGTCCATCTGGTTCTGGTCCAGTTCATTTTTGATTGCATGGAATGTTTCCGGCGTATCCGCGTTCACAAAGCGGACGCGATCCGATCCCAACACTGGCTGTTGAAGACGAATCGTATCTCCATCAGTAACTGATTCTACCACTGCTGTATACGTTCCCTCTGTCTTTGGAGGTTCCGGCTGCAAAGCCGCCACCTCCACATCCTCTTGTTTACGGGGCAGGATTTGATAGCTGTCGTATTGGCTCAGGATACCGGTAACGGTATACCACCTGCCTTCTTCCACAGTTGAAATATCCAAGGCAGATTCCATGATGCGCAATGTGATAGATTCATAGTTTTCATTGATGAATTGAATATTGTATCCACCACCAGCCGGGCTTTCCGGAATATTCTTGATGTATCCTGTCACTTGGACAAGTTCCCCTTCTGCGGGTTCAGCTGTCTCTTCAGCCTGGAGCTGACTGATTGTCATTTCTTCAGGAAGGGGAACCTCATTATCGGAGGCAATGACAGTCACACCGTCCACTGCGGGTGCTATCTCTGTCAAACCTCGGTAACTGGTAATCTCTCCTGTCACGCGGATAAGATCACCTTCTTTTATCTCCGGAAAAGCTGCTACATCCGTGTGATAGATATTCAGTCCTGCCGTTTCATCTTGGATGAACGCAGATAGCTTCCCACCACCGATGCTTGCATTATCTGCGGTAGCAATCCCTTCCACAGTCACCGTTTCACCTGTTTTACCCTTTACATCGGCAATCGGCTGGACTGTTCCGGCTTCAGGTTCTTCCCCTGGCTGTTCCTGTCCATGGGACCCAATCGTTCCAAAACTATCTTTTGGTGTCTCTTCCCACTGCTCCGGAACGAAGACTGTGCTGCCTCCGGTCACATCAGCGGAACGGATGAGGCCGATATCCTTGGCTAAGTCCTGATCATTCCCGATTTCACCAATGACATCAAGAACGGTTCCATCCTGCTGGAGAGCGATAGCATCATTCCCATTGAAATTGATGACACTCCCGTTCGTCTGATCTGCGGCTGCAAGCAGGGCTTCACTCGCACGCGGATTGACAATGACATATGTATCACCCGATTCCAATGTACCCGATAAGGTAAGGGAAGCAGTTGCTTTTGTATTGCCATTGAAATATCCTGCCAGCTCGAATTGACCGAGATCGAGTGGTTCATCGGTCGGATTATAAAGCTCGATCGCTTTATTGTAGGAGCTTCCTTCCACGTACTCCGATAGTATCGGTGCCGCAATATGCTCCGCTGCCTGTGCCCCAGAAGAGAAACCCGGCAAAATTCCCGAACAAATAAGTGCGACTATTGCAAAAATAGATACTACTCTTTTCCCCATTAACATGATTCCCCCAGAATAATAGTAAGTTCGGCAAATACCGGCGAACTCCGTCATCTACCATACTAGCTGGTATCAAACTAACCCGATATAGGAGGATAGGCTTGATTCTGGTTAATTTTCTGTAAAAAATCAGGATTTTTGGGACAAATGAAAAAAGCAGCCGAAGCTGCTTTTAACGAAGCGGGTAGGCATCCATATAGGCTTTGGCTGCACGCAGGACACGGGCATCCTGGAAACGATTGGCGGCAAGCTGCATGCCGATCGGCAAGCCTCCTTGTGAAAGTCCTGCTGGAAGTGAAGCTGCTGGCAGTCCAGTCACATTATAAGCGTGCGTCATCATCCAGTCTGCGTCTTCCTTCACCTGCTGTCCATCAATGACAGAAGGCCCCAATAAGTGATAGTCAAAAGCAGGGACAGCCAGTGTCGGTGATAGGACTAGATCATAATCCTGAAGCACCGTCTGCAGCCTGTTCCAGACTGTCGTGCGATTCCGTTCGTACGCACGATAATCGGAAGCCATCAGCGGTTTGCCTTTTTCAATCATCTCACGATAGGAGTCAGACACCCATTCCGGATTGCTTTCAAGCAGCTTGGCACTGCCAGCTGCCGATGAAGCATACCACATGCTTGTAAAGAATCCATTGAATTGACGACGATCCATATCAAAATCAAGATCCACTGTCTCAACAGACATACCGAGTGCGCGCCAGTTATCAAATGTCGCTTCGACAACCTGCCGTACTTCCGGATCGACAGCATACATGCCGAAATCCGATGTATAAGCGATACGAAGACCTTGCGACTGCCCTTCCAAATAGGATGAACCGATATGACTGTCCAAAAGCGGCAGGCTGAATGGATCCGTTGTGGACGGACCCTGCACAGCTTCCAGGAACAGCGCGCTATCATCGGGATTATTCGAAAGCGGTCCATGGTTGACGAATGGTGAGCTGGAACCGAAAACATTACCCAGATTATTATCCATCGGAATCCGGCCGTATGTTGGTTTGAAGCCGAATATCCCGCAAAGGCTTGCTGGTATGCGGATGGAGCCTCCTCCGTCGCTTCCTTCCGCCAGCGGTACCATTCCTGCTGCTACTGCAGCAGCAGAACCACCGCTTGATCCGCCTGCGGTCTTCGCATGATCCCAAGGATTCACAGTCGCCCCGAAAACAAGATTGTCGGTAGTACCTTTATGACCGAATTCAGGCGTATTCGTTTTACCCATGATCAGAGCACCCGCTTGGCGAAGCCGCTTGACGATGGTTGCATCTCGATCTGCAATATTGTCCTTGAAAGCTGGTGATCCGAAAGTGGTTCGCATCCCTTCAACAGGCGTCAAATCCTTGATGCCGACCGGTATACCATGAAGCAATCCTGTCTCGTCACCGCGCATGACTGCTGCTTCTGCCTCTTTCGCGTCTGCAATCAAGTTCTCGTTCATCGTAACGAATGCATTGATGTCGCCATTGGATTTTTCCGTTTGCTCCAGATAATAAGAAGCCACCTCAACAGGTGAGATCTCCTTATTTTTGATAGCCGTCACTAATTCGCGTACGGTTTTGCCTTCCACTGTCATCGCCCCTTTTTATCCTCTACACGTATCATAACGCTAGCATGTCCGTCGTTCAACCATCAGAGGATCATAGCAGCAATCCAGCCGAAGACAATGACAGGCAGATTGTAATGGAGGAATGTCGGAACGACTGTATCCCACATATGGTCATGCTGTCCGTCCGCATTCAAGCCGGACGTTGGTCCAAGTGTGCTGTCGGAAGCGGGTGAACCTGCATCACCAAGAGCACCTGCTGTACCAACGAGTGCAATGATAGCCATCGGGCTGAAGCCTAGTTCAATTGCTAAAGGAACAAAAATCGTCGCAATAACTGGTACCGTCGAAAATGAAGATCCAATACCCATCGTCACGAGTAAACCGACAATAAGCATCATCAGTGCACCCAAAGCTTGACTGCCGTGGATTGCGGCAGCTGCATCTTTCACAAGTGATTCCACATCACCAGTAGCGCCAATGACACTGGAGAAACCGGAAGCAGAAATCATGACGAACCCGATGAAAGCCATTAGACGCATCCCATTGGTAAGAATGGTATCTGCTTCTTTCCATTTAAGTGTTCTTGTTAAATAAAGTACGATGATACCGGCTAATGCCCCGAATACCATGGAGTCTGTCCAGATCTGAACTGCTAACGCTGCAACAATTGATAAAATGGAAAATATCAATGTTGAACGTTTGAGTTTCACGTTCTCTTCTTTCACTTCATCCGGAACTGGCATCTCGATATTTTGGTACTGCCTTGGTTTCCTATAAGAAAACAGTGCGATGACCAGACCGACTATCATCCCAATGGATGGGATGAGCATCGCAGAAGTAAGTTGATCCGGATTCACTTCCAGGCCGCTGGCTGTCATATTCGTCGCAACGACTTCATGGAAGATCTGACCGTAGCCAGCCGGCAGCAGCATATACGGTGTGACCAAACCGAATGTCAGGATACTCGCCGTCAAACGACGGTCTATTTGCAAGTCATTCATGATTGTCAACAATGGTGGAATCAATAAAGGAATGAATGCGATATGCACCGGGATGACATTCTGAGAAAAACAAGCCATGATCAAAATCATGATTAGAATAAGCGCACGTGTACGCTTTTTGGATTGCGCTGTGTCTTTTTTCCCGCTGATGGATATGATACCTCTCACCATCGCTTCCGGAAGACCTGTGCTGGCGATCGCAACTGCGAATCCACCGAGCATCGCGTAGCTCAACGCAACATTCGCTCCTCCTCCTACACCATCAGTGAATGCTCCGAGCGTCCCATCTATTCCAAGCCCTCCGACAAGACCGCCGATGAGGGAGCCCAATATCAATGAAAAAACGACATTGATTCGCAGCAAGCTGAGAATCAAAACTGCAAGAACTGCTATAACAACTGCGTTCACTTCAAATTCCTCCATCACTTTATTATGGTAAAGTATTAAAGAACAATAACAGATGATCCAACTTTTTGTCAATGAAAATTGAAGAAATCATAATATTCAATACATAAGAAAAACCAGCATTTCTGCTGGTTCCCCTCTCTCTATTCAGATATGATCACATCGATGAGCTTGAATGTCGTGACATCGGCAAGTCCGCGGTTCGTCACACGAATTTCCGGGATGACAGGCAGTGCAATCAATGAGAACGTCATGATCGGATCGGTGATGCTGCATCCCAGCTTCTCCCATGCTTTGACCAGTTCCCCTACTTGGGCGACAACTGTCTCCAAAGGCTGATCAGACATCAACCCGGCAATCGGCATCGGTAATTCTGCTAAGATCTCCCCGTTCAGAACAGCTACAAGACCACCGCCGATTTCCGCCAGTCTGTTGGCAGCGATGGCCATATCCTCCCTATCGACACCCATCACGAGCAGGTTATGGCTGTCATGCGCAACAGTCGAGGCAACTGCTCCATGCTGGAACTGAAAGCCATGGACAAACACATTGGATACCTGCCCGGTTCCCTTGTGTCGTTCGATGCAAGACAAATGGATGATATCCTGGTTCCTATCGATCCGGACTGCTCCATCCTTGACTTGCAGGGTTGCGGTCATCTTCTCTGTCCGTGCACTTCCCTCGATTGCGCCTACTACATTCACCTTGACTTCACCATCCGGACGATCTGTGCTGTGAAGGAAATCATCTGCCTTCATTTCACGAGCTAGATGTACAGAGCTGCGTACAGCTTCCGGATATGTATACGTCGGGAACACTTGCTGTAGCCCGCCATTTTCAAACTGTATACAGCCATCCGCGATGACAATGGATGCCTCCATCTGCTGCAGGTCATCTATAAGAAGCAAGTCCGCGAATTTACCAGCACTGATACTGCCGATATCATTTTCCATATGGAAATACCGGGCTGAATTGATCGTGGCCAGCTGAATCGCCGTTATCGGATCAAGTCCTTCTTCGATTGCCCGACGGACAACATGGTTCATATGTCCTTTCGTAATCAATGTTTCCGGATAAACGTCATCTGTCACTAAGGAGATATTGCGTGTATCCACTTTATACTCCGTGATGACTTTGATTACTTCCTTCACATCGCGCCATGCTGAACCTTCGCGAATCTGTACATGCAGGCCGGCACGCAGTTTAGCCAATGCATCTTCCTTGGCAATCGTTTCATGGTCGGATGTAACACCTGCTGCGATATATGCTTGAAGCGCGTATGGATCCTCTGAAGGAAAATGACCGGTTACGGTCTTATCTGCTTTGATTGTTTCAGCAATTTCACCAAGCATCTTGCTATCGCCATGAACGACGCCTGGGAAGTTCATCACTTCGCCCAGCCCTTGTACATTTTCCCAGCTCAACCCTTCCTGTATATCCGCTACAGTCAGGCTGGCACCGGCGTCTTCCAAGTCATCGGTTGCCGGCACGCAGGAAGGGAAGGTCGTATACACTTTCAACGGCAGTTGCTGCCCTTCCTCGTGCATATAACGGACGCCTTCGATACCGAATACGTTCGCAATCTCATGAGGGTCCATAAATACCGTCGTCGTCCCTTTTGCAAGGGCAGCCTTCGAAAATTCCGTCACCGAAAGCATGGTACTCTCCACATGCATATGACCATCGATCAAACCTGGTACAAGATAACGCCCATTTGCGGGTATGACTTTGGTTTCCGGTCCTTCATGTTCCGGTAATGCTTTTCCGACTAATGCTATCCGGTCGCCTGAAATGACGACATCTGTATGCTCCAATAATTCTCCTGTAAATACGTTGACTAGTACACCATCTCGGATAATTAAATCAGCGGGACCCTTGCCTAATGCAACCTCACCCAAACGCTTTGCTGTTTCATATAATTTCGTTCTTTTTCCCACTGTCTTCAACTCCTATTATCCTTATACGTTATGCCCAAAATCGTGCAAAAAATTCCCGCGCCTTGTACGCTCGCCCGGGAGTGCCTTTAACATTATGTATATATTTCTATCTATAGAATCATATATCCGCTTTATGCGTCAACCCCGTCCCCCAAAAAAAACCGCCTTCAAGAGGCGGTTTCATTGGTGTCATTTCCTTTTTGTATCAAGCGGTGTCAATCCAGCTTCAATATTTACCCGTTCTTGTTCGAGAAATGGCGGCAGTGCCAATGTCTCGCCTAATGCAGCAGGATCTTCATCTGTCGCAAACCCTGGTCCGTCAGTAGCCAGCTCGAATAAAATACCATTTGGTTCTCGGAAGTAGAGCGATTGGAAATAATATCGATCCACTAGTCCCGAATTCGGCAAATGTGCAGCATAAAGGATTTTCTTTGCCCGCACCAATTCTTCCCTATCTTTCACACGGAATGCTACATGGTGCACACTGCCGCGGCCAGGACGTTCCCTCTGCAGGCCAGGGACCACTTCCACCATTACCTCGGCTCCAGTGCCGCCTTCACTCACTTCGTAAATATGCAAATGGGTCCCATCTGCAAGCTGCTCTTCTGCTTTTTTGCGGAAACCCATCAAATCCAGTAGGACGCGCTCTGTCGGCTCAAGCTCAGGAACAGTCAGTTTCACCGGGCCAAGACCAATAATGGCAAACTCTGCGGGTACGTCCGCCCCTTCCCACGGAACTCCTCCTGCCACGCCTTCGTTCTGTTCATCGGACACAAGCATAAGCCTTTGCTTTTCCGGATCTTCGAAAAAGAGGACTTTGCGCCCCTGCATCTCCACCTGTTCGGTTTGAATATCATATTCCTGCAATCTGCCGGCCCAATATTGGATGGCATCATCTGATGCCACACGCAGGGAAGTCAGGGAGATACTATTGTTGCCTGCGTACGTCCTGCCGGCCCGGTGGATTTCGAAAAAAGTCAAATCCGTTCCTGGACTGCCGAGCTTGTCAGCATAAAATAGGTGGTACATGGATGTATCATCCTGATTGACAGTCTTTTTGACAAGCCGCATTCCCATTACTTTTGTATAAAAATCATAGTTATTTGCCGCATTTGCTGTTATGGCTGAAACATGGTGAATACCGTGAAGCTCCATCATCTGCTTCGCCCCCTTAACGTACAATTTATTAGTTACTTACAAAATGTAACTTAAATCGAATGAAATTGCAAACGCCCACCTTCATTCTGATAGAATAAACCTGAGGGGGATTGCTATGCACACAACACTTTATTTTGTTCGCCACGCACATACTATTTATACGCCGGATGAACGGAATCGGACGTTATCCGAGCAAGGTTACACAGATGCCAAAATCGTTCAGAGGCAACTAGCAGCCGAACAGTTAGATGCGTATATTTCCAGCCCATATCGGCGCGCTTGGGAAACGATCGTAGCTGATCCATCCGCTGCTGTTTTTGATGAAAGACTCCGCGAAAGACAAATTGCGTCCTATCCAGTCGAAGACTTCCAGGGAGCGATGGACCGTTTATGGTCAGAGGAAACATACCAATTTCCTGGCGGTGAATCGAATATGACGGCCAGGAAAAGGGGTGTTGATGCTTGTCAAGATATACTCGCTGCTTATGCTGGTAAAAGGGTCGCTATCGGGACGCATGGGAATCTGATGGCGCTGACTATGGGTCATTACGATAAAAGATTTGATTATGCTTTCTGGAAGCAGCTGCCGATGCCAGCTATCTGGAAACTCACTTTTGATGGTTCACACTACATACAGGCAGAGTTCCTGCGCATAAAAAAATAGCGGACATCATCTGTCCGCTATCTTCCATCCATATGCAATTTCAGGATAAGAGACACCATCTATCTCAAGCTGATCCTCAGCAATCTTCTTTCCGCCGAGACCTTCATAGAAGTGTCTGGCCTCATTCCCAACAAGCATCCAGGCGAACACTCCTTGAATTCCTTCGGCAGCAAGCCTGTTCTCCAGTGACTGCAAAAGTAATTTACCGATTCCCCGATTCGTGTAATCGGGATCTATATAAATGGCATATACTTCACCGTCATGATCTGGATGCACACCTCCCCTGGATCTTCCCCCGCTGATGAACCCGACAAGCATTCCATCCACTTCCGCAACAAACATAAGGGAACCGGATTCGAGTACTTTTTCGAAACGTGCCGTCCTCTCTTCCTGACGAATGGCAGCCAAATAATCAGGCGGCAATATGTTTTGATAAGCGAATTGCCAGCTTTTTGTACTGATTTCACCGATTCTTCCACAGTCAGCTCTCTTTGCCTCGCGTATGGTAACTGCCATCCCTATCCCCTTTCTGGACTTAAGCTAGTACAGTTGGCTGGAAATCGATCAAGAGGACTGCACGTACACCAGGTCGGTCTGCCTCCCCTTTTCTGATTGGGCTCACATAGTGACTGACAGCCTCATCATGAACCCCGTAGGATTCAAGCGGCTGATGAATTTCGAAACTTTCGTGGAATTGACTGGAGTCTGCATCCTCCGGCAATTTACCTGCACAGGCAGGAGTCGCGATGATATTCAGTCCGCCGACAACATTGTCACGCTTGATAAGATGTGCAAAAGTGAACGGTTCACCGTCCTGATGAATCAAGTTCGGAGAAGATACACCCTCTTGTCCATCTTCTGTCACCTCAAGTTTAACGAAATGTATGCCCGCATGAACCGGGAGGATCAAGTCCTCTTTCCGCCAGAACGTTTCATGGTAATCATGCATGATGATTTTCTGCAATAGTTTATTTTCCAGGATATGATCCGGTAGTGATGGGAATTCCCGATAGGAATCGACGTACTCCGGGTTGAAGCGGCCTTGGAAATATTGCGCCATGCTTCCACTCTCTCGCTCGATTCCCGGCAACCATTCCAGGCGATTGTCCTTATCGAAGATGATTGCCCGGGAATAACGGCGGTAACGGTTCAGTTCCGGTGCATAACTATCAGCAGGCAATGTATCAAAAACAGCCTGTAACTCAGCTAAATCCTTCTCCATCCCGTCATATGCGAGATCCTTTTGTAAATCATATATGCTGTATCCTTGTTTCTTTAATGCGTGCATGCTTAAACCTCCACAAATCTAGAATCTTTCTCTATCATAATACATGAAGCGTTAAAGGAACATGCTTTCAATTGCGATTTTATGACATTTAAGCAAGGAGTGACCCCGATGAGGAAGTCCAAAGCAGAAATTGAAAAGCTCTATCAAACCGCTGCCGACATACAAGCGTTGCTTCAGACGGGTGATGTATTATACAGCTCGATTGGTCCCTCCACCTTTTTCTTCAGCCATGCCGGCATTGTCGGGGATGATGATCGTATTTTTCATGCACATCCATCTGGCGGGATCACCGAATCACTGCCTGCTTATCTATCCCGGCACCGTTATGGCGGAACGATCACCTTGCTTCGACCAAAAATGGATCCGGCAGGAGCGGCAGCATGGGCGGAGCAGTCGATTAATTCAATGAAAGGATACCGATTCAACCGCACCTTGGCGGATACCGATTGGAATTATTGCACGAAGTTCGTCTGGCAGGCCTTTTGGAGCGGTGCTGGCACTGATTTGACCAGTGCAGTGAAACAGATTTCCCGACGCTGGATCTTCCCGCGTCATATCAAGCACTCCTCCCATTTTGATCCGATCGCAAAATTCTCCTTGGAGTATCGGCTCTAGTCATAATTTTCTGGTAAAATGATGAAGATAGAATGTAAAAGGGGGATTCTCATGCAATTCGAACAAAAGTTAGCAAAATACGCCGAGCTTTTACTGCATATCGGCTTGAATGTGAAGCAAGGTCAGGATTTGGTGATTGTGGCAGATTTGGCAGCTGCACCATTTACAAAGATTGTTGCCGAGAAAGCATACGAAGCTGGAATGCGGGATGTCATTGTCGATTATCAGGATGATAACATCACGAAAGCAAAAATAAAGCATGCAAAAATAGAAGATTTGGATTACTTCACACCATTCCGCGGACGTGTTTACGAAGAATTGGCAGCTGCTGATACAGCTTTCCTGGAGCTCAAAACACCGAATCCATCCCTGTTTGATGGAATCGATCCGGCAAGGGTTGCCCGTTATACGAAAGCAATGGGCGCAGCTAGACAAGGTTATCAAGCCCACAAAACGAATGGCCGGATAAACTGGCTCATTGCGTCCGTTCCGACCGTTGAATGGGCGGAATCTGTTTTTCCTGATTCGAAGGGACAAGCAGCAGTCGATAAACTATGGGATGCAATCTTCTTCACTACCCGTTCCGATCAGGAAAATACGGTGGGGCTATGGGAACAGCATGTCGAAGCAATGAAGAAAAACGCCGACCATTTGAATGCACGTGACTATCGCAAGCTGCATTATACGGGTCCTGGAACCGATTTGACGATTGAGCTGCATCCGGAATCCTTCTGGACTTGTGCAGAATTCATGAAAGAAGATGGCTCTACCTATATACCGAATCTCCCTACAGAAGAAGTATTTACTATTCCAGTGAAAAATGGGGTGAACGGAACGGTTAGCAGCACAAAGCCACTGAATTATGCAGGCACTTTGCTTGAGAACTTTTCCCTCACTTTTGAGCAAGGGAAAGTTGTTGATTTCACAGCGGAAAAAGGCTACGACACGTTGAAAAACCTGCTGGAAACCGACGAAGGCGCCCGCTTCCTGGGCGAGGTTGCGCTTGTGCCCCATCAATCACCGATTTCCCAATCCGGAATCGTATTCAATAATACATTATTCGATGAAAATGCATCCTGTCATTTGGCACTTGGACAAGCAATCGGCATGTGCGTGAAAAATGCCCGCAGCAAATCGAAAGAAGAGTTAAAAACAATTGGTTTCAACTACAGTCTGGCACATGTTGACTTCATGGTTGGTTCTGGAGAACTATCCATTACAGGCGAAACAGCGGATGGCAAAGTCGAACAGATTTTCGAAAAAG
Source organism: Terribacillus jepli (assembly GCF_047228925.1). Classification (NCBI taxonomy): domain Bacteria; kingdom Bacillati; phylum Bacillota; class Bacilli; order Caryophanales; family Bacillaceae; genus Terribacillus; species Terribacillus jepli. The sequence goes on along the minus strand of NZ_JBFEGH010000010.1, from coordinate 88,479 downwards.
GAAATTGGGCTTTCTGATGATAGAAGAAAAGGAGCAGCAATAGCTGCTCCTTTTCTATGTACGGCAGATCATGATGACTTCCCGATAATAATCGAGCTGATGAGGACAAAGCGCTTCGCGGGTAACCTCGATTCGCTGATGGGGAGCTCCAGCGACAATTTCCGCTTCCGCTGTCCCTGCTTTTCCCTCGACTAGTTTCTCCAGATCATTCACCCGCATCCGGACAATCTGAACCACTTCTTCATTCAGCAAAATATCCGGCAATTCCTCTAAATAATAAAAGAACTGATGGCAGAACTCCCGATCGACTAAATCCTTGGCGAATAGTTCTTCTTGGATGATACCTTTATAGAATAAGTCGCTTTCCTCAAGTGTGACACCCAATTCTTCTTGCACCTCACGTAAGCCACCTACCACGGGCGTTTCGCCGCTTTCCAGATGACCAGCTGCGGTAATGTCGTATTTCCCGGGAAATTCACTTTTATTGAAAGATCGCTGCTGTAGATAAATGTATAGTTCTGTACCATCGTGTTCCACGAACCAGCAGTGGAAAGTCTCATGCCAGTCACCATCACGATGGACTGCCTGTCTTTCTTTTACGCCAATTTCCCGATGCCGCTCATCGAAAATCGTCAATAGCTCCATAGTTTCCCCCATACTTACTCTTTTTTTCTAATGTACGCGATAACATATGGATTGTCTACCGCATACTTCCAATCAAATGGAATTTTCGCGCATTTCTTCCACCAATGGCATGATTTCTTTCGCGAAACGTTCCATCTCTTGCTTATGCGGCGAAAACTGAAGCAGCAGGAGACTGACACCAGCATGCTCATAAGCTAATATACGCTGTGCAATCTGAACCGGTGTACCGACCAAGTTCGGTCGCAGCCCCCTAGCGGCAACAGCATCATCACTTATTTGGCTTTTTTGTGCAAGCTCCTCTTCCGTTACATAGGCTTCATAGTCCGCACTGGTGATACGCTCCCATTCTTGGATAGCTTCTTCCTCTGTTTCCCGGCATATGACGTAAGCTGTCATACCGAACTCCGTAAACGCGGACTTGCCAGCTGCTTCGCGGCGGATCTGCATATCGGCAATCATGCTGGCCACTTCCTGCACGGTGCCGCCCTTCATGACATACGCATCACACGTCTCGGCAATCGTCTGGCGCAGGTAGTCGCTTTCTCCGCCTGCATATAACGGCGAAATCCCCTTTTTACTCCCCGCCGACGAATAATCGACATGTTCTACTTGATAATACAGTCCATCATAAGTATAACTGCCAGCAGTCCAAACTCCCCGCAGCACCTCGAAGAATTCTTCTGTTTGAAGATAGAACTCCTCCGTTCCCTCAATATCGCCTGCTTGCCGCTTTCTTTCCTCCTCACGCAGGAAAGAAACGACTGCCAGGGAAAACCGGCTATTACTGATTTCATCTATCTTCACCGCCTGCCTGGCGGCTTCTGCAGGCTGATCGATGCTTGGCCGGACAGCTGCCATGATATGCAATTTATTTGTTGCTTCGGCAATAGCTCCAGCCGTTTTCCAAAAGTCCAGCTTCTGATCGACATTTTTTCCTTGGTATAAGTAGGTATCTGGGAGGAATACGGCATCAAAACCCAAGTTTTCAGCCATATGTGCTGTTTCCTGAACGCATATAAGGCTCAAAGCCCCCCCATCCTCCACATGGCGCAGCCAGCTGTTTGAAACTGGCTGCCAGTATGCATATTTCATTGTTATTACTCCTTTTACACATAGGAAATCCTACCGAACGACACATTAAATCTACCAAAAAAGCTTCTTCGATGAGAAGAAGCTCTTACTTGCAGCCGTCGTCATCTTATCACGCAGCTTTTGCTGCAGGTCGTAGCACCTTCCTGCAGGACTGCCCTCCCGCAGTGGGTTGCCGGGCTTCATCGGGCCTTTCCCTCCGCCACTCGTTATAAGATTTCTTATGAATTGTCACCTTTCACTATACCAGAATAGCAGTGTCCGATTCAAACAGAATAACTGCGGCGCTGATATGCCTCCATCAACAGACGGAATCCATCTTGTCTTGCTTTCTCTTCATAGACAGGGCTTGTCAGCATGAATTCAACCTCCGCGCCATAATAATCTTCCAACCCTTCCAGTTGCTGAAGCACTTCAGCAGCTGTTCCGATTACCATGGTCGCACGGTTATCTTCCAGACGCTCCTTTTCATAAGGAGACAGCTTATAATCGGCTGCTGTTTCCGGCCGCAGCATTCCTTTGACAGGTCTTCCCTGCTCCTGCAGCAGTGATGCAACTTCATGGCTTTTTGCCAGTGCTTCTGCAGCCTCCGTCGTTTCTGCACAAAACAGAAACAAACTGACCATCATTTGCGGGTTCTGTCCATTATTCCGGAAGGATTTCCGATACATATCCAGCACCGCTGCATCTTTTTCTCCACGTATGAATTGGGCATAAGCGAACCCGATTCCATGATATGCTGCTAGACCTGCACTGCCCGCGCTGCCGCCCAGCAGCCAGACTGACGGAGCCGTGTTGATATCTGGCATCGCGATCAAGTCGCCGAAGCGATGTTTTTCTTCTATTCTTATATTCAAATAATGAAGCAAGTCACGTATTTGCCGATCATACCAATCCTCAGGCATCACCTTATGCTCTTGCAGTGCTCTTTTCGCTGCCGGCATCCCGCCAGGCGCTCTTCCGATACCCAGATCGATCCTTCCAGGATGAAGCGCTTCAAGCAATCTTGCATTCTCAGCTACTTTATACGCACTATAATGAGGCAGCATGACGCCGCCTGAGCCGATACGGATGCGTGATGTTTTAGCAGCAAGATGCCCCATCAGAAGCTCGGGACTGCTATGGGCCAGGCTGCCAGCGTGATGCTCGGACACCCAGAAACGCGTATAGCCAAGCTGATCGGCGAGTTCGGCCAGCCGTACCGTTTCTTCCAAAGCTTTTATCGCACTGCCATCTTCTTTCATACGGGATTGATCCAATATACTAAGCTTCATTCTCTTCACTCCTTCTTTTTATCATATCCTGTGCGAAAGACTTTTAAAAACAATCCGTTTTTCTGTATGCTAGAAATGACTGAATAAAAAGGATGGTGCTCATATGATCGGGTTTATCGGATTAGGAATCATGGGACAAAACATGGCTGCAAATCTGCTCGAAAAGGGCGAACAATTAGTTGTATATAATCGTACAAAAGAAAAAGCACAGGCATTATTGGACAAAGGTGCCATCTGGGCAGAATCACCTCGGAAAGTCGGAGAACAAGCTGATATCGTATTTACGATGCTGACAGACCCACAAGCTGTTCAAGCAGTTGCTTATGGCGAAGATGGGCTTTTCAGCGGCATGAAGGAAAGTAGCCTCTGGGTGGATGTCAGCACTGTCAAGCCAGCATTCACCAAAGAAATGGCTGAAGCTGCCCGCGCACACCAAATCCGCTTTGTCGATGCACCCGTTTCGGGTTCCAAGGCACCTGCTCAGCAGGGCAAGCTGCATTTCCTTGTCGGCGGTGATGCACAAGATGTCAAAGAGATCACCCCACTGCTTGAGAAAATGGGACAAAGCATCCAGCATATGGGCGCCAACGGTAACGGCTCAGCTACTAAGCTGGCGGTGAATATGCTGCTCGTCCAGTCTCTGACTGGACTATCCGAAGCCATAAGCTTCGGGGAAGCAGTGGGGCTTGACCGGGAGCATCTGATGGATGTCCTGCTCGCCCTTCCAGTGACGAGTGACATCCAAGCAGGTAAACGAGATACGATACTCCAGCAGAACTTTGATCCGCAATTCCCTTTAGAGCATGCATACAAGGACTTGCAGCAGATTTCCGAAACAGCCTATGAAGCTGGTGCTCCCCTCCCGATGACGAATAGTGTCAAGGAGCTATATGCATTGGCAAAAAAGAACGGCTATGGCAAGCAAGATGTCGCCGCCGTTTATGCACTTTTGGCAAGAGATTGACACAATAAAGACAAAGAATCCGATTTTTTTCGGATTCTTTTTTTATTCTCATTTAATTTTATTAATTAACATTGACATACTAACAATATATACAGGGTATGGAGCAGGGAGTTACTTAATCTGTATGAACTATTTTTTGCTTATTTTCTTTACATTATAATCACTTTAATCTTCCTGATTTATTAAATTTTTTAAATCAATGCATATAACACTTATTAAACTTCGAATACTTTTATAACAATATTTTTATGCTAATATAGTTATGGTTTTCTTAATTTAATAACTTTCTAAAGGAGTCTTCATCATGGCTGATTCATCGAGTAAATCAAAACGGGAAGTCAAATGGGTTCCGCTCCTCATCACGGTATTGATCGGCGTAATCCTATGGTTCATCCCTTCACCTGATGGTGTAAAAGCAGAAGCATGGCATCTGTTTGCCATCTTTGTCGCGACGATCATCGGATTGATCATTAAACCGATGCCGATGGGCAGTGTCGCGATCCTTTCTTTAACAGCAATCGTGTTGACGAAGACACTTGGTTTAGAGGAAGCACTGAGCGGATTCCAGAACAGTACAATCTGGCTTATCGTCATTGCCTTCTTCATATCCAGAGGTTTTATCAAAACAGGCCTCGGCTCAAGGATTGCTTATTTATTCGTCCGTCTTTTCGGTAAGAAGACATTAGGTTTGTCTTATTCCTTGATCGGAAGTGACTTGATCCTGTCACCTGCTATGCCGTCCAACACAGCACGTGCCGGCGGTATCATCTTCCCGATCATCCAATCGCTGTCCAATTCTTATGGATCCAGAAGCGGTGACGGTACGGAGCGGAAAATCGGTTCCTTCTTGACCTTTACATCTTATCAAGGGAACGGCATCACTTCGGCAATGTTCCTGACAGCAATGGCAGCAAACCCGCTGGCAGCAAGTGCCGCTGAAAGTGTCACTGGACAATCGATTTCTTGGGGAAGCTGGATCCTTGCTTCCATCGTACCTGGAATCATCAGTTTGATCGTTATCCCATTCGTCATCTTCAAACTATATCCTCCTGAAATCAAGGAGACACCGAAGGCGACTGAAATGGCAACCGAGAAACTGCAAAGCATGGGCAAGCTGAAGCGCTCGGAATGGTATATGATTGCTGTATTCCTATTGCTGCTCGTATTGTGGATTTTCGGTGAGAGCTTCGGTATCGGTTCTACGACTGCTGCTTTCATCGGACTTGTTGTTCTATTGCTTACGGAAGTATTGACTTGGTCAGATATCAAACAGGAACAAGGGGCATGGGATACACTCGTATGGTTCGCTGTGCTTGTCATGATGGCGAATTACTTGAATGAACTTGGTCTTGTGCCTTGGTTCAGCGACATCATGAGTGATGTCGTCAGCACACTATCCTGGCCGGTTGCTTTGCTGATTTTGGCTGTTGTGTATTTCTACTCCCATTACTTCTTTGCAAGTAACACAGCCCATGTCAGCGCGATGTATGCTGCCTTCCTTTCCGTTGTTGTGGCAGCTGGCGCGCCGCCATTATTGTCAGCGTTATTGCTAGCATTCTTCAGCAACTTGTTCGGCTGTCTGACACACTACGGCAGCGGACCTGCCCCTGTATTCTTCGGCGCAGGCTTCGTTTCCCAGCAAAAATGGTGGGGGCTAGGTTTCCTCATCTCCATCATACACTTGATCGTCTGGATCGGAATTGGCGGACTGTGGTGGAAACTGATCGGTCTATGGTAAATAAAAACAGGAATCCTTCGCGGATTCCTGTTTTTATTTGATTGAATAAGTTTCAGCAGCTGCTGTTTTGATAAATGGACTTACGTTCCCGACCGTGTACATATGCAACTCATGCATCGCTCTTGTACATGCTGTGTAAAGTAAGGTACGTTCCGATTCATGCCCATATGATCCATCTGAAACATCATACAGGATGACAGCATCAAATTCGATGCCTTTAGCCAGGTAAGCCGGTATTACTGATAACCCTTTTTTATATTGGGAAGTTGTTTCTGTAATCAGATCCGCATCCATCTCTTCCTTGATCCAGTCATGCGCGACGCTGCTTTCTTTGCTTGTTTTCCCTATGACTGCAATCGTTTCATAACCAGCTTCTTGCAAGGAATGGATCTTCTCCAAAATCAGCTGACGTCTTTCCTTATCGTCAGCAGCTTTTGTCACTGTCGGCAAATCACCATCACGGTTGAACGGTTGTATATTCTTGGCATGATCCAAGAGCTCCTTTGTGAAGTCGACTATTTGCCGTGTCGAACGATAACTGCGCCACAGCTCGATTCGGTGACTGTCGGCTGTATTGCCAGAAAGCACATTCTCCCCTGTCAAAGCATGGGCTTGGATCGCCTGGTTGATATCACCGAGCAATGTCATCCTTGCATTCGGGAAAGCCTGCTGCAAATAAGCGAACTGGAATGCCGAATAGTCCTGCGCTTCATCGATGAGCACATAACGAATGGATTTGTCCGAACGATCTCCAAGCACCTTATCCCGGAAATATACAAATGGCGTCACATCTTCCCAGCTCATATATTTCCGTATGAGGTTTTGCTTTGTGGTTTCATATAGTTCCGGCCATGAAGCTGGCATTTCCGGTCGTCTTTCTGCCTTCAGCATGCGCAGATAAGATTTCTTTACATTGATAAATGCATGTTTACGAACTTTTTTGATCAATGGCCGCAGTTTTCGTTCGACTACCCATTTCCGAAGTATCTCTTCTTCCTGTTTGTTTTCTTCAAAGTCATCCGTTTCAGAGCGTTCTTTCTTTTGCAGCTCGGAAAAGGCTTGGACATAGTCCTCTTTTTCCATCAGCTCGACTTCTTCCCGTACCCAATCCTTCCTTGTTTCCCATTCCCCCCAAAGCTGCAGCTTTTCGACGATCCACGCTGCCGTCAGCTCTGCGCGATTGGAAATCGGCAATGTATTGGATAGGCTGTAGAAATAGGATTGTATCTCCTGCTTGCTCACGATCCGCTGCTTACGAAAACTGACATCTTTAAAAATGAGGCCCGCGCGCTTGAATTCGTCCAGCTTGTCATCGATGTAACGCTTGAAATCCAAACTTGCCTTATATTGAATACCAGCCAGCCGCTGCTCTTTTTCCTCTCCGGAAGCAAGCAGCATATACTCCATCTGTTCAAATGGCGTCTCGATCGTCTCCCTGCCTTCCAGCTGAGCATCCATATGAGCATAGAAAGTGGCTTGCTTCATATTATCTTCGCCAAGCTCTGGCAGAACATTGGATACATAGCTATTAAACAGCGGGTTCGGTGACAGCAGTACGATATTCTCAGCCGAGATGCGATCACGATAATGATATAGCAAGTAAGCTACTCGCTGCAGCGCAGCCGATGTTTTCCCGCTGCCCGCTGCACCTTGTACGATCAAATTGGCAGCAGATTCATTCCGGATGATTTGATTCTGTTCCTTTTGGATCGTCGCAACGATGCTTTTCATCTCTGTACTGGCATTACCGCCGAGCACGTACTGCAGGAGGCTGTCCCCGATTGTCACACCAGTATCAAACAAAGCCACCAGCTTCCCATTACGAATGATGAACTGACGTTTCAGCGTCATTTCCCCTTGTATCTTGCCTTCGATCGTTTCATAAAAAGCATCTCCAGGCGAAAAATCATAATACATGCTGGAGATTGGCGCTCGCCAGTCATAGATCAAGAAATCCTCTTCTTTTTCATCCATCAGACTCGCAAGGCCGACATAGATCTCTTCGTCATGATCAGCACCCTCTTCCCGGAAATCGATACGCCCGAAATAAGGGTTGCGCTGCAGCCTGTCCAGCGTTTTCACTTCATTATTGATTTGCTGATGTGTCCGCTCCCGTTCACCTAAAAGTTCCGCTTGCTGTTTCAAGCTGGCCTGCGTTTCGTTCACATCATCCGGCTCATCCAGGTTGACAGTTACATCCTCCCAGAAATTCTTGCGCAAATCGATTACTTTTTCCCGGAGTCCTTGGATCATTCCTGCGGTTTTTTCCCGTTTCTTTTCGATCGTTTCCTGGACCCGGGCTACACGGGCTTGCTCATCCTTCAAATCCTTTTCATCTTCTGCCATACCGGCGTCCCTCCAAAACATTTGACATTTATATATAATTGATGTATAATTTTAAGTGGTTTGCTAAATTATGTTATATTAGCAGAACATCCTCTATTTTATCATGTTCATTGTTCCCCTGCAATTTTTCTCTATCCTGTCGTTTCCAAGCTATCCTTTTGCATAACCCTTCTATTCGTGTGTATAAATAGTTAGGGAAACGAAATATTAATGCGAAAGAAGTGTTTTTCACATAATGACGGACGAACAGCTCGCAAAACGCAACCTGTTTATCATGTGGTTCGCCAACTTTTTCATCTCGGCGAGCTTGAGTATGATCATGCCATTTCTCTCCTTATATATTTCATCATTCGGAACGCTGTCCGATCGGGAAGTCCAAAGCTGGTCTGGCATCATTTTCGGGGTGACTTTTGTTACCGCATTCATATGCTCGCCATTTTGGGGGAAAATCGGTGACCGATACGGACGGAAGCTCATTTTGATCATATCTTCCTTCGGCATGGGGGTTTCCATTCTCCTGCTCGGATTCACCGAAAATGTCTGGCAGCTATTCATGCTTCGAGTATTCATGGGAATCTTCACCGGTTTCATCGGGATATCCCAAGCATTCATCTCGACGCAGACACCCAGTCACATTGCCGGACGAGTGCTCGGTACTTTACAGACCGGCAGTATCACAGGTATGCTCTTCGGCCCGATGATTGGCGGGGTTCTCGCTGACAGTATCGGATTCCACGGGACATTCCTGCTTGTATCGATAAGCGTCTTCACCTCCGCCGTCCTGGTCACTTTTGGAACAAAGGAATATCCGGTCAAAATTCAAAAAGGCGAGAAATCACACTATACCTCCAAGGAAGTCCTGGCGCATATCCTGAAAGACCCGATTTTATTAGTCGTACTCATTTTAAGTGCATTGATCCAGATTGCCAATTTCAGTGTCCAGCCAATTCTCTCTTTATACGTGCAGGAACTTCATGGACCTGAGAATATAGCATTCTACTCCGGTATCGCATTTTCAGCAGCCGGACTTGGCAACCTGCTCATGACAAGGACGTGGGGAAAGCTCGGCGACCGTATTGGTTATGTCAAAATCCTGATTGGACTCATATTCGCCGCAGGCATTGTTTATATACCCGGTGCATTGGTCGGTTCCGTCTGGGAACTCGCTGTAATCCGCCTGCTTCTGGGCATGGCAATCGGCGGTATCATTCCGCTGCGAGTAGCTTATATCCGGCAAGCGGCTCCAGTCAGCATGCAAGGCGAGGTTCTCGGATATAATAACAGCCTTCGTTTCCTCGGGAACTTCATCGGCCCGATACTCGGCGGTATGATGGCTGGTTATTTCGGCTTCTCTGCGGTTTTCTATATGACCAGCGCCTTGTTGATCATCTGCGGCATCACATTGCTAACCGCCCATATCCGGAATGTCCGGACACAAACCCGGACCTCTTCCATCTAAAAAGGATTGCCGATCAAATTCGGCAATCCTTTCTTCTTACATATTAAAGCTGCGGACAGCTACTGCTTCGATTTCCACTCTTGCCCCTTTAGGCAGCTTGGAAATCTCCACTGTCGCCCGTGCTGGGTAAGGTTCGGACAAATGGCGGCCGTATACCTCATTCACAGCTGCAAAGTCGTCCAAGGATGTAAGGAATATCGTTGTCTTGACCACTTGGTCGAATGACAGCCCTGCTTCCTCCAAAATCGCGGACAAGTTCCTCATGACCTGATCCGTCTGTTCCTCGATTGTCCCAGCCATCTCTCCTGTAGCCGGATCCAATGGAATCTGCCCGGAAATGTAAACGGTCCCTGCTGTTTCCACCGCCTGGGAATAAGGGCCGATTGCTTGTGGGGCTTTGTCAGTTTGAATGATGTTACGCATACGCATCTCTCCTATGAAAACAGATTTTTAAAGAAGTCACCAATCGACTTGAAGAAATCCTTCACACCTTGCCAGAAACCATCATTTCCGGCCACTTCATCTATCTTGTCCTGGATCGTTGTAGCAATGTCATCAAGCTGTGATTTCACGCCATCGAAATTGATATCCAGCTCGCGCATCTTATCGAAAAGATCGATGAGCAGCTGACGGTCTTCATCGCTTAAGCTGATTTCCAGCTTGCTCAGCTGATCGGAAACAATCTGTTCCACATCTTCCCGCGTGGCAGGATCCTGCTCCGCAATTTCCTGTTTGATATCAGTCAAAAGCTGCGTGACTTTCTCGTTATCCAGACCTTCCTTCTGCGCTAAATCCGTTGCCAGATCCAGCTCATCATTGGCTACCTCAGTCCGCTCCGGATCCAGGTTGCCGTCCGCAGTATCATAGGCTTTGTAAATACCTGTCAAAGCGGAATGGCCGCTAACCTTTACTGGAGAAGCTACATCCACTGTTGCATCCTCGATACCTGCTGTCAGCAAAGCATTTTTATACATATCGACTGTCACCTGCGTGATATTGTCAGGTGTAACGATCTGAACATCAAGCCCATGTCCTTCATCTTCCCTTGTGATCATCGCTGAAGAATACATTCTGGAATTGGCATCGCCATTTATGTATTTCACGATATCATCGGCAGTAACCGGGATTTCCTCAACATTATCTGTATTTGTAACACCTAGGTCTGCTCTGACCTGTTCTTTTTGTGCTTCTGATAACGAATCTCCAACTACGACAATCGGCAAGCCGAATTTCTCATTGATACTATCCGTGTTCTTTCCTGTACTTGCGGATACAACATCGGAAAAGGCAAAGCTGAACATCAAGGCAACTGCGAAACAAGCCGCCATGCATTTGGTTAACCTTCTCATGGAAATGATCCACCTTTTCTTCAAAATGGTCTTGCTTTTCCCATTATAAGCTTTTATGGAAATAAATAAAGTCTTATCTTGTTCTACATCCCTGGTTGTACATAAAGGAAGTAAAGCAAAAGAACTGCATCTTGATTGATGCAGCTCTTTCTTTAAACACGTTTCTGAACAGAACCGTCCTTCTTATGGATGATCGTCTCTGTCCCTTTGTTTTCTGCAATCTCCTTTGCTCGCTTCACCGCGTCCTGCTTATTATCAAATACCTGGGAAGGACGTTTCGATCCCTTGGCTTGAACTGCCCAGCCCTCATCATGGGGCACGACCTCCTCTGGATTATCGATTAAATCCGGGTTACTGTGAGACGCGTCGGAATCCCGTTTTGTCGGATCATCATTTTTCATGAAATCCTTCACTTCCCTTTTCGAGGCATTTCCATGCCACTCTTTCGCCTGACTGGTCGCAATCGGAATGGCCCGGCTTTCATCGTAGCCTTCATCCACCATCGCATTGGCGATCTCTATTGCCTTCTTTTTGACTGGTTTGTCCAAATTTTTCAGCGAAGCAGGATAATCGTCCATGGTCCATGGCATGCTAAAAACTCCTTTGCGTTTTTATGTATTTACTATTCCCCCACTTGTATCCACGAAACGCAAAAAGCAAAAGAGTTGTATGAGCTTCCGCCCCGTCTTACAATTGCCATATTACCAAAAAGGAGATGAAGCCAAATGGCGAATAACGAAGAAATCCAATTAGCAGAACGCCCGGAAGGCATGCCAACCAAAGATACTTTCCGCTATGTCAAAACCGAAATCCCCGAGCTCAAGGAAGGTCAAGTGCTCATCAAAAGCATTTATATCAGTGTCGATCCATACATGCGCGGCCGGATGAATGATACGAAATCCTACGTACCTCCATACGAGCTGGATGCACCAATTGCTGGTGGTGTCGTCGGTCAAGTTGTCGAATCCAAATCAGATAAATTCCAAAAAGGCGACTTTGTGCTCGGCAATTTGCCTTGGGCCCGTTACAACACGGCCGATACGGATAACCTGCAAAAAGTCGATCCAGATCTCGGTCCAATCTCTACTGCATTAGGTGTATTGGGCATGCCTGGCTTAACTGCATACTTCGGTTTGATAGATATCGGTGAACCGAAATCCGGTGAAACGGTCGTCGTTTCCGGTGCAGCCGGCGCAGTCGGATCAACCGTAGTCCAAATCGCCAAAATACTCGGCGCCCGCGTCGTCGGCATCGCCGGCTCTCCGAAAAAACTTGACTATGTCAAAAACACGCTAGGTGCGGATGAAGTCGTCAATTATAAAGAGGACGATGTGGCAAAAGCTCTTGAGAAAGCCTGCCCAGATGGCGTGGATATTTACTTTGATAATGTTGGCGGTCCCGTATCCGACGCTGTATATCCCTTGCTTAATGCGCACGCCCGCATCCCGCTCTGCGGCAGCATTTCTTCCTATAACAAAAAAGAAGATCAAGGACCGCGTGTACACGGCTTCCTCGTCAAATCAAAAGCTAAAATGCAAGGTTTCATCGTCGGAGACTACAGCGACCGCTTCGCCGAAGGAAAAAAACAGCTATCCGAATGGTTCAAACAGGACAAGCTAACATACGAAGAAAATGTAGTGGAAGGTTTTGAGCATGTACCGGATGCTTTCCTTGGATTGTTCAAAGGTGAGAATCTAGGTAAGCAACTGGTTAAAGTAGCAGATGGGGAATAATAAAAATGCCTGACAGTAATTGATCTGTCAGGCATTTTTATATAAAAAAAGCTAATTAACCGTTCACTTTATTCTGTACTATTTGAATATAGTTGCCGCATGTATCGTCGAAAACAGCTAATGCGACTTCTCCCATTTCTGTCGGCTTTGTAGTAAACCGCACACCGCGTTCCGATAAGCGTTTATACTCTTTCTCAATATCCGTCACCCCAAACATCGTTGCAGGGATGTCCTGCGCAAAAAGCTTCTCCTGATACTCTTTGGCAACTGGATTATTATTCGGTTCGAGCAAAAGTTCGGTACCGTTTTGCTCTTCAGGAGAAACAAGGGTTATCCATCTGAATTCTCCAGCAGGTTCATCATGCTTTTTCACAAATCCCAGCGTTTCTGTGTAAAAAGTCAATGCCTTGTCTTGATCGTCTACGAATATACTTGTAACAACGATTTTCATAATGTATTTCCTCCTTCGATAATTGCAGCCCACGATACTCCGCTAGAGCTCTTGATTCAAGCAGAGCAAAATTCTAATTACTATAAATGAATTATAACACCTGAGCAAAACAATTCTTCATCCATTTCCGCCATTACATGTAATAGTATGCACAAAAAAGGCATCCCTTTATCAGGGATGCCTCCTCATATACTCAAATGGTCATATTTTTACAAGTTTCCCATGGCCATATAGTTTATCACATCTTATCTGTTATCCACTTTCTCCGGATACATATCATGGTTCATCATGCGATGATCTGCCATTTGCTCATACTTCGTGCCTGGACGGCCGTAGTTGACGTAAGGATCGATAGAAATTCCGCCGCGTGGTGTGAACTTGCCCCATACTTCGATGTAGCGTGGGTTCATCAGTTCTTTCAGGTCATTCAGGATGATGTTCATGCAGTCTTCATGGAAATCTCCATGGTTACGGAAGCTGAACAGATACAGCTTAAGCGATTTGCTTTCCACCATTTTTTCATCCGGAATGTAGCTGATGTAGACAGTACCGAAATCAGGCTGGTTCGTGATCGGACACAGCGTCGTGAATTCCGGGCAGTTGAATTTCACGAAGTAATCACGGTATGTGTGTTTATTATCAAAGGTTTCGAGAACCTCAGGTTTGTAATCGAAATCGTAGACATTGTTTTTGTTACCGAGCAATGTTACGTCTTCCATTTCTTCTGGCTTTCTTCCTGCCATTTGTATTCCTCCTTGCTGACTTTTACACAAGCGTTTCTTATTATAAAGGATTTTGTCCGTTTTGTCTCATGAAGGTGATGACTTCATCATGTGTCGGCATTCCGGCTTGTGCACCTGGGGAGCCAATTTGCAAGGCGGCGGCTGCGTTGGCGTAGCGGCAAGCTTCATCCAGCGGACTGCCGCTGGCCAGCTTGAGGCCGAGGGCAGCATTGAATGTGTCGCCAGCTCCGGTCGTATCAACTGGCTGGACAGGGAATGATGCTACATGCCCGCCGCTGTGGGTGACGCCCGCTTCCCCTTTTGTGATGACAAGTTTATCGGCGTATTCCCTTAGTGCCTTATCTGTATCGTCAAATAAAATGGCAGCTTCTGATTCATTCGGCGTCACGTACGCTGCCTGATCGATGACTTCACGAGGCAGCGACTGTGCCGGAGCAGGATTCAATATGTAAGGTATATCCGCTTCCTTACAGCATGCAGCCGCAGCTGCTACTGCCTCGAGCGGAATCTCCAGTTGAATGAGGACAATATCACTTTCTTCGATGACTTTCCGCTTCGCTTCGATATAATCCGATGTGAGCTGATAATTCGCTCCTGGGATGACAGTGATGCTGTTATCCCCTTCTACCACCTGGATGACAGCAACACCCGAAGAAGTGGCGGCTCTGCCAATATGCTCTGTCCAGATGCCTTCCCGCTGGAGAACTTGCATCAGCTCATCCCCGAAAGGATCCTGACCGACCATTCCAATCATGGTAACATCCGCTCCAAGCCTAGCTGCTGCGACAGCTTGATTGCCCCCTTTGCCGCCAGGGAATGTCTCAAAGCGCTCACCCAGTATTGTTTCGCCGGCAGCGGGACGCTTTGCTGAAGTAGCAGTCAAATCCATATTCAGACTGCCGATTACCGTTATTTTCGGCGCCATGGTCAAGTCCTCCTTTAAAATACGATCGTTTTATTGCCATATACGATTACACGGTCATCCACATGCCATTTGATTGCACGCATGAGTACACTCCGTTCGACAAGACGGCCGACACGTTTTAGATCTTCTGTTTTATCCTTATGATTGACCCGGTGGATATCCTGCTCGATGATCGGACCTTCATCCAAATCAGATGTCACGTAGTGGCTCGTTGCCCCGATCAGCTTCACCCCACGTTCAAAAGCACGTTCATACGGCTTAGCGCCGATGAAGGCTGGAAGGAAACTATGGTGGATATTGATGATTTTATTTTTATAATTCTCCAGGAATAGAGGTGTCAGGATCTGCATATACCTCGCGAGAATGATGGTGTCGATATCGTATTGTTCCAATAGCTCAAGCTGCTGGCGCTCTGCTTGCTGACGGATATCTTTGTTGGCAGGGATATGATGGAATGGGATATCATAGGCTTCTGCCAATTCGCGTGCGTCCTCGTGATTGCTGACAATCACCGCAAGGTCGGCCATCAGGTTGCCGCTTTGATATTCCCATAAAATTTCCTGCAGGCAATGCAGTTCCTTCGACACGAATAAAGCCATTTTTTTCAGGTTACGGACGCGCACAAGCTGCCACTCCATTTGGAAATGATCCGCAATCTGCTGGAACCCTTGCTCCAGCTCCTGCTGCGTATCGCCGTCCTGTCGGCATTCGAATTCAATCCGCAGGAAGAAACTCCCCCCATCCGGATCTGTTGTATATTGATTTGATTCCATGATATTTGCTTGCTGCTTATAAAGGAATTCGGAAACTGCTGCGACAATTCCCGGCTGATCAGGACAGGAAATGACGATCCGATATCTGTTTTCATTCTGCTGCTGGAAAGCTTTGATTTTTTCTAGATAATGTGCGGACATGGCTTACCTCCTAATATTCTTCTATCTTAACGATTGTATCTTGTTTCGACAACAGATAGTTGTGACAAAAAAATACGATTCCAAATTGAATGGAATCGTAAGTATTGTATGAGTGCTCCGTTGCTTTATGCACCTGCAATTTGCTTCAATGTCCCGATGCAGAAATCGACTTCCGCTTTGGTTGTATTGAGCGGCGGTAATATACGCAGCACATGCTCCCCGGCTACCAAAACAAGCAAACCTAGCTCACGAGCCTGGTGGACAAGCTCGATCGCTTTTCCTGTCGTACCTAGACCGATCAGCAGCCCTTTCCCGCGCACATCGGTGAATGCACTGGACTTGGCAGCGATAGCTTCCAGCTCACCCCGGAAATAAGCAGCGGTCTCTTGTACTTCTATCAAAAATCCAGGATTCGTGATCACTCCCAAGGTAGCTTTTCCCGCTGCAGCCGCTACCGGATTTCCTCCGAACGTACTGCCATGACTGCCCGCTTCGAAAGCTGCGGCTGCCTTCCCGGAAGCAAGCATAGCCCCGATCGGTATCCCTGAAGCTAGCCCTTTAGCGGTAGTCAGCACATCGGGCTCTACCCCATACTGCTCATAAGCATAAAGCGTACCAGTACGTCCTGCACCGGTTTGCACTTCATCCAGCATGAACAGTACATCATGTTCTTTACAAAGACTTTCTACTTCCTTTACCCACGCAGGATCAGCAGGGATTACGCCGCCTTCTCCTTGGACAAGCTCCAATAGAACGCCGCAAGTGTCCGGACCGATCAGCTCTTCCAATGCTTCGACATCGTTATAAGGGAGATAGCGGAAGCCCTTTGTCAGCGGTGCGAAGTTTTTCTGGATCTTTTCCTGACCTGTTGCAGCCAGTGTCGCAAGCGTACGTCCGTGGAAGGATTGACTGAAGGTGACGACCTCGAAAGCCTTCGTTCCCTTTACCTTCTGGGCATAACTGCGCGCCAGTTTGATTGCTGCTTCATTCGCTTCTGCGCCACTATTGCCAAAGAATACTTGATCAGCGAATGTATGGGCAGTCAGAAGCTCCGCGAGCTGTTCTTGAATCGGAATATGATAAAGGTTGGAACAATGCCATAGAGTATCCAGCTGTTCCTTGACAGCTTCTTTCACGGTTGTCGGGGCATGACCTAAGTTGCAAGTGGCGATTCCGGCAGTGTAATCAAGATAACGTTTACCTGCATCATCCCAGACATAGCTTCCTTCCCCTTTTGTTATGGAAATCGGGAACCTGCTGTAAGTCGGCATGACAGCTGATACGGCTGTATTCGTTTCAGACATGATGGGCCTCCTCCGATAATGTAATGGTTGTTCCTGCGACTTTACCTTCCACTAGTTGCAATAAACTGTCCTTTGCAAGTCCGTTGACGATGGTGACTTTTCCTGCTCCATGCTCCAAAGCTTCCAATGCTGCTCGCACCTTCGGGATCATACCATCCTTGATGAGTCCCTCATTTATCATCTGTTTCAATTCTCTGTCCGTTACATTAGTAAGCATCTGTTTCTGCCCTTGTTCCTGCCGATAAATCCCCGGAATGTCGCTTATGAAGCACAGCTCTGCATGGAGCGCACGCGCGATGGCTGATGCTGCAAGGTCGGCATTGATGTTGAACCGGCAATTTCCTTCCCCGCCAGCCAGCGGGGAAATGACCGGAATATTATCTTGTGAGACAATCTGTTCGATCAGAGCTGTGTTCACCTCTGTCACAGTTCCGACTAGCCCGAGCTTATCCGCATTCGCAACAGGTTCTGCATACAGCAGCTTGCCATCCAATCCGCTTACGCCATAGGCATCCGTCCGGGCCATCAGCTTTCGGACAAGAAACTTATTTACAGCGCCGCTCAATGCCATCTCGACAACATCAAGCACCTCTTCTGTCGTCACCCGGAGTCCATCGACGAATTCCGTCTTTACCCCTGTCTGTTTCAGCAAATCATTGATCAGCTTGCCTCCACCATGTACAATGATAGGTTTCCAATCGCCCTGCTTTTGAATGGCTGCGATATTATCATAGAAATTATCGGGCAGCTGGTCGATGATGCTGCCACCGCATTTTATAACCAGGAAATTCATCTAGCCGCCCCCCTCATGTCCGATAGGAGGCATTGATTTTGACATAATCATATGACAAATCACAGCCCCAGGCGTTTGCTTCCTCGGATCCTTCCTGTAAATCAATTGTGATCAGGACCGCTTCCTGCTTCAAGTGCTCGCTAGCTTCCGCTTCATCAAACAGTATAGGGTTGCCATTCTGAACAACCATGCTATCGCCTAGCCAAACCGAAATCTTATCCGGGGAAAAGGAAGCGCCGCTGTATCCTGCTGCCGTAATGATACGGCCCCAGTTCGGATCCGCTCCATATACTGCCGCTTTCACAAGACTGGAAGCCACGACAGCCTTGCCTATTTTTTTGGCATCTTCTTCTGTTTTGGCTTGCTGTACACGAACTTCGACAAGTTTCGTCGCTCCTTCTCCATCGCGAGCGATTTTCTTCGCCAATTCCTGTGACACATACTGGAAGGCTGCAGAGAATTTCTCCCATTCCGGATGAGTCGGGCTTAGCTCTTTATTACCTGCTTTTCCATTGGCCAGTACAAGAACCATATCATTCGTACTTGTATCCCCATCAACTGTGATCATATTATAGGAATTATCCGTAGTCTTCTTCAGCAGCTGTTCCAGCATGTCATTTGGAATAACAGCATCTGTCGTCACGAAAGCGAGCATGGTCGCCATATTTGGATGAATCATGCCAGATCCCTTCGCAGCCCCGCCGATTGTAATCGGTACACCATCAATCTCCAGACTGACAGCAATCTGCTTTGTGCATGTATCCGTCGTCAGGATGGCTGTAGCAAAATCATCCGCCCTGCCTTCTCCCTCAATTGCCTGGATTCCCGACATCACTTTTTCCATCGGCAGCTGGACACCGATCAGCCCAGTAGATGCTACTGCCGCATGCTGGAGTTGAATCCCAAGCTGGTCAGCAAAAGCTTTACGCATTGCATAAGCATTCGCCAAACCTTCTTCTCCAGTACAGGCATTGGCAATACCGCTATTCACCACAATTCCCTGTAGTTTGCCCTCGAATTCGATGCTTTCTTCGGTCACGAGCAGCGGAGCTGCCCGAAAAGCATTCAACGTATACACACCTGCAGCTGCAGCTGGGATGTCTGAATATAGCCATCCTAAATCAAGTTTGTTGTGTTTGCGGATGCCAATAGCTGCCCCGCCTGCCTGGAAACCATTTGGGCTGGTGACATTTCCATTTTCAATTATTGTATATGCCGCTTTTTCTGCCTTTATCATTTGTTCCCTCTCCTTCATGGATAAACCGGCAGCATCCATAAACCCGAAGCCTGCTCCCAGCCTTGCATGATATTCATATTCTGGATGGCTTGACCTGCTGCTCCTTTTACCAAGTTGTCAATGACAGATATGATGGTAAGCCTATTTGTCCGTTCATCCAGATGCAATCCAATGTCACAGAAATTACTTGTTGCAACTTCTTTCGTTGCCGGCCATTCTCCCTGCGGCCTGAGTCGGACAAACGGGTGAGTCCTGTAATAAGTTTCATATAATTCCAATAATTCAGTTTCCGACAAACCGACTTGCAGATTGGCATA
This sequence comes from Terribacillus jepli, assembly GCF_047228925.1. Classification (NCBI taxonomy): domain Bacteria; kingdom Bacillati; phylum Bacillota; class Bacilli; order Caryophanales; family Bacillaceae; genus Terribacillus; species Terribacillus jepli. Next base: position 69,198 of record NZ_JBFEGH010000010.1, on the reverse strand, counting down.
GATCGTGGTCATGATCCCTCGAGTCATCGGCACCAGCTGTGTGGAAAAGCTGATGGGCTGCTGCGTACCGCCCGCTTCTGCCAAAAGCTGTTCAATCTCAGGAATATGCTTATGCGATCCCAGTTTATAAGCTTTCATATTTTCATTGATTTCACTATAATGTGTTACGGCACCCGGAGACTTACCTGCTCCCGAAAGGCCTGACTTGGCATCGATGATAATGGAGGCTGGATCGACCAGGCCATTATGTACAGCCGGTAACAGACCAAGCAAAGCCGCCGTCGGATAGCAACCAGGATTTGCTACAAAGTCTGCTTCCGCTATCTTGCTCTTATTCCATTCAGGCAGTCCGTAAACTGCCTTTTCCAATAATTCTTGTGAAGCTGGGTTCACTTTATACCACTGGCTGTAAACTTCGGAATCCTTCAAGCGGAAATCCCCGGCCAGATCCACACAGCGTATACCCGCGTCAGCAAGCTGTGGAAGCAAATCTCTGCTAACCCCAGGCGGAGCTGCAAAAAAGGCAAAGTCCACTTGCTCTTTCAGGGCTGCAACATCAAATGTTTCCATGTTCCCTTGCATAAAACCATCTGTGTGCGGATATAATTCGGTCAATGATTTTCCCGCACTGGAATGGGAGATGATTGCTTTCACTTCTGCATATGGATGTATATGTAAAAGCCGAAGCAGCTCTACCGCTCCATAACCTGTACCGCCAATTATTGCAACTTTCACAATCGTAACCCCCTGTAAACCAGTATGAATTAGTTAGTAATTATACTTTAATGTGTATTTTTATTCAATAGGTATGATAAAAAATATAAACTATACCATAACCACCTCACATCTTGACCCCACTTATAATACTATGTATAATCAGTATATTATTTTGCGCTGCATCTTAGATACGCGCAACGGTAAAAAACAGACTCTATAACTGTCCCACCTTATCATTGAAGAGCTTAAATGCATCGATTAAAGGAGGCCAATAGCATGACACCGCTCATTTGGTTTTTATACGTTATCGTCCCCGTTTTAGGTATGCTTGCTGCATTCATCCAAGCAAGCCGCATGAAAGAGGAAGGAGAAGATAACGAATGATTGCAACATTTATCATCTATTTAGTGGCCGTTTTCGTGATTGGTTATACAGCTGAAAAATTCATCACAAAAGGAGAAGAAGGATTTTATCTGGGAGATCGTAATTTTGGGTCGTTTTCGACTGCCATTAGTGCAGGTGCTACCGATTCAAGCGGATGGATCTTTATCGGAGCAGCAGGCCAGGCCTATCTTGCCGGTATATCGACTATGTGGATGCTGCCTGGATTTTTGATCGGTTATTTTGTAAACTGGTTTGTCGTTGCCCCGAGACTGCGTAAGTTTTCCGAAAAGTCGGAAGCTCTGAGCATGTCCGATTATTTCGAGAAACGCTTCCATGATAAATCGCATTTACTGAAGGTTACCTCCAGTTTGATAATCGTCATTTTCTTCGTTGCCTATATGGGTTCCCAATTGTCTGCTGCCGGAAAGACATTGGATGCTGTCATTGATTTCGATTTCAATACCGGTCTAATATTGAGCGGTATTTTTGTATTAGGGTATTCCATACTCGGTGGGTACCGATCTGTCATGATTACAGATGTCACCCAAGGTCTCATGATGCTCGGTGTACTCCTGGGATTCCCTATCTATATGATTTTCTTCCAATTGGGCGGACCTGACGCCTTCTTCAACACTATTGCCGGCATCGATCCACTGCTTGTCTCCCCGGCAGCCGGCAATGCTGGTTCACTGGCACTCGGCATCATCATTGGACATATCGCTTTCGGGTTTGGCGTACCCGGACAGCCGCATATCTCCCAGCGTTTCCTGTCAGCCAAAGACGGCCAGACGATCAAGCAGGGCTCCATCATCGCGATGGCATGGATCATCATTACCATGACGGGGGCCAATTTACTCGGGCTCATCGGACGTGTCCTATTGCCAAATTTGGATGACCCGGAATATGTGTTCCCTACTGTGGCTTTGGAGGTGTCGCATCCGATCATAGCAGGTATAATTGTCGGGGCAATTTTCGCCGCGATACAATCGACTTTTTCTTCGCAATTGATGGTAACGACACAAGCAATTGCAAGCGATATATGGAAGTCCTTTTCAAAGAGGCAGTACACCGGTAAACAAACCTTATTCATCAGCCGATCCGCCATGGTCGTGCTAACGTTGCTTTCCATCGGTATCGCCTTATTGAATCTGGAATCCGTCTTCGCTCTCGTACAGTACGCCTGGGCTGGGCTTGCCGCGAGTTTCGCTCCTGTCCTCCTATTCAGCCTCTATTCGGATATCGCAACCAAATGGGGTGCCTTCTGGAGCATGATTACCGGTTCAGTCGTCACTGTAATCTGGAAAGGATTTGGCTTGGATACGTATATATATGAAATCATTCCGGGACTGGCAATCTCCACCATTGTTCTGCTGGCAGTTAGTAAGCTGACGAAAAAACATGATGAAGTTCCCACGAAGGAAGAAAGTATGAATCTATAATATGAAAAACAGGCTTGCCAGTATTGGCCGGCCTGTTTTTTTTCAGTCTATACATTGACTTTCCTGGAGAATCTTCCTTATCATTAGTTTCAGTTATATCTCTAATTTAAAGGATGAGACGATGTGAAAATGAAGTCTTTATACAAAACCATCTACGATGATCTAGTCAGCAAGATCATGAGTGGATTCTATAAAGAAGGGCAGAAGCTTCCGTCCGAGAAAGAATTGGACCTGCTCTATCAGGCTAGCAGGACACCAGTCAGGCAAGCCTTATCCAAGCTGGAAAGTGACGGTTTCATTTACCGATTGCAAGGTCGCGGATCGTTCGTATCCGAGAATCGACCGAAACAGCTCTGGACAAGAATGACAGGTTTCACCAACTATTACTTGAGCGAATGGGAAAAGATCACGTCGCGCACAATCAATATCGAAAGTGTATATGCACCAGCCATTGCTCCGCTATTGAAGGTGGATGAAAATGTAGAGCTGACAAAAATGACCCGTCTGCGTTACTACGAGGAAGATCCGATCATTTATTTGGAGCATTATGTCCACCCTCGGTTTCCGGTTGAGTCATTACAAACGAATGATAATTTCTTCTCCATTGCTGAAATACTCAATGATGAATTCCAAGTGAAAGTGGCCCGGGCTGACGAAGAAATCGAAGCTGTGATCGCCGATGACAGTCTCCAGGAAATACTTCAACTCGATCAGAAGTTCACACCTTTGATCAAAGTGACAAGGACCTCTTACACAGCAGCGGATGAACCGGTTGATGTAAACGTCTACTTTGTCAATTCGAAGAAATGGAAATTTGAAGTCAGTTTCCGCCAGAGCGAAAAAAACTTCGAATTTTTCTAATAATAGCGCACGCGATGTGCGCTTTTTTGCATATGCTTATTAAAATCATTGCACTAACTGTACAATATGTTATACTGCTACCAAAGATCTTTGTAAGCGCTATCAATTAGTTGAGCTTGCACTTTTGTGCTACTGCTGTAAAATTTGGTATTGCAAAATGCTAGATAAAGGAGAATGATATATGCGATCGAAGAAAACACTCATCCATGCTGCAGTAGATATCAACCAGACTGCAAACAAATTCAAATCGAGTATTGTTCTAGTGATGGATAATAAAGTGGTAGATGCCAAAAGTATGCTCGGACTATCCAATAGTGTGCTGACGTCCGATTTCTTCCGCTTGGAGATATATGGCGAAGACGCCGAGGAAGCAAAGAAGGCGATGCGGGATGTATTCCTCAGCAACGGCCTCCCTGTGGAAATAAGCAATAAATAAAAAGACGGCTCCGTTGTCCGGAGCCGTCTTTCCTTTAAAGTCGGGATGGCTTTGGAATGATTGTGTTCCGCAGCTGTCCGACTCCTTCGATTTCGATTTCGACTACGTCCCCCTCAGTCAGGAACTGCGGCGGGTCCATGGCAAATCCGACTCCATTTGGCGTGCCGGTCATGATTACATCCCCTGGTTCCAAGGTCATGATACCAGAGATGAATGAAACCAAGTAAGGAACGGAAAATATCAGATGCTTCGTATTGGAATCCTGCCGTTTTTCCCCATTCACAAACGTGCGTATCGATAGATTCGATATATCTTCTATTTCCTCCACAGTGACAAGATGCGGACCCATCGGCGCACTGCGATCCAATGTCTTTCCTTGAAGGAATTGCGGCGTTCGACGCTGCAAGTCACGTGCCGATACATCATTGGCAATGGTATATCCTGCTATATAGTCCATCGCTTCGTCTTCTGTTACTTCTTGCGCCCTCCTCCCGATCACCACTGCCAATTCACCTTCGTAATCCAGTTTTTCGGTTAGCTTCGAATGATACACACCTTGTTCATGCGCGCAAACCGCGTTGGAGAACTTTCCGAAAAGAACTGGGTAATTCGGCAATTCCCGGCCCATTTCTTCAATATGATCTTTATAGTTCAAACCGACGCAAACAATTTTTCCGGGCTTTGGAACCGGCGGCCCGAGGGTGATTTCTTCTGCCCTGTACTGAACTTCCTCCAGTCCTTCTGCAAGTGCAAATGACTCTGCTCGGAAAGCGCGCTTCATCGCATGCGGCCCCATGCTGTAAAAAGCATTCGGATCAGCCGGAAGCAGACTCTCCACCGTCATCGCCAAATCCATTTCCCCCTCTGACAGGAGAAACTGACGGTACGCTTCCTGTAAATCGATGATACGTCCTTCCACCCTGCTGCCGATCCGATACGGATTAAGGTCTCTGCCAACTTTATAAGCTACTAGCTTCATCCAAGCACTCTCCTTCTTTTGCGAATACTCAAAATTGACTCTCTCTTTCTATGATATAGTAAGGAAGTCAGACAGCATAGAAGAAAGGGAGTCATAACAATGAAAAACGTCTATTTGAATCATGATGGCGGCGTCGATGATCTAATTTCACTTTATCTTTTACTAAAAATGGAGAATGTGCGCCTTATCGGCTGCTCCGTCATTCCAGCAGACTGCTATTTGGAGCCCGCTCTATCAGCGAGCCGGAAAATCAGCGACCGCTTCGGCAATAGCGAGACACTTGAGATTGCAGCATCCACTTCCCGGGGCAAGAACCCGTTTCCGAAAGACTGGCGCATGCATGCATTCTTTGTTGATGCATTACCAATATTGAATGAACATCTGCCAGTGCGTACAAAGGTTGCTGAAAAACCTGCCCATCTGGATATAATCGATAAATTGAAAGCACAAGAAGAAAAAACAACCCTTATCTTCATCGGGCCGCTTACTGATTTGGCCCGTGCTCTGGAAATGGACCCCAGCATCGTACAGCATATCGAGAAGCTTGTATGGATGGGTGGCACCTTGCTGCCAACAGGCAATGTCGAAGAGCCCGAACATGATGGGACTGCTGAGTGGAATGCTTTCTGGGATCCAGAAGCGATGGACATTGTTTGGAAAAGTGACATACTAATTGATATGGTAGCGCTGGAAAGTACCAATCAAGTGCCTTTGACTGTGGATATTCGGGAAGAATGGGCCCGTAATCGCAAGCATGAAGGGGTGGATTTTGTCGGCCAAAGCTATGCTGCCGTACCGCCGCTAGTCCACTTTGAGACGAATTCCACCTATTATTTATGGGATGTACTTACGACAGCTTCTGTCGGGAACAGCTCATTAGTGAAGAAAAAGCCTGTCCAAATAAGTGTCGAGGCTGACGGTCCATCGCAGGGACGTACATATGAAGATGAGAGCGGCAAGGAAATTCAATTGGTGTATGATGTCGATCATGATGCTTTCTTCTCTTATATCCTCTCTTTGATGAAAGCATGATGGGCTTTGTTTCATTTAATTGGTATCGCATATATACAATAAATTTGTTATACTATTCCGTGGCCGTTATCCACTTGTGGATAACCTAATATGTACGAAACGGAAAGAAGGCAGATTAGAGATATGTATATGGATTACCATCATCACACGAATAACTCAATCGATTCCAAAGCTGTGATGCAAGATGTGTGTGAACAAGCAATCAGCAAAGGAATCAAAGAAATCTGTTTCACTGAGCATTATTCCGTGAATCCGGATGCACCTACCTACGGTCATATGGATTTCGCTAAATATCAGCAGGATATCAAGGATTCCCGTGAATCCTATGGGGACCAATTAACCATCAAGATGGGGATCGAATTATGTGAGCCGCATTTGATGATGGATGTATATGAGAAAGAGCTCAGCTCTATTCCATTTGATTTCATCATGGGTTCTGTTCATAATATCGGCAACCAAAAACTAAGACTGCATTTGCGTGCGAATCGGGATACCTTCTATGATGATTACTTTGCCGAAATGTACAAGCTCGTTTCGGATGCAGATATCGATGTACTCGCACATATCGATTTGATGAAGCGGTATGCTGTCCAAGAAGGACATGAAGTTTATGTATTCGAGCAGTATAAGGACCAGATTGCCGCTGTTTTGGAAAAAGCGATACAGCGCAGTATCGGCATCGAAATCAATACATCCGGTCTTCGGAGCTCCCTAGGGGAAGCTCTTCCGACACCGCAAATCGTATCGCTTTACCATGATTTAGGCGGACAGATCCTGACACTTGGCTCGGATTCTCATAAGGCAGAAACAGTCGGTGCAGGCATAAAAGAGGCTGCTCAAATTGCAAAGCAATGCGGTTTCACCCATATATATCAGTTTGATAAACGCGAACCTAAAGCTGTTTCCCTAAGCTAATATCTTCTTTTCATTGCGCAGTTTTTGTTTGATAAATGCTTTGAATTGCTCATCCTGGCTTTCCGGCACCAATGCTGGTTTGTCAGGATGTTGCATATACGAATTTTCTTCACTCCATAGCTCTCTCTTCAAAACCCGCAGCCTGACATAATAAAACATCAGTTTGAGATCAAGCCACATCTCCTCTTTGAAGAATTCAAATACTTCTGCTTGGCTTGCTGTCGTCTCCTCTTTCTTCTGTGCAATTGCATATTGTGCCTGTACGACTTTGTTTAAATGCTGTTCCATCAATTCCTGTTCCGCCTTCGTGAATGTTCCTTTGCTGATCGTATCATCCATCAGTTTTTCCGCTTCGGCTGTATGCTTCAATATTGTCTGCTGCTTTTCCCGAATCGTATCCAGAAGCTCAAAGAATCTGGCAAATGCTTGCTGAATGATGTCGGTCGCCAGATGCATGACATTCTTCTCCACAGCCTCCAGCAACTGACGAAAGGAATGATAGCGCTGATCTGTCAATTTGACTCCATTGTCAGAAGTCAGCCTCCGTATCATCTGGACACTGGTCATATAACTATAATAACGAACAGCCAGTTCTTCCACTTCATGCTGTGCAGGTACCCTGCCATCCTCTGCAACAAGCAAACGCTCGTTACTTGGCATAAAAGTGAAGTAATAATGGACCGGTATCTGGTTGTCCTTGCAGACCGCAGGACAAACGTCAACACGTTCATCTTCCTGTTGGCGGCTGCGATCGGACGCATCAACCACCGGCTTTGGTAATGTTTCTTTTTGTATCATGCTATTCCCTCCGTTCTTTCCTGCTTATACCTAGTATTTCACCATTTTCCCCAACTCAATCCTACCTTATTTCCCTATTCTTTTGTAGGCAGTTTCATTCCATAATAAAAAATAACAGCCCTTAGAGGACTGTTAGTCTGTTTCGGCAGTTCGCGGCAGTATCAAAACTTCCACTCGACGGTTCTTTTCCCTGCCTTCTGGTGTATCATTTGATGCAATCGGCTTGTACTCCCCATACCCTTTGGCGCTGAACCAGCGTGGATCCAGCTTATCATTCTCCAATACCAACTTCATGAAGTTGACCGAACGCATCACGCTTAGTTCCCAATTGGAATTATACGACGATGTGCTGATCGGTACATTATCGGTATGGCCGCTGATAATTACTTCCCGAGGCGGATCCATGACAAGCAAGTCGGAGATTTCTTTTGCAATCTCCTCATCCTTGACACTGACCTCACTGCTTCCCGAGTTAAACAGGACATTATCGTTGATCGTCAGCAACAAGCCCTCGTCCGTCAAATCGGTTGAGAATTTATCACTGAGGTCCTTATCCTTGATATATGTCTCGATTTTCTCCTGGATTTTTTTCAGCTCTTCCTGCTCCGCTGCTTCCAAATCAGCTTCGTTATCCTTCTCTTTTTCTTCAGCAGCTGTCTCTTCTTTCTTTTCTTCCTCATTATTTTGATCGATTATGGCAGAGTCCGATTCACTTCCCGGCGTCATGCTCGTATTGGAATCCAACAGCCCTTCACCGCCATGAACGATATTGCTGAAAGTATCAGAAATCTTATTGAACTTCTGCGCATCAATCGAGCTGCTGGCAAAAAGGACAATGAAAAGCGCCAGCAGCAGGGTCAGAAGATCGGCATACGGAAGCAGCCAGGATTCATCCACATGTTCTTCATGTTTTTTGCGCTTGCGCTTCCGGCTCATACTGCCACATCCTCTTCAGCTTCGGCAAATTCAGCTTTTTCCTTACTCGGCAAGTAAGCTAACATCTTCTGTTCCAGCATGCGCGGCGTCTCTCCTTCCAATATGGAAAGAATACCTTCCACCATCAGCAGCTTATGCTGGACTTCCTGCTGTGTCTTCCGTTTCAGTTTGTTGGCGATCGGGTGACAGATGACATACCCCGTGAAAATCCCCATCAGCGTTGCGACGAAGGCAGCAGCAATGGCATGACTCAGCTTATCGATATCCGAAATGTCGCCAAGTGCTGCAATAAGCCCGATAACGGCTCCCAAAACCCCTAATGAAGGTGCATAAGTGCCGGCCTGCGTGAAGATGGCTGCACCAACTGCATGCCGTTCCTCCAATGCATCGACTTCTTCATTCAGCACATTGCGGATATATTCTGGTGATTCCCCATCAACGGCCATGCTCAATCCGTTACGCAAAAAGTCATCTTCTACATCACGAGCGCTATTCTCCAATGCCAGCAGCCCTTCTTTCCGGCTGATTTGCGACCATTCCGAGAACATGCGGACAAGCTCTTTTGTATCGAATTCCTGCTTGTTTTTGAATACTACACCAAGCAGTTTCGGGAATCGTTTCAATTCATTTCCCGGGAATGCTAATGTGACCGATGCTGCTGTACCTACGATGATGATCATTATGGCAGCAGGGTTGATAAGTGCTGCTGGACTTACGCCTTTCAATACCATACCGACTCCGACGGCAACCAAGCCCAATATGACACCAATGATTGATGATTTATCCATATTTCCATTCTCCTAAAAATTTTTGATTACCCTTAATATCGGATACATTCATAAAATCTGTATCTTTTTTCATGAATTTTACGTTTCTTTTAAAAGCTAAGAGGAAATCAGTAACAAAAGTGTCATATTTACATTCGCCGCATACTGCAACAATTTCTTTTAAGGATACTTGAGTGAATGGACACAGTTGGCAGGAAGACAAGTGACAAAGGTGGTGTTTGTTTCTGTTGTGAAATCGCATACATGGGACGTAAGATAGAAGCAAGCACTACATTATTCATTTATTTTGCACACATATAAAAGGGGGAAAAAGCATGGCACAGGAAAAAGCCAGTGTCCGCGCTCGAGTTCAAAAGTTTGGTTCGTACCTGAGCAGCATGGTGATGCCGAACATCGGCGCATTTATCGCATGGGGTCTTATTACAGCGTTATTTATACCAGATGGGTATTTCCCGAATGAAACGATTGCAGCAATCGTCAGTCCATCGATCACTTATCTATTACCGCTGCTGATTGGTTTCACTGGAGGTCGTCTCGTCCACGATATCCGAGGAGGGGTCGTAGGGGCAATCGTCACCATGGGGGCGATCGTCGGTTCCCCGGATACACCGATGTTCCTTGGAGCGATGGCGATGGGTCCGCTTGGCGGATATGCCATCAAGCTGTTTGATCAGCATATCGGATCCAAAGTCCGTTCTGGTTTTGAAATGCTTGTCAACAACTTCTCTGCCGGTATCATCGGCGGCGCATTAGCAATTGGCGCTATCTACTTTGTAGGTCCGCTGCTTGAAGGATTGACGAATGTATTAGCAGCTGGCGTTGATTGGCTTGTAGGACTTGGTCTTCTGCCGCTTGTCAACGTTTTGATAGAACCAGCGAAAGTATTGTTCCTAAACAATGCAATCAACCATAGTATTTTCACACCGCTTGGACTGGAGCAATCGGCTGAAGTCGGTAAATCCATTCTGTTCCTATTGGAAGCTAACCCGGGTCCCGGATTAGGTATCCTGCTTGCCTTTATGCTCTTTGGCAAAGGCAGTGCAAGAGCATCTGCACCAGGAGCAGCAATCATCCATTTCTTCGGTGGAATCCATGAGATATACTTCCCGTATATCCTGATGAAACCATTTTTGATTGTTGCTGCAATTGGCGGCGGTGTAGCCGGAACACTTATATTCTCCCTGATGGATGTCGGTCTTCGTGCCGCGGCATCACCAGGCAGTATCATCGCAATCTTCTTGATGGGCAACCCAAGTGATTATCTCGGCTTGTCGCTTGGTATTTTAGGCGCAGCTGCAGTATCATTCGCTATCTCTGCAGTCATCATGAAGAGCAGTAAAGCTTCCGAAACGGATATCGAAGAAGCAACTGCAAAGTCTAAGGAAATGAAGGGTACAAAACCTGCAGCTGCAGTCGGGATCAACCAAACCGGCGGTGCTATGGATGAAGCTGCTGAAACACTGGATACAGCGGCACTGCATGAAGATCAGAGCAGCGGAACATTCGATTACAGCAATGTAAATAAGATCACGTTCGCCTGTGATGCTGGGATGGGCTCGAGTGCGATGGGTGCTTCCCTTCTCCGCAAGAAGTTGAAAGATGCCAGCTTGACTGATATAACAGTCGATAACGCAGCCATCTCCAATATCCAGGATGATGCTGACATTGTCATCACCCAGAAAAATCTAACAGACCGTGCACGCAATAAGCGTCCGGATGCTGAGCATATCTCAGTGGAAAACTTCTTGAACAGTCCGAAATATGCAGAGCTGATCGAGAACCTCAAAAAGCATCAAGCATAAGTAAGGAGTGATTGATTTGGAAATGGTTAGCAGCAGAGAAAGAAGAATAATCCTGCAATTGCTGCGTTCCAGACACCAATTCATCTCCATCCGAGAGCTGGCAGAGCATTTGAATGTCAGCTCTCGAACTATTCACCGGGAATTGAAGCAAGTGGAACGGACACTCGCTGAGAATAAGCTATCATTGCTTCGTGTCACCGGATCAGGTATCCGGATCGAAGGAGACAATGCTCAGATGGAAGCGTTGCAAGAGCAGCTGCGCGATGCGGTCGAAGTGGATACGACACAAGAAGAGCGGCTGCTCCATTTGCTTTACTTGCTCGTTGAAGCTGCCGAACCGGTTAAGGTTGCCTATTTGGCAAATGAAGTACAATTATCGAAAACAGCTATATCTGTTTACTTGGATGCATTGGAAGCAAGACTAGCTGATTATTCGCTATCCATCGTAAGGCGCCGCGGTGTTGGAGTTGAGCTGGAAGGCGAAGAGAATGAAAAGAGGAAAGTACTCGTCCAGCTCATGATGGAGCAGCTGGATCAAGCTTCCATCTATTCTTTCACGAAGGATTATGAAGAACAGACGTTGCATCAGTTCCTTCAAAACATCATCAAAGTACAGAGCATGACAACAGTGGAGAAATATGTAATGGATCATTTGACCAAACTGCCGTATTCCATTGCGGATAACGCATATGTTGCGCTTATCACGTATATCAGTATTACGATTCAAAGAATACGGCAGGATAAATTGGTAACCTTATCACATCCTTTACTTGAATCTTTACAAAAAACGGAAGAATATACGATTGCCGCAGCGCTAAGCAGGGAATTGGAAACTACCTTCTCCATTACATTTCCGGCTTCGGAGATCGGCTATATCGCAGTACAGATTCAAGGAGCCAAGCGGAATGAAACGACACATCGTTCCGACCCGCTATTCGAGCTGCAAGTGCAAGCCTTCATCCAGACGGTCGCAGCCGATATCCAGCTGCCTCAGCTGGACAAGGACGAAACGTTCACCGATGGACTGCTCGCCCACATCGAACCTGCGATCAGCCGCGCAAGGGAAGGTATCCAAACATACAATCCGCTTACGGAGAAAATTGAACAAGATTATCAGGAAATCGTGACAGCTGTCCGCCAAGCCCTCGAAACAGTGTTCCCCACTTATCGATTCGGACAGGGCGAAGTGGCTTTTCTGGCTTTGCACTTCGCTTCAGCAAGGGAAAGGCAAAAAAGCAGACAGCGATTGCACGCCTTAGTCGTATGCGCAAGTGGAATCGGCACTTCCAAAATGCTGGCCAGCAGACTGCAAAATGAATTTCCCGAAATCACACAAGTGACACTGTCATCTTTCCTTGAATTAAGGGATTTGGAATTGGAAAGGTTTGATTTGCTGATCTCGACGATCAGCCTCGACCAATTCCATCGGGAATACTTACTTGTCAATCCGCTTTTGCCCGGTCCCGATGTCAAACGAGTGGATGCATTTATCCAGCAAGAGCTGCCGGTCATTTATAAAAAAAGAAAACAAGCAGCACCGTCTGAAACGGTTCCATCAGCACTTCCGACCGTTTCGGCTTTTGATTCAAAATTAGAGGAACTGAAGACATTGACAGCTGTGATACGAATAGTCTGGGATAATTTTAAGGTTGATGAAAACTATCAGCAAAAGATGGATCTATTCTCACATATCGATCAACAAGCTGCCGATCTTGGCATCATCGGAAATCAAGGAATACTCGCTTCCCTGCTTGAACAAAGGGATGAACTCGGCGGAATGGGAATTCCTGAAACGAGGATGGCCCTGTACCACAGTCGCAGCAGCAACATCGAACAGCCGGCATTTTGGATGATGGCGCTCTCCTCTCCTGTCATAATAAAGGGGATGGATAATAAAGCGATGGAGGCTGACCGCCTTTTCATCCTTGCTGCACCGGACAATTTGCCTTTAAGCTGTTACGAGCTATTCAGCAAAATCAGTATTTTCATTTTGGAAGAACATATCCAGCCTCTGATCCGTGCTGCGGATCAGGAGGCACTCAGCAAGGAATTGGCGCAGCTGCTTACTGCCCACATCCAGCAATTCACAGATCATTTAGGAGGGTAATCATGGAAGTATTACAAGAAGCAAATATTCTATTGAACACAACCTTGGAAAATCAGGAGGATGCCATCCGGAAAGCCGGGCAGATCCTTGTGGATAATGGCTACGTCAACACAACATATGTGGACAAAATGATTGAACGTGAAGCATTGACTTCAACTTATATGGGTAACTTTGTAGCAATTCCACATGGTACTGAAGATGCCAAAGGCGAGGTTCTTGCTTCCGGTATCTCCATCATCCAGGCGCCCCAAGGCGTTACATTCGATGGCAATGAAGTGAAGCTTGTTTTCGGCATTGCCGGCAAAAACAATGAACACTTGGACATCCTTTCACAAATTGCCATCGTTTGCTCAGAGGAGGAAAACATCGATAAGCTTGTCAATGCAACAAGCAAACAAGAGATCATGGACATGTTCTCTGAGGTGGATGCGTAATGAAAAGCGTACACATTGGTGCCGGCAATATCGGCAGAGGATTTATAGGAGCACTTCTCTCTCATGCTGAGGTCCAAGTGACTTTCGCGGATGTGAATAGCGATATCATCTCTGCACTAAAAGAAAAGCAGCAGTATGAGGTGGTTTATGCACAAGAAGAAACACATTCCGAGACCATTACAGGTGTCACCGGCCTCAACAGTGCAACAGAAGAAGAAGCTGTCATCAAGGCGATCGCACAGGCGGATTTGGTAACCACCGCAGTTGGTCCATCCGTTCTGCCGCATGTAGCACCAGTCATCGCCAAAGGACTCGTCAAGCGTGCCAAACAGCCCAAGCCGATCCACGTGATCGCATGCGAAAACATGATCCGCGGCTCGAGTCAATTGCGTGAGTTTGTCATGGCACATATTGATGGGCAGGATATCGAGCTAGTAGAAAGCTATACAGCATTCTGCGATGCAGCCGTTGACAGAATCGTGCCGATCCAGGAGCAGCAGGATTTGCTGACTGTTCAAGTGGAGCCATACTTTGAATGGGTTGTGGAGAAAAGGAACTGGCAAGGTGACCTTCCTGCTATAGAAGCTATCACCTTTGTCGATGACTTGGAACCATATATCGAAAGAAAGCTCCTTACAGTCAACACAGGTCACGCAGCCATTGCCTATGCAGGCTATGCCAAAGGCTACGCAACCATCATCGAAGCAATAAAGGACGAAGAAATCCTAAAGCTTGCGAAGCAGGCTCTGGAAGAGACCAGTTCCCTGCTGCAGGAAAAATGGGGCTTTGAGGAAGATGATTTGGCCCACTACATTGCGAAAATCCTGCAGCGTTATCAAAATCCATACATTTCCGATATGGTGACACGCGTAGGCCGCGGACCGATCCGCAAGCTTGGACCGAAAGACAGATTGGTTTATCCAGCTCAAGCATTGCTGGAACAAGGCAAATCGGCTGATGCGCTACTTACGACAATCGCTTATGCATTGGAGTTCAATCCAGAAGGCGATGATGAAGCAAAAGAATTGCAAGAACGCATCAAAGCTGAAGGAGCAGCTTCTGCTTTATCCCATATCAGCGGGCAGTCCAAAGATAGCGAGCTTGTGACGAAAGCAATTGAAAAGTATGAACGACGAAAGGTACAGTGAAACCTTATGTAAGGAAGTGGTTCTGCCGCAGCAGAGCCACTTTTTTTCATGTTGATTCATTCATCTTATGCCAGCATGCAATAGCCATCCTTCCCCACACTTCCTGCCAAATGCAAAGGGGCAGATAATGGATAATTTACGGACCTCAGGCCTTCGATATGGAAAACTACTTTCACTTTAACTACGAGTTACGCTAGGCGTTTAATGATTCTTTGCATACTAACAACTGTGAGGAAGGTGCCCAGCTGCTGCTTTTGCAGCATATTTACTGCCTTTTGTTTAATCTCTGCCGGATAACCCACTCTTGTCCCCATAGAAAAAACACCTCCAAGTCTTATTTCGGATAACAACGATCCGTTTTCAACCTTGAAGGTGTTTTTATTTGTCTCAGCTTATGGGATCAGTCCCGTGCTTGTCTGCTTTTTTATTCGTTATTGTTTTTACTCTGGATCTAAATGGCGGGGTAAGAATTGGGTAAATTCATCATTCATGTCTGGAGACACGCCACATTCCCGCAGACAGTTGATGCGTAAAATTCTCCGTCATTAGCTGCACTGTCTTTTCATCTTGTTTTCAGCAGACGCTTTTGCATCCAGATCGCTGCCTGCATACCGTCCCCCATTGCAATGCTGACCTGCTCGGAATGCACCGTAATATCTCCAGCAGCCCAGACACCTTCTATATTCGTTTCCTTCGTTCGGGGATTATTTTCGATATGCTTGTTTTTGTGAAGCTCCACACCCAATGATTCTGCCAGCTGGCTGTTCACTCGATTCTTACCGAAAGCGACAAAGGCTTTCTCCGCCCACAGTTTTTCTCCATCATTTATCATGAAGCCTTCCAATTGCTGCTCTTCATTGAGCACGACTTCTTGAATCGGCTGTTCATAATACTCAATCGAGTGCTTTTTCAATTTCTCGAATATTTCCTCAGAAACTGGCTCCTGTTCATGATTGATATAGACGATATCGTTGGACCAGTAAGAAAGCATGACAGCCAAATTCGCCCCAGCTTCCCCTGATCCAGCTACTACAGTCCGCTTCCCGCTGATTTCGTATCCATCACAATCCGGACAAACATAAACGTCTGTGCCAAGCAGCGGGTACAGCTCTTTGATTGGTATCCGGTCCGTTATCCCGGTGGCAAATAGCAGTAGTTTCGCATCATGGGTATGGCCATCTGCTGTTTTGACTGTAAAACCTTCCTTCCACTTCTCCACTTCCACCGCTTCCTGCTGTTCGACCTTGATGCAGCCGTACGATTCAATTTGCTTACGTCCCAACTCCAGCAGATGATTGCCTGAAACCCCATCGGGCCAGCCTATTAAATTATGGTAACTTTTACACCAATGGGATCTGCCATCGTTTCGTTTATCCAGTACGAGGACTTCTCGCTGGTAACGGCCAAACTGGATAGCAGCCTGGACCCCGGCAATCCCGCCGCCGATAATGATAACATCAAACATCTACACGTCCTCCTAACGCTTTCAATAATCATAATAACGTCTCCGCACCATCCGCATAGAGGACACTTCCTGACATATGTCCGGAAGCGTCAGATGCCAGGAAGCAGACAATGGATGCCACATCTTCCGGCTTTCCTGGTCTCCCTTTCAATGGATGCTGTCCCTTAGGGAATATTTTCGGGATGGTGATTTCCGCCAAATGTTCTTCATCCTTCTTCGTTCGTTTGTCGATATTGGTCTCTATTCCTCCTGGACAGATGACATTCACCCGGATGCGATAGTTGGATAGCTCCAAGGCGGCCATCTTACCAAAAGCCGTCTGTGCCGCTTTAGATGCACTGTAGGCACTCATACCGAAACCAGAGAATGTCCGGTTTCCATTTATCGAGCTGGTGATGATGATACTGCCTCCCCGCTCTTTCATATGCGGTATGGCGAGCTTGACCGTCAGGAAAGTGCCTTTCGCATTCGTCCCAAGTGTCTTATCCCAATCTTCTTCGGGCAAGTGTTCAATGGGAGAAAGAGTGCCATTGATGCCTGCATTAGCAAAGACGACATCCAACCGTCCAAACGCATCAAGCATTTGTCTGTATCCCTGTTTGAGCTGGCTGCCATCAGAAACATCGACTGCAGCGGTTATTGCGGTTCCACCCGCTTCCTTAATTTCAACAGCGGTTTGCTCAACAGCGCTAGTATCCATATCGAATAATCCTAACCTGACACCGTTGTCAGCGAGCATTCTTGCAGCAGCCTTTCCGATACCAGATCCCGCCCCTGTTACGACCGCAACTTTTCCGTCCAATGATGCATCCATCCCGTCATCCACTCCTTTATCTATCTACATAGTTATTTCCTTACTGTTATCTAAGTAAAACCACGTTACAATAAAAAAGAGTATCCTCGCAGGATACTCTTTTACTGTTTATTGTCGTTTTCCAAAGCCAAACGAATATGAGCTAAATGATGCTTGCCGTGCCAAGCGTAGATGCCGATGTTCTCCTTCAAATTCACTTCCCCAGAGTCCGGGTGCCGGAATGTTCGTTCAAGCTGTTCAGCGCTAAGTGAACGAAGCAAAACGACCCATTTCCGATGGATGGCTGCAAGTAAATCCAAAGCTGATTGAGGAGGCATTTCATAATCCCAAAGCTCGGCCCATTTTGATTCTTCATAAGGTTTAATGGTTGGATTTTCTTCCGTCAGCGCCAATTTGAAGCGGATGTAAGAATTAAGGTGACTATCGGCTATGTGATGTATTAGCTGCTTGATAGTCCAACCACCTTCCCGATATGTATACAGGAGCTCAGATTCCGACAGCCCTTTTACGAGCAGGGTCAACTGCTCAGGCAGCTGGCTGATCTCTTCTATCCATTGTTTTGTATGTACTTCCGATATAGGTACTTCCACATGAAACTGACCGATAGGATATCTTCTGTCCATCAAACCTCTCCTTCCATCATCTCTCATTTTATCATAAAAAGACTGCACCCACTGGGTACAGTCTTTAAATCAGGAAACTTGTGAGGCGGCGTTTGCTTCGGTGATTCGACCTTCTGTTTCTTTATCGAAGAAATGCACTGTATCCATATCGAATAACAGCTTGCGCTTATCCTTGCCTTTGATATCGGAACGGGCATCCACTCGGGCTACGAACTCCTGTCCGGCCATATCTGCGTAGAGAAAGCTTTCGGCACCCATCAATTCGACAACATCGATTGTTGCTTCTACTTCATGAGCATACGCCAGGCTTTCTTCGTAATCGGCATCATGGATATGTTCCGGTCTGATTCCCATCACGACTTCCCCACTGCCATACCCCGCATCTTGCAGCATCTTCTTTTTCGCTGGCGGAAGCTGGAATGTGACATCTCCCAGTTTCGCTTTGCCATCTTGGATGGTCACGTTGAGGAAGTTCATGGATGGTGAGCCGATGAAGCCGCCAACGAACATATTATTCGGATTATCGTAAACATCCTTCGGCGCACCCACCTGCTGGATGATACCGTCTTTCATGACAACAAGCCGGCTCGCCATCGTCATTGCTTCGGTCTGGTCATGCGTTACGTAAATAGTAGTCGTCTGCAAGCGCTGGTGGAGCTTCTGGATTTCTGCCCGCATTTGCACCCGCAGCTTTGCATCCAAGTTGGAAAGCGGCTCATCCATCAAGAATACTTTCGCATCCCGGACAATCGCCCGCCCCAGTGCTACACGCTGGCGCTGACCGCCGGATAGTGCTTTTGGCTTCCGATTTAGATAATCTGTCAGTCCAAGGATCCGGCTGGCTTCCTGAACACGTTTGTCAATTTCATCTTTCTTGAATTTACGGAGCTTCAAACCAAATGCCATATTATTGTATACGTTCATATGTGGGTAAAGCGCATAGTTCTGGAATACCATGGCGATATCCCGATCCTTTGGCGGGACGTCATTCATTCGTTCTCCGTCCATATAGAAGTCACCGCCTGAGATTTCTTCCAAACCAGCAATCATACGTAAAGTAGTCGATTTTCCGCAGCCGGAGGGACCAACGAAAACGATGAATTCTTTGTCATCTATTTCTAAGTTGAAGTCTTCAACTGCCGTAACGTTCTTATCGTAGACCTTTTGGATATTTTTCAACTCTATCTTTGCCATGTAAGCGCCTCCTTTTTGTATATCTTTACTTTACCTCTTTTCGACTTTTGATTCCATTTGTCACTTGCACAAAATGTAAGCGCTTTTATTGTGCGATATGCCAAAGAAGCGCGATTTAGCCGCGCTTCATATCCCCATCTTTTAAGAGCAATACATCATCCAAAAAGACCGTCGGGGTTTTCACCACGCAATCTATATGGACGCCGGCTGCGACAACACCGCCGAATGTGTTGTTGCTTCCAAAAGCGATGTGGATCGTCCCATATACTTTTTCGTCCTCCAAAACATTACCGGTGATTCGTGCTTTGTCATTCGTACCAACACCGAATTCGGCAACATTGCGGCCATGACCGTCTCCCAGCATCCGCAGCAGCATGTCCCCTTGCCGGCCGGTAGCTGCTGTCAAACGCCCTTCCTCGATTGTGAGGAGAATCGGTTCCTCCAGCTTGCCAAGACCTGAAATCGAGCCATCGATCCAAATACGTCCAGAGGCTGTACCTTCCAATGGTGCAATGAACGCTTCGCCCGAAGGCAGATTACCGGATTGCCCTTTTTTCCGGTAAATCCCTGTGCTAGGGACACCGCTGCGGCCTTTGATGGAAAACACCAATTCTTCACTGTCTTTTTCAACACGCACTTGATGCGCCCGGCTTAATTTCTCGGTAACTTCATATGTCATACTTTCAACTGTATCGTAGTCCGCACTGATTGCGCCTTCCAAAAACATATCATATGTAATCCCTGGCATCGTTGCAACACGGACCCCAGCTGCGACGGCATCCTTTTTCGCCTGTGTATGTGTCAGGGAATGCTCCGTGATACAAACAGCCACATCACAATGCTTCATCGCTTCAGCAATACCGCTTGGCGGTTCCTGACCGGATTTCTCCCTGTCCTGCATGACAAGCAGCAATGTTTCCGCCCCGATTGATCTGCCAGCTGCATAAAGAGCTTCTGCCAGCTCCTTTTTGCTGTCATCCGTAACAATAAGCAGTGTTTCTTCTCTTCTCAGCGCCAGGCTGCTGATCAAGGCATTCTTGCTATTTTCCACGAGTTTACTTCCCATTGTGCATCCCTCCTGTTTCCTCCTATTATACACAAAGAAACCGCCTGCTTAAGCAAACGGTTCCTGATTCAGATAAACAATAGCAAGCTGACTGCCATCACGATCATGCCGCTGATCAATCCATAAATCGACGTATGGCCTTCATCATATTTCTTGGCAGCTGGCAGTAATCCATCCAGTGAGATAAAGACCATGATCCCTGCCACGGCAGCAAAAATGACCCCGAACATTATATCATTCAGAAACGGCATCAAAACAAGGTAAGCAAGAATGGCACCTACGGGTTCCGACAGTCCAGATAAGAAAGAAAGACCAAAAGCCTTCTTTTTATTGTTTGTCGCAAAGTAGACAGGTACGGCGACAGCAATCCCCTCTGGTATATTATGGATTGCGATGGCGATGGCAATGGCTACCCCAAGTGATGGATCCTGCAAGGCAGAAGTGAAGGTAGCGATCCCTTCGGGGAAATTATGAATCGCAATTGCCAAAGCAGTGAAGGTACCCATTTTGAGCAAAGCCTGATTCTGAACCGGACTATCCATCTCCTCGACTTTTTTGCCTTCGTGCGGATTGGATTGCTTCGGTATCACTTTGTCAATCAGTGCGATGAGAATCATGCCGCCAAAGAATCCCCCTACCGTGGCCCAGTTGCCCGCCTGGATACCGATCGCGCCAGTCAGGGCATCTTTCGCCTTGACGAAGATTTCGACCATCGAGACATATATCATCACTCCGGCAGAGAATCCAAGACTGAGTGATAGGAATTTTGTATTCGTTGTGGAAGTGAAAAATCCCATCAGACTGCCTATACCTGTTGCAAGGCCCGCCATCAAGGTCAAACCCAAGGCTAGTAATACATTTTCGTCCATCGTTGCCCTCCTCGTTTTGCTGACAATCTGTTATCCTTTCATTATGCACTATAACAATAAAGTTTCCTAGTAGAAACTTTTAAGTATGCGTGTTCCTTGCCCTTCCATACTATATGGTTGTAACTTGCCCAAGTTTACAAGAAAAAAAGCTGGCAATTGGATTGCCAGCCCTGACTATTCCAAGCTTTCGACGAACTCCATATTGACCAATTTTTCGTACTGATAATCTCCCTTATACACACCGGTTTTCGTTACCACATCCATTGTTTTATCCGTTGCTTCCTCTGTAATATAGCCATCCTTGCTCCAAAGCTCATCCGCATATGCCCGATCAAGAGAGGCCTGGAGACTTGCTTCATCGGTTGTCGGGAATTCCTTCTTTAATACCCCCATCGCCAATTCTTCATCCTCATCCACTGCTTTCAAAGCTTTTGTAATAGCATTTACGAATTTCTGGACCGTTTCTGGATCTTCATCAATGGTGGATTGCTTCACACTGATGACGCTATATGGATAATCTCCCAGACTAGGAAAGCCGTAGAACGGTTCATTCCAGACCCCTTTTTCAATTCCATCGTATATTTGCGGTTCGGCTCCATTGGCAATATCCGCCTGACCATTCTCCACCAACGATACAACAGCACTTGCATCGGCAGGCTCCTCAAGCAGGACATCCTTGCCTGGCTCCATGCCTAGTTCCATGATCAAGTAACGTGTCAGTAAATTCGGACTGCCGCCATAGCGCCCTGCTGCAATTGTCTTTCCTTCCAAATATGCTGCCAATTCTTCCTCTGATGCTCCCGCTGGTGGCGTGTCTCCGCCAGCCATCAAGTAGACATTGGCCCGATTGACGACGTTGACCACAGAGACGATTGGATCATTCGAGTCGATATTGGCTAGTGCATTCGAATCCGGACCGGCGATATTCCCCCAGGCATCCCCGCTTACGACAGTCGTTACATGCGCTCCGCCAGTTGCGGTAACCACTTCCACGTCCAAACCTTCTTCTTCAAAATATCCTTCATGGATTGCTGCATATAGCGGCAGGTAGCCGGTCAAATGCACCGGTTCGGCAATGGTTATTTTCTTCAGTTCCTTCTCTTCACCTCCACCACCCGTGCATCCTGCCAGGATACCAAGCAGGACAGCCAAAAAGAACACACCAAAAAAACGCGCTTTTTTCATGGGACACCTCCTATTGTTTTGGCTCTTGACCGCGAAGCAATAATTTCTCCAGGCTGACCGTCGCTGCGTACATGAGCAAAGACAATATCGACAATACGACGACACCGACCCAAACAAGATCGATATCCAGAATCTGTCCAGCATATAGGATCATTCTGCCGATTCCTTGACGGGAACTGATGAATTCCCCAACGATCGTCCCGGCAAGCGCCAATGCGATATTGATCCGCAGGCTGCTTACGATCCATGGCATCGTTGTCGGAACGACCACTTTCGTGAACACATGTCTGCGTTTGGCTCCCAAGGAATACAGCAGCTTTTCCAGATCTTTGTCTATCGCTTTAATTCCGCTATGTGCTGCAAGCGCGGTGACAATGACGGTCATCAGGAATGCCAGCATTACCTTGGAAAAGAACCCGATGCCGAACAAAATGACAATGACCGGTCCAAGCGCCAGCTTCGGAATCGCATTGAAAGCGATCAAGTATGGCTCGGATATTCGCGAATAATAAGCCGACCACCAAAAAGACAGACCGATCAATGAACCAATCAATGTCCCTGACGCAAAGCCGGCCAATGTAGCAAGCGATGTATAGACTAAATCATTCCAAAGCGTACCTTCCAAAAAAGCAATCTTGGCAGTCTCATAGATTGTACTTGGGCTGCTCCAATAATATGGATCCATCACTTCGTATCGTGTCAGGACCTCCCACAACACAATCACCAGAACTCCGAGACCAATCTGTCCTCCAAATACTATCCGTTTCATTCGCTGCTGGCGTTTTTTCTCGTCCTCGATGTAACGTTTTTTTTCAGGTTGTGCCATTCTCTCTCGGTTCCTCTCTAAGCAAATCCAGCAATGTTTGCTTTAATGATCTAAAATCATCCGACAGCAGCGTTTCCTCTGTACGGGGCCGTTCCAGTTCCACATGGATTTTTGCCTTCAATTTCCCCGGTCGCTGAGACAGGACGTAAATATCATCAGACAAGAAGATGGCTTCATCTATGTCATGGGTGATGAAGAGAATTGTTTTTTGAAAGTCCTCCCAAATACGAAGCAGCCATTCCTGCATCTGGAGTCTGGTTTGTGCATCCAGTGCCCCGAATGGTTCATCCAGTAAAATGACGTCCTGATCATACAGCAGTGTCCTTAACAAAGCTGCCCGCTGACGCATACCGCCTGATAACTCCGGGGGATAATTATTTTCAAATCCTTGCAATCCATACCTTTCCAGTAATGGCTGCGCCCTTTTTCTCGCCTCCCTCTTCGATATACCTTTGATCTCCAGACCGAGAATCACATTATCCAAGATCGTCCGCCACGGCAGCAGCAGATCCTTTTGAAGCATATAGCCGACATAACCACTCTTGCCGACAATATTCTGCCCATCCAAAAGAATCCTTCCAGTGGTAGGTTTGATTAGCCCGGCAATCATATTGAAGAGTGTCGACTTGCCGCAGCCACTGGGGCCAATAATACTGACAAAGCGTCCAGCAGGTATTTGCATTGTTGTCTCTTGCAATGCAATGACTTCCTGTCCGTCGCGTCTGAATATCTTGCTAGCATCTACGACTTTTAATTTATACATGGCGCCACTCCTGTCATTTCTATAGACCCATCATACGCAGGAGCGTGCTAAATGATTACAAATTCATGGCATGTCCAGCACAATTTTCCTTATTTCTGCAAAAAGTACAAAAAAATAGCCTGCACAGTCGGATATGCCACGCAACATATCACCTGTACAAGCTGTAAGACAAGCCGAACAATGCATTCTGCTTGCAAATGAGAGGGATTAACCGAGAACATGACGAATGTTAACTATAGGTTACAGTTCGTTAGTTACCCGAAAATCTTATCTTTACTTTAGCATAGGGAATATAGGATGACAGCAAACTTGTAAGATTATATGACGCCCTTTTTATAAGAAAACAGCCAGTGCATGAATGCACTGGCTGTACCTGTCATAATACTTTACTTAAGAAAGCTTTTGTCCGTTCTTCCTTCGGATTGCTGAAAATATCCTCCGGATTTGCTTCCTCCACGATATAACCGCCATCCATGAACAAGACCCTATCACCCACTTCGCGAGCGAAGCCCATTTCGTGCGTGACAACGATCATGGTCATCCCTTCCCTGGCAAGCTGCTTCATGACTTCCAGCACTTCTCCGACCATTTCTGGATCCAATGCAGACGTCGGTTCATCGAACAGCATCACCTTCGGCTCCATGCACAAGGCACGGGCAATGGCAACCCGCTGCTTTTGCCCGCCGGAAAGAGACTCAGGATAAACGCCCGCTTTGTCTTCCAGGCCAACCTTACGCAGCAGCGCTAATGCCTTTTCTTCCGCATCCTTCTTTTTCCACTTGCGGACAACCATCGGGGAAAGCATGATATTCTCCAATACTGTTTTATGAGGGAACAGGTTGAACTGCTGGAATACCATACCGACATCTGTCCGTACTTTATTGATATTCACTTTTTTATTTGAGATATCTGTTCCTTCTATATAAACATGACCATCCGTGATATCCTCGATCCGATTGAGGCAGCGTATGAAAGTGGACTTGCCGGAACCGGAAGGACCGATGACAACGACTACTTCCTTTTCTTTGATTTCGACGTTAATGTCCCGCAGTACCTCGAGATCGCCGAAGGTTTTTTTTAGGTTTTTTACGCTGATCATCTGTCGCATACTTCCTTTCTAAAAAGCTCTGTACATATGATAATACTAAACAAACGACAAAATACAAAACGGCTACAGCTAAATATGGCTCCCAAACCCGGGAATACGCCCCAACTGCCACTCTGCCCCAGTAAAACAGTTCCGGCGCTGCAATGACTGCTCCAAGCGAAGAATCTTTCACCAAGACAATGAATTCATTGCCAAGCGGCGGAATCATGCGTTTGAATGCTTGCGGAAGGACGACATGCCGCAGCACTTGCGCGTGATTCATACCGAGACTATAAGCGGCCTCACGCTGTCCCTTATCGATCGAGTTGATACCGGCACGGAAAATCTCTGCAATATAAGCAGCAGAATTCAATGCCAATGCAACAATCAAGGATATTAGCGGCTCTGGCGGCTTAATGAAAATAGGCATCACCGCAAAATGAATCAAGAAAATCTGTACGAGCAGCGGGGTACCCCTGAATATATTCACATACCAAATGAATGGCAGCCGGAGTATCGGATTGGACAGACTTTTTCCCATCCCAATCACCAAACCGATCAAAGCACCAATGAGGAATCCAATCAAGGACGCCAGAATCGTATAACCAAGACCTCTCATGAAGAAAGGCAAATATTCACCAATAATTTCCCATCTAAAATCCATTTTTTTCACCTCAGTATAGCTTATAAAGCAAACGTAAATATAGCGTAACGGTTATTTTCGTTACGCTATATGTTTCTCCTTATGGTTGTGCGCTCTCAAGAGCTTCGATATCTGGAGTGCCTTCAAACCATTCTTGATAGATTTCTTCATACGTTCCGTTCTCCATGATCGTTTGGATAGCTTCATCTATCTTTTCTTTATGCTCGCTGTCTTTCGGAAGCAGCATACCGTAATATTCCTGCTCAAAATTATCTTCATCTTCAACCAAAGTTAGATCGGCATCAGGATTGTTCTTGACATAATGCTGCGCTACTGCGATATCTGTCACAACAGCTTCTACATCACCATTCTGCAGTGCCATCATTGTCGCAGCGGATGAATCGTATTTAGAAAGATCACTGCTGTTTTCCCCAACAAGCTTCTGGGCAGCTTCATCACCTGTCGTACCATTCTGTACACCGATCTTCATTCCTTTGATATCTTCAGCGGATTGAATGTCAGTGCCTTCCGGTACAGCGATAACCTGTGTTGCTTCGAAATATGGCATAGAGAAATCATACGTTTTTTTTCTTTCATCCGTTATTGTTATACCAGCCATACCTGCTTGCAGCGTTTCATCCTCTACTCCAACAAGCATTGGATCCCAGCCAGTGTTTTTATATTCATAATCCAGCCCTGCTTCTTTCATGATTGCATCCAGCAAATCTGCATCAAATCCGACGATTTTATCTCCTTCCATCGATTCAAAAGGAGCGAACGTTGCTTCAGTTCCGATAGTAAGCTTCTCCTCGCCAGAACCGCTTGATTCTTCGTTCGATATACATGCACTTAAAAATAAAACACTGATAAGTCCAGCTGCTGCCATGAGCTTCTTTACTGATTTCATCATCGATCTCCCTTTTCTATCTATATTGTAAACTTGCAATAAAATCTATAAATATTCATTCCGGTGCATTTATTTTACATAACATCCTATGTCTTGTAAATACAAAAATAGAACTAATCGTTACTTTAAGACTATTCTTTCATTTCAAATAGTCGGTAAATTGTGATTTTGTGTTACAGTACACGTATACCATAGGAAAGAGGGGAGACATATGACAGCAACCAGCGAAACTTTCGCAAAGGAATTCGGACAGCTAGTTGAGCTTCAGCAAGTCCGGGATGCACTTTATTTTCTCAAACAGGATAATGAGCAGACGACAAAAGACCAGATAGAAGTGACAGAAGTGGAGGCTCCTCCATTCAAAGAAACGAACCGCGCTATCTTTTTCAAAGAAAAAATGGCCGCATTCGGCTTGGAAAACTTGAAGACGGATACAGAAGGAAATGTATATGGTATACGAAAAGGCAGCGGCAGCGGACCTACGGTTGTCATTGCAGCCCATTTGGATACCGTCTTTCCTGAAGGAACGAATGTGAAAGCAAAAATCGAAGATGGTATTGTCTATGCTCCTGGAATCGGAGATGACGGCCGCGGTTTAGCTGTACTGCTCACATTGCTGCGAACGTTGGAAGAGAACAAGATTGAAACAGAAGGCGACATCATCTTCCTCGCGGATGTTGGCGAAGAAGGTTTAGGAGATTTACGCGGGATGAAGGCATTTTTCCATGAGAATACATATGTGGATGGCTTTATCTCTGTGGAGCCGGGTGCTCCAGGTGACTTGATTTATTGCGGCGTCGGAAGCAAGCGCTACAATGTAACCTTTAAAGGAAAAGGCGGTCATAGCTTTGGCGACTTCGGCACCTCAAGTGCCATCCATGCAGCTGGGAGGGCTATCGCTGCATTGGCGGATATGACTGTTCCTGAGGATCCGAAGACGACATACAACGTTGGCACGATCCATGGCGGCACATCCATCAATACCATTGCCCAGGATGCCGGTTTCCAGCTTGATTTACGCTCTGTATCCGGTGAAGCTCTGGCTGAATTGGAGGAAAATGCATTGGCACTTATCAAAGAGGCGGCACAGACAGAGGGAGATGCACGAAAGCAGCCAGGCAGCATATCTGTAACATGTGAACTCGTCGGGGACAGACCTGCAGGCAGCCAGCCAAAAGATGCGCCGATTCGTCAGATCGCCCTCCAGGCTGCTGAAGTTCTTGGCATCGAGGTCGAGCGGGAAGAACCTCTTAGTACCGATGCAAATGTGCCAATCAGCCTTGGCATCCCTGCCCTGACACTTGGTGGCGGCGGCAATAGCGGCGGACACCATACGCTAGAGGAATTCTTCGATCCGACTGATGCTTTTTACGGACCGCAGCGAATCCTGCTTTCCTTGCTCGGAATGGTTGGCATCAAAGATACTGCTGCTCCATTGCTGCCTGTCCGGGAACAAAAATGAGCAAAAGCCGCTTGCGGCTCTTGCTCATTTTTTAATTATGCGGAGGATATTCATATTGGATATCATCCCATTTGCGTGAGTATTTGACACTTAAGTCTACCCCTTCGAAATACCACGCATCCGAGCGCTCGACAAAGTACGTGATTCCCTGTACTTCTTCACTCGCAATTGGGTCATTCGGCTGTTCTGCGGAAATCCCGAGTGAGAATCCTTCCTTAATGCCTCCAAACCCGCCATAGCGGACATAGAAACGCACCGCACTGCCTGGCTCAAGATCCATTTCTTGAACAAACCAGTTCGATGCAGGCTTTGTAATGGAGATTTGCATAATTTCACCCCTTCTATACAACTATAACAAATAGTAGCCAAGTGCACCTCATTCGACAAAATTCACGCGAAAACGTTGATAATTATTAATAAAAAGTTTACAATCTCTAGAGTAGTTTACAAAAAAATATCATTATATGTTCCCAGGAACAACCTTATTCACACACCATTCGGAGGTTTTGTAATGTTCAAGAAGAAACAAGACAAATTCTCTTTGCTTTTGGCCGATATAGCAAAGAATATTGATGAGACTGCTGAGTTTTTCGTAACGTATAAAGTTAAAGATGCAGCGACTTTATCCGAGTTCTCCAATAAATTGAAGGAATTCGAGACAAAAGGTGATCAGCTTGTACATACGATCATCAAGGAATTGAACCATGCCTTCATTACACCTATCGAACGCGAAGACATCCTTCAGCTGACGAACAGCCTGGATGATGTACTCGATGGAATAGAAGAATTCTCTGGAATGATGGACACATACGGCATCTATTCTTCCGATAGCTTCATCGATCAATTTACCGAAGAAATCCGCTCTTGTGCAAAGGAAATCATGCGTACAATCGATCTGCTATCTCACAATAAACTTAAGGAAATCCAGGAACATGCAATCAAAATCAAGGAGCACGAGCAAAACTGTGACACGATTTTCCGTAAATCCTTGAAACAGCTCTTCCAGAACGAAAAGGATCCTATCAAGGTCATTCAGTACAAAGAACTGTACTATATCCTGGAAGAAATCGCCGACAGCTGTCAATCTGTAGCAAATAATCTTGAAACAATCATCATGAAGAATGCGTGAGGCATAAACAATGGACGTTTTATTAGTATTAACCATTCTAACCGTCATCTTCGCCCTGGCATTCGACTTCATAAACGGATTCCATGATACAGCCAATGCCATAGCTACCTCTGTTTCGACCAAAGCCTTGAAACCACGTCATGCCATCATTATGGCGGCAGTCATGAACTTTGTTGGTGCCATGACTTTTACTGGAGTAGCGAAAACAATCACAAGTGATATCGCCAATCCAAACGACATCGTAAACGGTTCCGTCGTTATTTTGGCTGCTTTGATCGCAGGGATTGCATGGAATTTGATTACGTGGTACTACGGCATTCCGAGTAGTTCCTCCCATGCAATCATCGGTTCTCTTGCAGGTGCAGTCATTGCGTCCAGTGGCTTTGCCATCCTGAATGTGGACGGTTTCCTAAAAATATTGGAAGCATTGATCATTTCCCCGATTTTGGCTTTTGTTGTAGGTTTCATTCTTTATAACATCATCAAGCTGATTTTCCGGGAAAAGAACTTACCGAAGACGAACAAGAATTTCCGTCGTGTGCAGATCCTGACTGCAGCACTGCAATCCTTTACCCATGGTACGAATGATGCCCAAAAAGCAATGGGGATCATCACGATGGCATTGATTACAGCAGGCTTGCATTCAACATCTGATATTCCATTCTGGGTACAGGCTGCCTGTGCGACTGCAATGGGACTTGGTACTTCCATCGGAGGATGGAAAATAATCAAAACCGTCGGTGGAAAAATCATGAAAATCCGTCCGGTGAATGGTGTTGCTGCCGATTTGACTGGTGCGTTCATCATTTTCGGCGCCACATATATTCACTTGCCGGTAAGTACGACACACGTTATCTCCTCTTCCATCATGGGGGTTGGTGCAGCTCATCGCCGCAAAGGTGTCAACTGGGGAACAGCGAAACGCATGGTCATCACATGGTTCATCACGTTGCCAATCACAGCTTGCTTAGGTGGTCTGATGTATTTCATCTTGAACATTTTCTTCTGATAAGACACAAAAACACGCTTGGATAACCAAGCGTGTTTTTTTTAATCTTTTCGCAAACGTCTTGCCAAGACATTCCCAAGCGTCTGCATAGCTTGTACAAGTATGATCAGGATGATGATGACGACATACATGACCACAGGCTCGAAACGCAAATGACCATATTGATATGCCAAATCCCCTAGACCACCAGCACCTACCAGACCTGCCATTGCCGTGGCACCGATCAAACCAATTGTTGCAATCGTTAAGCCTAAGATCATCGTGGAACGTGCTTCCCTGAGGATGACACTCCAGATTATTTTACTTGTCGATATCCCCATCGACTCGTATGCCTCAATGACACCTTTATTCACTTCCAACAATGCCGATTCCATCAATCGTGCAATATATGGCGCTGTATAGACAACGAGCGGAAGGATGACACCTTCCACACCTATTGTAGTTCCGATCAATGCCCGCGTCAGAGGCAGAAGCAGGAATAAAAGGATGATGAAAGGGATCGATCGGATGATGTTGATGATTGTATTCACAATCGAATAAAATACGCGATTCTCTGCCTGACCGCCTTTTCTCGTCATGACCAGCAAAATTCCCAATGGTAACCCGATCAAGATTGAAATAGCCAATGAAATACCCGTCATCAGCAGTGTCTGCCAAAACGCCTCGGTGATGTCCGTACCCCATTCTGTCCAGAACTCAGCAATCATGACGCCACCTCCTCAACCGTTACATGCTGAGCTTCCAAGTACGAGATCGCCTTCTCCACTTCAGCTGCATCTCCTTGCAAGTGGATAAGCAACTTACCGACAGAGCTTGCTTTCAGCTGATCGATTCCGCCTGCCAGTATACTTGGAACGACATCGAATTTCTTTGTGATCGCTGCAAGGAATGGCTCATTCGAAGCTTCTCCGATAAACGTCAGGGAAACGAGACGTCCTGTAGCCGAGAGTCCTTTCTTCACGCTATCCGGGACTTGGAAGTTCGCATCATCAAAGACAAATTTACGTGTCTGCGGATGTTCCGGTTTGGTGAAGACATCGATAACAGATCCTTCTTCCACCAGCTCTCCGTGGTGCATAACACCGACACGATCGCATATTCGCTGGATGACGTCCAGTTCATGTGTGATCAGGAAGATGGTTATGCCAAGCTCCTTGTTCACTCGGAGGAGCAAATCAAGAATGGAAGATGTCGTATTCGGATCCAGTGCACTTGTAGCTTCGTCACTTAACAGCACTTCCGGTTCTTGAGCCAGTGCTCTGGCAATAGCAACCCGCTGCTTCTGACCACCAGATAATTGGGCTGGATAGACATGCTTCTTTTCTTCCAGGCCAACGATTTTCAGATATTTATCAACACGTTCCTTGATTTCGTGCTTCGGCACTTTACTCAGCTTCAGTGGTCTGGCAACATTCTCGTATACTGTTGCTGTCGTCAGCAGATTAAAATGCTGAAATATCATGCCGATCTTCCCTCTAGCCTTACGAAGCTGCGATTTCTTTAGTTTGGTTAGATCTACACCGTCGATGAATACTTCCCCTTCAGTCGGACGCTCCAGTAAATTGGCACAGCGGATCAGGGTACTTTTCCCTGCTCCGCTGAATCCGATCACGCCATAGATTTCACCTTTATTGATTTTCAAGGAGACGTCTTTCAACGCCTCCACCTTTTTCTTGCCGGTGGTAAAGGTTTTCGATACATTTTTTAGTTCAATCATAGTGATTCCCCCTTACCAGCTTGGAACGACGGATCCTTTGAATTCATCTTCCACAAACTGTTTTACTTCATCAGACTGGTAGATTTCTTGAAGCTTTTTCACGATTTCATCGTCCTTGTTCGCTGATCTGACAACGAAGTAGTTGGACCACGGGTTGTTTTCTGATTCCTCTGCAAAGATAGCATCATCATTGATATTCAAGTCAGCACCCATCGCAAAGTTTGTGTTGATTGCCGCTGCTGCTACTTCCGGAAGCTGGGCTGGAAGCTGGGATGCATCCAATTCAACGATTTCCAGATTCAACGGATTCTCTACGACATCTTTGGCCGTTGCAGAGTTCTCAGCCTCAGGATCCACCTTCAATATTCCTGCTGTCTCAAAGAGTTTCAATGCACGGTATTCGTTGGCAGGATCATTCGGTACAGCGATTTTGTCGCCCTCTTTCAATTCGGAAACATCAGATATCTTATCTGTATAAATACCCATCGGGAACGTAAGCGTTTTGAATACTTCTTCCAATTCATAACCTTGATTCTTCACTTGATCCTCCAGGAAAGGAAGTGTCTGATAGCTATTTGCATCCAGACTTCCGTCATCCAATGCACTGTTTGGTGTATTGTAATCATTAAAAGTCTTTATTTCGACATCGATGCCTTCATCTGCAGCGAGTTCTTGTACTTTTTCCATCACTTGCTCATGCGGGCCGCCGCTGACGCCGACCAATATTTTGTCATCTGCCAGGGCAGCAGATTTATCATTGCCGCATGCCGCTAAGAATAATGCTAATAATCCGATAAGTCCAAAGCTTAAGATTTTTTTCATGTTGCTCTCCCCTTTTTCTTCGCTGTTATCAACTACAATAAAAAAGCGCCTCTCTGGATTAAGAGAGGCGCATGTATATGTATGCACTAATTCTCTTATCTCTCAGTACGGCTAGTCGCCGTCTGCAGGAATTAGCACCTGATCACTGATCTGGTTGCCGGGCTTCATAGGACCTGTTCCTCCGCCGCTCTTGATAAGAATTTCATTATACTTTTGTTGTTGATCTGTTTGTTACTTTACCTTCCAATCTTAACATTGTCAATATAATTTCAAAAATTATAGAAAAATTGTTTCGTTGCCTTATAGGCAAGATGGGGGAGAACCGTATAAATGCAGCTATTTTGTTTGGCTACACAGACAGTATGGTTCACGTTAACATGATTACATTGGATTAAAACAAACGATTGATCAAGCTGCAGCAGACGACAGGATTCTGCTCCTTTTCCATGTCAATCTTGAGTTGAATGACGAACTCCCCCCCTGGATAGGACGGCCATTATCATATATTGAGATTGTTTGTGAAAGACTTGCGATCAAAAAGGATTGACAGTCCATTTCATCACCTAACAACGAATAGCCCGGAAAAGATGAACAAAGATCAGCAGCACTTTCCATTCATCCTCGGTAAAGATTATCGAGAACCAGTCGCGGAATCACAAAACGCAGTGAAATCATGTATTGAACTTCCCAAGCAATGTTAAAAAGCCGGATGACAGACATCCGGCCCACTGTGTACAAGGCCTCCCAACACATAAGTACACCATATCTATTCTCTTTGTATACCAAAGCGGGCATTGATTTGACCTCGCAGCATTTGCTGGCGGCTCTCTCGTTCCGCTTCCTTCCTTTTGTCCCTCAGCATCTGCTGGCGAATTTCGAAGGTTTGCACACCCTCTTCCCTTTTGTTGGCGATTTCGATCAATTGCTCTACATCTGAAAAAGAGTACTTGCGATTCCCCTTCGCTGAACGTTCCGGAAAAATGAGCTTGCGTTCCTCGTAATAACGAATTTTACGTTCGGTCAGACCAGTCAGCTCGCTCACAATGCCGATTGTGATCACTTTCCTGTTCTTATAAGAAGGCTCATTACTCATCTGTTCACCTCATCACCATGTGCTGTTACTTTATATTATACCGAAATTATCCCAGCATCCCAGCGTTATGTTAGGAAACCTAACAAACAATAAAAAAGTTCGTCAGCATCGCTTACACGTTTGATGCATCGTAATTTGGATATATGTATACTGAGCGTAACAGTGAAATAAGAGACCAGAAAGGAGCGTCATGCACGTGGCATATGATCAGGAAGCCCTTGATTTAGCCCAACAGATTGTTGAACTCGACTTGAAGCGCGATGAGTGCTGGGAGAATCTTGCAGCACTTGCTGGAGATAGAGCATTCGAACTACTTCGACTCGTTCAGAATAGATGACACGCAAAAGGAGACCTGAAATAAAGGTCTCCTTTCCTCATCTCACATAATTCGGATAATCCGTGATGATACCATCGACACCTGCACGGATAAGCGGCTGAACTTCTCCCGGCGCCCGGACTGTCCATGGCATGATACGCATTGCGCGTGAATGGATCCTGCCGACCAAGGTGTCATCAAGTGTCACATTAGTGAAATGGGTATTTACATAATCTGCATAAGCAGCAATTTTATCAAGCTTACGATTAGTAAGATCTGCACTTCTTGATGTCAGCACACCAAGCGGCACGTGCGGCAGAAGCTGCGAAAGATAAGCGACCGATCCGAAATTGAATGATTGCAGGATAACTTCTTCATGCAGCACATTAGCCAGTTCATACCGCTCCAGTAATTCCGCGCAAGCTTCCTCCACTCCGTCATAAAGTTCCGGCGATTTCAGTTCGATGAGGAACTTTGTCTTTCCCTTATACCGTTTTATTACATCCTCCAGGAGAGGGATACGCTGTCCCTCATATACGGAATCATATCCACCGCCAACATCATAGTCCTGCAAAGAAGCAAAGGCAAGGTCCTTCACATATACGGTCTCTTTTGGAGCATTGGCTGCCGTACGATTGACGGACGTATCATGTATCACGACAAGATGGCCATCCTTTGTCATCTGTACATCCAACTCGATAAAGTCTGCGTTCATCTCCACAGCCAAATCGAAAGCAGCAATTGTATTCTCCGGCGCGAATCCGGAAGCACCGCGATGAGCGATAACTGGCATGATACTTCTGTGGACAGACTGACTATCAAGCGATTTAGTAGTTATGGACTCGTACGATGGACTAAACTGATTCGTCATTCGGATCATCTCCCTGGGGTTATCTGGATTGTAATCTTTGTACGATTGTAATCTTCGAACTTTGGACAGTGATCATCATTTATTTTCTTGTAGTTTCAATATAAAGACTTTTTATTAAGTGGATGTTGAGCTGCTGTGTAGAATGATGCAACTAATCTTAAGAACGTGTAAACATACAGACGATGTTTGCAGTCTGCATTGTTCGGGAATGCTACTACTACAAAACACAATAATACATCACTTTTTTGGAGGTAGTTATCATGAGTTTCATCTTATATCTTATCGTCGGCGGCATCATCGGCTGGCTCGCTGGTTTGATCCTTGGACGTGACGTTCCGGGAGGCATCATCGGAAATATCATTGCCGGGATTGTCGGCTCATGGCTGGGCGGACTGATCTTCAACGATCTTGGTCCTGATATAGCTGGTATGGCAATTATCCCTGCCTTGATCGGTGCCATTATCGTCGTATTCGTATTGAGCATCATCTTACGCGGGCTGCGCAAAAAGTAACAGAGCATAAAAGGACTTGCAGGTCATATGACCTGCAAGTCCTTTTTTCATTACGGGATTGTATGAGCTTTGTAAAAACAAGGCTCGATTCCTGCCTTAGTGTAAACGCTTTTTTATGCCTGCTTCACAATAGCTCAATTTTCACTCGTTATAGTATAGGGGAATTTCCAGAAAGGAGCAGATTATGACACATGTAGAGCTGGCGGGATTGAAGAAGTCATACGATGGCAAAAAAAATGTAATCAATCAAGTCGATTTGCAGCTGCAGCAAGGAGAATTCTTCGTCCTTGTCGGTCCTTCGGGCTGCGGGAAGAGCACGATCTTACGAATGATAGCCGGCTTGGAACAGATTACCGGCGGAGACTTATTCGTAAATGGCAAGCGGATGAATGATGCACCCCCGAATAAACGGGATTTATCGATGGTTTTCCAGAATTATGCGCTCTACCCCCACTTGAATGTGGAACAAAATATCACTTTCGGCTTACATACAAAGAAGATTTCACGTGAAGAACAAAAACGTCGCTGTCTGGAAGCGGCTGATATGCTCGGCTTGTCGGATTATTTAAAACGGAAACCGCGGGAATTATCCGGTGGACAGCGACAGCGGGTCGCATTGGCAAGGGCCATTGTGACCCAAGCCCCTCTTTGTCTGATGGACGAGCCTTTATCCAACCTCGATGCAAAATTACGCACCCGGATGCGCTCGGAAATCAGACAGATACAACGTAAATTGGGAATCACGATGATTTATGTCACACATGATCAGACAGAAGCGATGACGATGGCAGACCGGATGATGATCCTCCACGATGGGCAATCGATGCAAATCGGCAAACCGCTCGATATCTACAATCATCCTGCCAATACATTCGTTGCGACATTCATCGGCTCGCCTGCCATGAACGTAATGAATGCAGATGTGTCACCAAATGGGATCAAGCTATCTCCGCACTGCATCTTGTCGAATCCAATGAAAGGCAATCTAAAGACCGCGAACAAACCTGTCCAAATTGGAATACGGCCGGAGAACATTCTGTTTTCTGCCCCGGAACAAGCAGATGCTGTAGCGGAGATCGTCAATACCGAGATACTCGGCACAGAAACACTCATAACATTCACGCTGGATAACACCAAGGAACAATGGATCGCCAGATGGAATGGACAATGGCAGTTTTCAGTCGGAGACCGGATTCCTATCCGCTTTGACTTGGACGCTATCCATCTATTTTCCAAGGACAATGGCCGGATTCTTTGGGCAGCTAATGATGGTCAGCCGAAGCAAGCCGCACGAGAGGTGCTCAGATGAACGAAGCACGGGACTTGCAGCCTGTTCCTTCTCATGAAAGTCGTCCCAAACGGAGCCCTTTCGCCTTCCTGGAAGGCTGGCTTTATCTGCTCCCATCCATCATCCTTTTCGGTGTATTCGTTTTCTACCCGATGTTCCGAAGCATGTATTTGAGTTTCTTCCTGGCAGACCAGATGGGCCCATTTGAATTTGTCGGTCTAGAGAATTATCAGTATATCCTTGGCTCCGACAGTTTCAAAAGCAGCGTCAAAGCAACCATCCTTTTCGTCCTGTACACCGTACCTGCCGGAGTTCTGCTGGCGCTGTTCCTGGCATTGCTAACCAATGAAAAGGTGAGAGGCATCGGCATCTTCCGGACACTTTTTTCCTCGACGATGGGAATGAGCGTTGCAGCATCCAGCGTCATTTGGATGTTCATGTACAATCCGTCCATCGGTGTATTCAGCAGGGTTGCCGAGTTGCTTGGATTTCCCGCGATCCAGTGGCTCCAGGACCCGGATTATGCTTTGCTGGCTGTGTCCTTATCGACAATCTGGATGAATACAGGATTCGCTTATCTGATCATACTTGGCGGTTTACAGAACATCGACACACATCTCTATGAGAATGCAAAAGTCGCTGGTGTAAGCTATTTTTATCAGCTCCGCCGGATTACACTGCCGATGCTATCACCGACGCTGTTTTTCATTGTGACGGTATCACTCATCAATGCATTTCAGACGTTCGGGCAAATCGATATCCTAACCAAGGGCGGACCAGTGGAATCAACGAATGTTGTTGTCTATTCAATCTATAAGGATGCATTCATCAACAATGATGTCGGTGCAGCGAGTGCGCAGGCAGTCATCCTGTTCTTCTGCGTCCTGCTGCTGACAATACTGCAATTCAAACTGGGCGAAAGGAAGGTACACTATCAATGATCCTTGCAAAACGCATCAGTCTGTATACCGTCCTTGTCGTCTGCGCAGCTGTCATGATGTTTCCGATTTTCTACGCTTTCAGCATTTCCTTTATGGAAGGCGGGGAAGTATTGGGCGGTCAGCTGCTCCCTAGCAGCCTGTCACTGGATAACTACGCGGAAGTGTTCCAAAAGGTACCATTGCTCACCTACCTGATCAACAGTTTTGTCACTTCAGCCATTGTCATGGTTGGACAGCTCCTCGTAAGCAGCTTGGCAGCATTCGCTTTTGTTTTCATGAAATTCAAAGGCCGGGACTTTCTGTTCTTCCTGTTCATCTCTACGATGATGATTCCATGGGAGGCGACAATGGTACCGAATTTCATGACCGTACAAAATCTTGGATGGACCAACAGCTATATCGGTTTGACGGTTCCTTTCTTTGCTTTGGCATTCGGAACCTTCCTATTGCGACAGCATTTTAAGACAATCCCAAAGGAACTATATGAGGCTTCCCAAGTTGCCGGAATCTCCAGGTTCCGTTTTTTCTGGAATGTCATCCTGCCGGTCAGTAGGTCCAGCTTGATCACATTAGGTATTTACAGCTTTCTCACAAACTGGAACATGTATCTCTGGCCGCTCTTAGTCACAAATACAGAATCAGCAAGAACTGTCCAAATCGGCCTTAAACAGCTGCAGACACAGGAAATTGCCTCTGATTGGGGGATAGTGATGGCTGGCGTTGTCATCGTGATCCTTCCTACTCTGCTGCTGTTGTTCGCCGGACAGAAAAAACTGCAAAAAGGTCTGACGCAAGGTGCAATCAAATAAAAACGAAAGAGGTTGTATGATGAAAAGACTATTAGCTGGTTTATCTGTTTTATTTGTACTATTCCTCGCTGCTTGTTCTGGTACTGATTCCGCAAGCGGTACGACGGAGGATGGCAAGACAGAAATCATCTTCTGGCATGCCATGGGCGGAGAATTGGAAGCAAGTGTCAATGAAATCGTGGATGAATACAATAGCTCACAGGAGAAGTATACAGTTAAACCTGTCTACCAAGGCTCTTATGAGGAGTCACTGACGAAGTTGAAAACTGTTGCCGGTACAGCTGATGCTCCGGCGGTCACTCAGATTTTCGAAGCTGGTACGAAACAAATGATCGACAGCGGAAATATCCAGCCTGTCCAGAAGTTCATCGATGAAGAAAACTATGATACCTCCCAATGGGAAGAAAATATTTCTTCTTATTATCAAGTCGATGGCGAGCAGTATTCCATGCCTTTCAACTCCTCCACTCCTGTCCTTGTCTACAATAAAGATGCGTTCAAGGAAGCAGGCCTGGATCCGGAGAAAGCGCCTCGCACATACAGCGAATTGAAGGAAGCTGCTGAAAAATTGACCGTCAAAGAAGGCGATAAAACAACGCAATATGGTCTTTCCATTTTAAACTATGGGTGGTTCTTCGAGGAATTGCTTGCAACGCAAGGCGGTATGTACGTCAATAATGAAAATGGACGCGAAGGGAACGCAACGAAAGCTGCATTCAATGATGAAAAAGGTCAGAAGGTTTTTGAATTGATCAGCGAGATGTATGAAGCCGGAACATACTATAATAGTGGTCAGAACTGGGATGATATGCGTGCCTCCTTCCAGACCGGCACGATGGCTATGATGCTTGATTCTTCTGCAGGTGTCAAAGGGCTTGTTGATAATGCTGATTTCGAAGTTGGTGTTGCATATCTGCCCCACCCTGACGATGTCGATCCGCAAGGTGTCATAATTGGCGGTGCTTCCCTCTGGATGGCAAAGGATATTGATGAAAATCAGCAGCAAGCTGCTTGGGACTTCATGAAATATCTATCCACAGCGGAAGTGCAGGCTAAATGGCATGTAGAATCTGGTTACTTCGCTATCAATCCAGCTGCTTATGAAGAAGATATCGTCAAGAAAGAGTGGGAGAAGTATCCACAACTGAAAGTGACTGTCGACCAGCTTCATGACACGATTCCGAGCACAGCCACGCAAGGAGCTTTGATTTCCATCTTCCCTGAAGCACGTCAGCAGATCGTAACAGGCATGGAGAGTCTATACCAAGGCGAAGATCCGAAAGCTGCGCTGGATAAAGCTGCAGCTGAAGTGGATACCGTACTCGAAAAAGGCAGCCGAAGCAGATAACGGAAAAACGTGAGAGCATTTGCTCTCACGTTTTTTAATACGAAGTCCTTCCGGAACGTTTGGCTTTCCTTTTATTGATTATCTTTTTAACGATTGGATAGACGATAGGTCCATACTTAATCGCTTTCCGAACAAGATTTTTCAAATTGAAACGCCTCCATTCTTTCGCTTTTATATCCCCCTCATAAACACTCCTTAAACATGAGCCAGAGAAAAGGCTACAAACATCCCCAGTGCTGTCACAATTCCTACAACTGGTCCTCCCTCTTCGTATGCCTCTGGTGCCATCGTGGATGCAACCATTGCAATGATCGCTCCTCCTGCAAATGAATTAAGGATCGCTCTCGTACTGGCGCTAGTATCCTGCAGCAAAACGGCTCCAACCAGTGCGCTAAGTGCTGATATTAGCATTACGGCCAACCACATGAAAAAGATTCGTTTTCGCGAATAACCGCTGCTTTGCATACCGGAAGTGCTGGAGAGACCTTCTGGAAAGTTACTGATGAAAATCGAAACAATCAATGCTGTACTTGCACCTCCCCCGCTTGCCAAGCTCAGACCGATCATTGCCGATTCAGGAATGGCATCCATCACGGTTCCTGCAAAAATCGCCAATCCTGAACCCTTCTCCTCTTTGTTATGCGTCTCATGCAAACGAGTCCGCTTACGATTTTTCCCGCCGCTGCGTGAAATGACAATATCCAGTATAGTGAAAATAATAGCTCCTCCAAGAAAACCGATCGCCTCTTCTTGCAAGCCACCACTTATTTCATACGCTTCCTCCAATAGTTCATAAGAGGTGGAACCAATCAGAGCTCCTGTTCCCAGAGCCATGATAAACCCGATGATTCGTTTTTTCACCGGGACAAGCATAAGTAAAGCAGCACCAATCAAACTAGCAGAACCCGCAACGGCTCCCCAAAGAATCGCTTCCCACATAAGCATCTCCCTTTCTATATATGTAGAGCCATTACCTTAAAATTTAAATAGTAAACGTGGCTAAAGCATCCAGATATAAAAAAAGAAAACCGCAGAGACGGTTTTCTTTTAAGCAGCAGCTTGCTGATGTTCATATTTCTTCAGAAGCTTGGAAAAAACCGCGGCCAACAACTGCTGGAATAGCATTCCTATCACGACTGGTATGGCAACAGGGGGCGGAAAAAAGCTCACGGCAAGCACCACGCCTGCACTGATATTCCGCATCCCCCCTATGAAGGTAACGCTGACAATTTCCTTCCTCCCATAACGAAATAACTTCCCGAGAATCCAGCTCAACAAATAACCGCCAGCAGACAAACAGAAAACGAGTAACACAATTCCCATGACAGTCAGATCCATGCCTTTTAGTTGAGGGGCCACTACAGAGGCATTAATGGACACGACAGCTATAAGGCCCATTTTTGAGAATGGGGCCAAATTTGTACTTAATGTGCTTGTGAAACGCTTGCTAGCAAGTTGATTGACAAACATGCCTGCGATGGAAGGAATGACAATCATCCATAGTAAGCCCTGCATCATCGGTAGTACTTCAAGCTGCACATCGCCGCCAACAAGGACATGCAAAACCAGCGGTACTAACATAGGTGAAATCAAGGTCCCAACCAGGATGGTCGATAAAGTAAGACCGATATCCCCATCCTCCATTGCAACCCAAACGAATGCGGTGATGCCCGTAGGTATGGCTGTCAACAGCACAAAGCCTGTGATTGTGTACAAATCTCCAGGAAAGAAAAGGTGACCGAGGCCAAAAGCAAACAAAGGCATGATGAAATGGAGAACAGCAAAGGCAAGCAGCATCGGTCCAGGTTTTTTTACTGCATGCAGCAGGCTGCTGAAATTAGCAGACAAGCTTCCGGCAAATGTCATGATTGCAAATATCCAAGGAACCAGTGATTCTCCATGATGCAGAAAATCAGCGAAGAGAATACCTGCCACTACGCTGAGCGGAGTCAAAAAAGGCATATATCGCGCGAGTACACGATTCAGATGATTCATGAAGACTGTCCTTCTTTCTTATTTCTTATATCTCCCTTCAGTATAACAATAGTATTTAAATCTGCATGAAAAAACCGCAGCTATGAAGCTGCGGCTCTGATTATTGGATTTCCATGCGCAGGTCCCCGACCTTTGCCCATCCAATTGATTTGATTACATGATAAAGTCCAAGGGAGATGATCAGTGGCAGAATGACGCCTGTTGCCAAATAGATCAAGAAAGCCTCCATGCCTTGGCTTGCCAAAATATTAAGTGGTGCGATGAATGAATTCAAGCCCAATCCTGCCAATTCATAGGAGGTCGTAAACCCGAGTAAAACTGTCGCTATCGGCGCACATACGACTGCAGCGACAAATGGCGGGATGACAAGTGCAGGGTTCTTGATCAAGTTAGGAAATTGTACTTTCGGTGTAATGACAAACTGTGCAAGGAAACCACCTAGATCGTTTTGGCGGATACTCATGAACGTGAATCCGACAAATTGGGCAGTACAGCCGATCAATGCTGCAGCACTGGATACCGGATCCAGCTGCAGTGCGATTGCTAATGCCGCAGAAGATGCTGGCGTCATCAACAGAATGCTCCATACTAACGAAATGACGATTGATGCAAGCAGCGGAGAACCAGTTACAGAGTTGGCAATCTGTCCGCTCATCCATGTCAATAACGGCGTCGTTACTGCTGCAAGCCCCGCACCAGCGATCCCCCCGACAAATACTGCCGCAAACGGAATGGCCATCATATCGAGTGGTGTTTTACCTGCTACCCGCTTTCCTACAAAGGTAGCGACTACCGCTGCAAGAACAGCACTGATCGGCTGCCCGGATACCATCGATGTCAATAAGCCGTCATCGCCGACAGTCATTGCAGCGCCGCCTACCGTAGCACTGATCATTGCACTGAAAACGACCAATGTATTTCCACCCAACTGAACAGCGATGCCCGCTCCTAAAGCTGGTGCTAATAATGCTTTTGCGACTGTACCGACAGCAACCATTGTAGGCCAGTTCAAAAATTCACCAAAGGTCTCCATCAATAAACCAATACCGAGGGTCACGAGGACTGCATTTGCCATTCCTTGTGATGCTTTGTACATTCGCTCGATAAAATATTCTTTCATTCTTCTCGCTCCCTCTCCACAAAATAGTTGTTTTATTCTGACTATTTTGTTTTGCATTCTCTCTTTGTTTGTATAAGGGCGTGACTCCTTCTACACTAGTACTTATTTAATGAGTACATATTAGTATTTAGATATACTACCACCATTTTTGGGGAGAAGTAAATATATTTTTTGTAATATTA
The DNA here is from genome assembly GCF_047228925.1 of Terribacillus jepli. NCBI lineage: Bacteria > Bacillati > Bacillota > Bacilli > Caryophanales > Bacillaceae > Terribacillus > Terribacillus jepli. The sequence continues at coordinate 26,366 of NZ_JBFEGH010000010.1, read as the reverse complement.
TTAAATTTTCAGCCATTTAAGCAGGGAAACAGAAATTGAATAATAAATATTAACGAAAGAGCATCCATTGCTTATAACCATGATTTATAGAACCCATCATTTAAAAAGACACCTCCAAATGCCCTTTCTGAAAACAGCTTTGAAGGTGCTTATACTTGTATCTATGTCTGCAATAGCACTCGTTCTCTTCCACCGTTTTATAATGATGCCAGTAAAATGGAAAGAACGTCTTCTTTTGTAAGTTTTTTATAGTTCCCAAATCCGCCATGCTGCATTTCACGAACCGCAATTTCAGCAATCTCTTCCAACCGTTCTGATCCAATATTGTAGTCTGCCAATCGAGAAGGCGCGCCTAGACTAGACCAAAATGCACTTAACATATCGATTCCTTCAAAAACGATTTCTTTATCACTTTTTCCCTCCGTATCTATTTTAAACATACTTGTCATTAGTCGTTTCATACGCTCTATGTCCTGATCAGCTGTATGTCTCATCCAGTTTGGAAACAAAATTGCTAAACCGCCTGCATGCGGTATATCATAAACAGCTGAAACAGCGTGCTCAATAGTATGAGAAGCCCAATCTCCAAAGTATCCCATTTGAAGTGTTCCATTTAATGCCATAGTTCCAGAATACAAGATTGTTTCACGATGCTCATAGCTTTCCAGGTTTTCAAGCAGTTTTGGCGCAGTTTCGATAACTGTTTGCAGCACAGAATGACACATGCGATCTTGAAGCTTTGTATTTTTTACATTATGGAAATATTGTTCGAATACATGACTCATCATATCGACCATTCCATATACTGTCTGGTCGCGCGGGACAGAAAATGTATTTACTGGATCTAAAATAGAAAACTTCGGATGTGTAACTGTACTTCCCCATACATACTTTTCGTTTGTTTCCCAATTTGTAATTACAGAATCCGGATTCATCTCAGAACCAGTAGCTGCAAGTGTCAACACAGTACCAAATGGAAGTGCTTTAGTTGCTATCACTTTTTTACTGATGATATCCCATACGTCACCAGCATATTCGGCACCGGCAGCAATTGCTTTCGTACAATCAATCACGCTGCCTCCGCCAACTGCAAGCAGGAAATCTATCCTATCCCTTCGGCAAATCTCAATTCCTTTTTTAACTGTTGTCAAACGAGGGTTCGGTTCTACACCCGCTAGTTCAGACACCTTGGCTCCTGCCTCACCCAACATGCTCAATACTTTATTGTATAGCCCGCTTTTCTTAATACTCCCGCCGCCATAGACAAGTAAGACGTTCTTTCCATAGTCTTTCAGCTCTTCCGGCAGAGCACTGAGCTGATCTTCTCCAAAGATCAATTTAGTGGGATTTTGATAAGTGAAATTTTTCATAAACTGTTAATTCCTTTCCTGCTTAAAACATGCAGATCATTTTCAATTCGAAAGAGAATTATATTCATTCATATAAAATAATTCAAGGTCTCCATCCAAATTCCAAATTTTCTTTTTGGCATAATTTTTATCAGTACCTTTTAAGCCGATTCTGTCTAGAAGGAAATTCGTTCATTTCTTGGGCTCTGCATCTGTGAATACAATTTTCCTCATGTTTCCTCCACCATACTTAGTGTTATAAGTTAATCCTATCTTTGTAATGGTTACTTTTTCGTGTTAGGATGTTGGTTTATCTGGGTATAACAATAGGTAGCAAAAGTCTAACAGGAACTTTTGCGTGACAAATTCAGGAGGTGCCCTCCCATTACAGATTTGATTGATTATTTTACCACGAATTTTACATTTATACTTGGATACACATGGGATCATATCAAACTTGTCGGTTCAGCAATCATCATTGCCATCGTGATTGGCGTCCCATTAGGTATCTATTGCTCCGTCAATAGATACGCAGCCTCCACCATCCTCCAAATTGCTTCTATCATGATGACTATTCCAAGCCTCGCTTTATTTGGAATCATGATTCCAGTTCTTTCACTTATAAACGAAGGAATCGGTACATTACCGGCTGTCATCGCACTTGTGCTTTATTCACAGCTGCCAATCATCCGGAATACGTACACAGCGATCAGCAATGTCGATCCCGATATACGGGATGCTGCCAATGGTATTGGTCTGACAACTTTTCAGCGTCTTTTCAAAGTCGAACTTCCAAATGCCATGCCGCTGATCATGGCCGGAATCCGTACTGCCACTGTTTTGAATATCGGTGTCGGCGCCATCGCCACGCTAATTGGTGCAGGCGGTCTTGGAGGCATCATTTATCAAGGAATATTACGTACCAATAACACTATGATATTGGCAGGTGCTATCTCGGTTGCAATTTTGGCACTGATCGCTGATCTGTTCCTGCGCTTAATCGAAAATCTATTTACGCCCAAGGGTGTTAAAAAATAATAAGGGTGACATTATGATTCATTTCAACGATGTAACAAAGGTATACAACGGCAATGTAAAAGCGATCGAAAATATGAATTTTACAGTCGAAGATGGTGAACTGGTCATCATGCTCGGTCCTTCCGGCTGCGGAAAAACGACCTTGCTCCGGATGGTGAATCAGCTGGAGAGCATCACAGATGGCGATATCATGCTCAACGGCAAAAGCGTGCGGCATTCCAACAAAATAGAAATGCGACGCAATATCGGGTATGTCATCCAATCCAACGGACTATTTCCCAATATGAATATCGAAGACAATGCAATGATTGTACCTGACCTGATCGGCTGGGACAGAAAAAAAATGCGTGATCGCTTCAATATGCTGATGGAACTCGTTGGTCTGAATCCAGATGAATTCCGGAAACGATATCCGCATGAGCTTTCCGGGGGCCAGCAGCAGCGTGTCGGCGTAGCTCGTGCCTTGGCAGCAGATCCGCCGGTCATGCTGATGGATGAGCCATTCGGCGCACTGGATCCGATCATCCGTACGCACCTGCAGGAGGAATTCCTGCAAATTCAGAAAGAACTTAAGAAAACGATTCTCTTTGTGAGCCATGACATTGACGAAGCAGTCAAGATGGCAGATAAAATCGCCCTGCTCAAAGGCGGCAAGATGATGCAATATGCCGAACCCGCCACGATGCTGAACAAACCATCCAACAGCTTTGTTGCAGAGTTCGTCGGCCAGGACCGTGTGCTGAAAAGCATGAGTCTATATACAGTGAAAGACCTTGCCGATGCGCTGACATTGAAACCTGTCCTGGACTCTACGGACTCTCAGAATATTAACGAAAATCTTTCCTTAAGAGTTGCTATCTCGAAGATCTTGAACCAAGAAGCGGATCAGCTGATCGTAGAGAACGACGATGGTTTGCGCAAAGGAAGTATTACTTTGGACTTGATCGAGCAGTTCCTGCACCGTGAGATCAGGGAGAGCGTCTGAGGAGGCGGTAATCATGGATAGGACAAACAAAACCATCGCCTTGATTATCAAGCTTATCTTCTGGGGGCTGCTCATAGCCTTCTTTGTTTGGGCAATCGCCAATAATATGTTCAGCAAAATCTGGGAACAGCCGGATACTTTCCTACGCTTGCTCGGTGAGCATATTACGATAGTACTCCTTTCGGGAGCGGCTGCTGTGCTGCTTGCAGTACCACTAGGCATTTTCGTTACTCGGCCCAAGTTCCGCAAATCGGAATGGCTGATCGTAGGCATCGCGAATCTCGGGCAGACGATTCCGAGCTTAGCTGTGCTTGCACTTGCCATGGGTTTTTTGGGTATTGGAATCAGCGCAGCAGTCGTTGCCTTATTCGTCTATTCCCTTTTGCCTATCTTGCAAAATACGATTGCTGGCCTTGATTCCGTCGATGACAACATGATTGATGCAGCCAAAGGCATGGGACTGACAAATACGCAAATCCTTTGGAAAATCGAGCTGCCGAATGCGCTCACCTCGATTATCGCAGGAGTGCGGACAGCATTGGTCATCAATATCGGAACTGCTGCACTTGCTTATCTAATCGGTGCCGGCGGTCTGGGTGTATGGATTTTCACTGGTATCCGTCTCTTCGATAATGCTTTCTTGATGTCTGGAGCCGTTCCGGTCACGCTGCTTGCCATCGTGATTGACTATCTCTTCAAATGGCTGCAGTTTGCCTTAGTGCCAAAAGGACTCCGACTTGCCAGAAAAGCAAAAAATTCGTAAAGAAAGGATACGTCGATCCATGAGAAAACGATTAACCCTATTCGCCTTATCAGCGGCTTTGCTGGTCGTACTAAGCTCATGCGGCCCTGGCGGAAAGAGCATCACTGTCGGGGCAAAAACTTTCACTGAGCAGCTGGTAATAGCCAAAATGACGACCTTCATATTGGAGGATAACGGTTATAATGTTGAAGAAATACAAAATTTAGGCTCCTCCGCCATGCGTCAAGCAATCGAAACCCGCCAAGTTGATATGTCATGGGAATATGTTGGTACAGCACTTGTCACCTATTTGGATCAAGAGCCGATCGCCGATAAAGATAAGGCAATGCAAAAGGTTCAGGAATTGGATAAGAAGAACGGCATTGCGTGGACTAACTTGACTGACGCCAACAATACTTACGCATTGGTGATGGAACGTGATAAAGCAGATGAGTTAGGTATTGCGTCGTTAAGTGATTTGGCAGCTTATGTGAAAGAAAATCCAGATGATCTCCGTTTCGGAATGGAAACGGAATTCGCTAATCGCAGAGATGGCATGCCTGGCCTGGAGGAATACTATGGATTCCAAGTTCCTGATTCCAATATCCGTGAAATGGAAATCGGTCTTTATTACACAGCATTGGGAAATGATGAAATTGATGTCACCCAAGCCTTTGTAACTGATCCACAGATTAATTCCATGGATTTGAAAATATTGGAAGATGATCAGCAGTTTTTCCCTTCTTACAATTATGCTGCCACCATCAATCAAGAAACTTTGGACGATTATCCAGAAATAACCGAAATATTGGAGCCTCTCCAAAATGCACTGACAGAAGACTCCTTGCGTGAATTGAACTACCAGGTAGATATAGAGCAAAAGAGTGTGGAACGTGTAGCCAAGGACTTCCTGGACGAAAATCATTTACTCAAAGATTGAAAAATGGCCCTCACAGGGCCGTTTTTTGTATGTATATCACGCTTTCATATATTCACCGGTTTTCATCTATGTTTCATGCCCCGCAGGGAGATTGCCGACTTCTTGGGATGTGGCTGTATGTTCATTGTCTTCCCCTTTTTTGGGCCATTTCACCGTTAAAGGAGCATCGGATATGTATGATTGGATTGGTGTTGGACTATGTACACCGCAATGCTTTTGGTGACACAGCCATAAAAGGACTTCAGATTGAGATGAAACAAAAAAAAAATCAGTTAAAGATGACCTATGGGACAAACAAGGACCATACCTCGTGGCCCCACTGGCACACACTACCCGGCAGCCATGCAGCAGGCATACTCTAATCAAATCCATCATCATGATAGCAAACCGTCTAAAAATAATTCCATATTTTTTGTAATCTGTTTCTTTTTCGCAATGACATATGAAAAAGATCTCTTTTCTTGAAATCCATTGATCGAAACGACCTGCAGTGTCCCATAACGAAGTTCTTCTTGAATTGCAGCTTCTGATAGTAAAGCAATTCCCATTCCGCTGCTTACTGCATTCTTGATTGCTTGTGTAGAAGAAAAAATAAATCTGGATTTGATCCGAAGGCCTTTTTCCGATACAAAATGGTCGAATGCTTGTCTTGTACCTGACCCTTCCTCGCGAATGATCCATACCTGCTCGCTGAGTTCCTCCACTGTCCGAATCGGCTTTGCAGAGGAAGATACAATCACAAGCTGATCCTCCTGGAAGGATTCCTGAAGCACTTCCCTGGAATGAATCTCCCCCTCCACCAAACCAATATCCACCTCAAAACGCCGGACTGCTTCTATTACCGAATCTGAATTACCGATGGTCAGCTGGAACTCCAAATGTTCATACACTGCATGAAGATGTGCAAGGACCTTAGGCAGCAAGTACTCGCCTATTGTATAGCTGGCGCCTATCCTGAGCAGACCGGAAACATGATTTTTCTGTTCGTATAATGTCTCTTTGATGTTCTTATACAAAGTCATCATCTGTAATGCATGGTCATAGAAAAGTTCCCCCTCGGTCGTAAGCTGTACATGCTTGGTCGTCCGTGTGATGAGAGCGGTAGAAAATTCATTTTCTAAATTCTTTATATGGACTGTCACCGTAGGCTGCGATAGCCCCCTTATCGCTGCTGTCCTCGTGAAATTCTTTTCCCGTGCTAAAGTTAGAAACGTTTCAAGCTCATCCATATGCATCGACAAGACCTCACTTATTAATAACTGTAATAAGTATGATTATATATATCAATTTCACAAATAGAAAGCCAGGTGCCATACTTTACTTATGACAGGAGGGATCACATGCGCCAAAGACAAGATTCTTACGCGAAAGGACTATTCATCACCCTCATTATTGCCATACTAGCCGCACTGCTGGCCAAATTGCCGTATTTGGATATAGTGGGGCAGCTGGTTATTGCAATATTGATTGGCATCGTATGGAGTCATACATGCAAGATTAAGCCACAGTATAGGATAGGAATCGAGTTTTCCAGTAAAAAACTCTTACGAGTGGGGATCATCCTATTGGGGTTAAGACTGAATGTGGCAGATATATATCATGCCGGATGGAGGACTTTCTTGTTTGCCGGGATCTTATTAAGTATTGCACTGGCCGTTGTTTACGCATTGTCAAGATTATGTAAGGTAGATAAAACGCTAAGCTTATTGACGGCTTGCGGAACAGCAATTTGCGGAGCAGCAGCAATTGTTGCAATAGCCCCGCTCCTCAAAGCAAAAGAAAGTATTACAGCAGTAAGCGTGGCTGTTATCGCTGTGCTTGGTACGCTGTTCACGCTGATTTATACATTTTTATTTCCATTCTTACCCCTAAGCCCTTATGAATATGGCATTTTTGCTGGCGGTACACTGCATGAGATTGCTCATGCAATAGCTGCATCTTCCGCAGGAGGTACAGAATCCGAGGATATTGCTATTGTCGTTAAGCTGACAAGGGTAGCACTTCTCGTTCCAGTTGCACTTCTGATCGGTATAACTGCTCAAAGGTTGGACCGGAAGGAGGAAGAGAAGAAAAGTTTCTCCTTTAAAAAGCTGCCTATACCTTGGTTCATCTTCGGTTTTCTTTTCATGAGTGCCGTGAATACAGCAGGAATCATACCGGTAAATATAGTGGAGAATCTTGTGACATTCTCGTATCTGCTTCTCGGAATGGCTATGGCGGGATTAGGATTGAATGTGGAACTGACCGTTTTCAAAAAATTGGGGTTCCATGTCTTCTATGCTGCCTTCCTGGGATCAATTTTCTTGGCAGGAACTGGGTACTGTTTGATTTACGTGATGGGGCTGTAAAAAGGATCTATCCATATACAAATGCACCCTGCAGGCAAACTCTTAACGAGTTCACTGCAGGGTGCATTTTACAAGTCTCAAGCTTCACACAGTCGTAGAACCATCGGAGCTCAGGATATTCCGATACATCGACGGACGGCGGTCACGGAAGAGCCCCCATTCCACACGCTGCATCGCGAGTTCATCCAGATCGAAGGTGGCTGTCAGGATTTCTTCTTCTGTACGTCCTGCTTCCGCCAGCAAATTGCCTTGCGGTCCGGCAATGAACGAAGAACCGTAGAACGTGATGGAGGAATCATCATCGGTTTCCACACCAATCCGATTCGATGCCAAAACAGGCATCAGATTGGATGCTGCATGTCCTCGCATGCACATTTGCCAATGATCCTTTGAATCAATGCTTGCATCCTCCGGCTCTGAACCGATCGCTGTTGGATACAGCAGGATTTCAGCTCCTTGAAGCGCCATACTGCGCGCTGCTTCCGGGAACCACTGATCCCAGCATATGCCTACGCCGATCTTTCCGAATTTTGTATTCCACACCTTGAACCCTGTGTCGCCAGGAGAGAAATAGTATTTCTCTTCATAGCCAGGTCCATCAGGGATGTGCGTTTTCCGGTAGATGCCAAGCACGGATCCGTCTGCATCTATCATAGCGACTGTATTATAGTTCGCATTATTCTTTTTCTCATAAAAGCTGATCGGCAGCACTACGCCAAGCTCTTTTGCCACTTGTTTAAAATGCTGCACTGCTTTGTTCTGATCCAGCTCTGTTGCATACGCGTAGTACGCAGGCTTTTCCTTTTGGCAAAAGTAAGGTGTCTCAAATAATTCCTGGAGTAAAATGATATTTGCTCCTTGGGCAGCTGCTTGGCGGACGAGCTTTTCAGCATTAGCAATATTCTCTTCCACCCCACCAGAACTAGCCATCTGTGTAGCTGCTACTGTTACCTTCCTCAATTACTTCACTCCTTCATTGCGGGCATTTGCTGTGTCGTACAATGCACATTTCCGCCCTCTTTGATGATAGCCAGTCCATCAATCGTACGGATTCGACGATCCGGGAACTGCTCCTGCAGCAGCTTGATCGCCCGCTCATCTGTTCCTGCTGCGGTATTGCCGAACACAGGAAGGATAAGACCGCCATTGACGAAATAGAAATTGATGTAGCTCAACGTCAAACGCGTGTCATTCCAAGTTATTTTCGGCGGCTGCTGGACTGCAATCACTTCGATTTGACGGCCTTTGGCGTCCTTCGACTCATCAAGAATCCGCAGATTCTCCTGTGTGATCTCAAAATTTTCATCCTCAGGGTCATCTGTAACCTGCAGCAACAGCTTGCCAGGTGCTGCGAAGCAAGCGATATTATCGACGTGTCCGTCCGTTTCATCTCCAGCGACTCCGCGTTTTAGCCATATCACTTTTTCAATGCCAAGATATTGACGGAGATAAGCTTCGATGTCTTCCTTAGACAGATCCGGATTACGGTTCGGGTTTAACAGACATTCCTCGGTAGTGATCAGCGTCCCTTCCCCATCAACATGAATGGATCCGCCTTCTAACACTAATGGGGCATCCAATTGCTTGATACCCAGGTGGCTCAAGACTGCAGGGGCTACAGCATCATCAAGATCCCACGGAAAATATTTTTCTCCCCATGCATTAAAACGCCAATTCACACCAGCAAGTTGGCCCGCTTCATCGCGGACGAATGTCGGTCCATTATCACGCAGCCATGCATCGTCATGGGAGACTTCAAGCAATGCCACATTCTCATCTTGTCCCACATAAGCTGCCGCTATATCACGGTCCTCTTTGTTCACCAATATAGTAACCGGTTCGAATTCAGCTATAGCCAGGATCAGTTCTGCATAGCCATTACAAACAGCTTCCCAGTCCTCCGGATAAACCATGGAATCCTTAACCGGCCAGCTGATCAGTGTACGCTCATGCTTCTCCCATTCCGGAGGCATTGTATATGTCAAATGTTGTTCCATTTTCATCACTCTTTATCATAGATTCTTTAAAACAGACTTTCCGGAATATCATATAACAAAAGTACCTCAACAACAATCAACAAGAAGGCTTTTGATGATAAATTCCAGAAAATAACTGTTCGCACTCATATAAGGTTGCATGCAAGGCCGAATAGTCAGCGAAGCAAAAATACATGCTGCGGATGAACTGCTTGAAATTCGAGCGCATACGCAGATTCGCTTCCTTTACATCAGGCCAAAGTGCAATTACATCCAATGCCTTTTCCTTCACCATGGATCCGATCATATCTGGAGCCAGTCCTTTTCTCAAAGCGGAATGAACCGCTATCGTCATTCGTTCGTCTTCTTCATGTGACAAAACGTAATAAGGAAAAGCCATTTTGTTGATTATCTCATTTACAAGCTGCAGGCGCTGATTATTAGTCAGTTCAGTTAGGAGGATCAGCTCGTTCAACGCATCGGCTGCATGCGCCAAAGTATGTGCCCATCCATAAGTTTCACCATAGCCCTCTCCAACAGTCTCTTGCCGGATATAGAGGAGGAGCGCTTGAAAGGCCTGTTCTATTTCAGCCGTAGACAAAAAAGCTTCTTTTCTGTGCTGATATAGCAGGGCTGCAATCCACAATGTCGCAAAGCTTCTTGTATATTTCTCATCTTTAAAAAGATACTGATCCGTTAGGAGCTCTTCCAAGACGTCTTTCATCATCTTAGGAGAAACCAATCCTTCCGTTATCCAATTATTAGCCAATCCATAAATCAACTTGTCCCGTAAGACTGGATCGTGGTCACCGATATGCGGCAGCATATAGGATAACAGCTCCTCAATAACACTTGCGGAGCCACCCTTCTCACTTTCTGTAAGTTGTGAAAGCTTTTGTTTCAAAACTTCTCTATCCATTCGCCTATCCCCCCACCATCCAAATTATACCACCAAAATAACAAAGGATTTCTTTATATTTAGGTTAGATTTTATAGGCTAGTGAGTCCAAATAGCAGTAACTATCCTAGCCGTAAGGGAATAGACATTCTTTCTTAACTGTTATAAATGACACTAGTAGTTGAATTTATGAATAGTTAAAACCCCTCCGATATTTTAAAGCAGTCATTTTAAATGATGAATCTCTTAAGTTCATAGCCCACTCCATAACTAACTTTTTAGAAACAGTGATACTTCCCAAATTTTAGAACGATCGAGCTAAAAAAAACTGCTATCGATTATAGATCGATAGCAGTAAAATTACAATATTACCTTTTTTTCAGTAATGACTAACAAAACTCCAGCCAGAATAAGTGCTGATCCAATCCAAAATGTTATTCCTATACTTTCCCCAAGTAACAGCCATCCCAGAAAAGCACCAACCATCGGTTGGAAGAAAAAGAATAACCCTCCCCCAGATGCATTGAGAAGCTGCAGTCCTCTACTCCAAAGGTAAAAAGCCCCTGCAGTTGAGATAATCCCTAAATATAATAAACCGCCCCATATTGTAGGATGAGAGAGTCCAGCAATATTTAACTCATTCAATCTAGGGAGAACGAACGGGGTCAAAATAATAACAGCTACCACACTGGCGTACGTTGTCACTGCTATTTGAGAATAGCTGTCTGGCAATAGTTTTATAAGCACAGACATAAGTGCCCACGTTAAAGCAGCAATCAAAAGTGAAATGCCGCCTAGTTTACTATTAAAATCCAAGTTTCCTACACCTATAATCAGGAGTACACCAATTGTTGCTGATATTACTGAAATTCCTTGCTTTTTAGTCAGTTGTTCTTTAAGAATCAAACGAGCGAAGATGACCATGAACGCTGGCGTGGAAGAAGTAATCATAGCACCCATTTGCGCGGTAGAAAGCAATGTACCTGTTTCCTGCGTAACGATAGAAATTGCATATCCAATCACACCTATTAGTATGAGGATCCAGATGTGCTTTCTATCGATGCTCCACTTTTGACGTGTTATCAACCCAATGGAAACTAATGCAACAATTGCAATCAGATATCTAATCCATACAAGCTCCAATGGCGGTACTACAGCAACAACTACTTTTACTACAACGTACATGCCTCCCCATATGCTGGAAGCCAAAGCTAAATAGAAAGAACCTAATAATGTTTTGTTCAATTTTATCCCTCCGCTATTTAAGGTCATATTCTTACGTATGTCCTTAAATAAGAAGGAAAGTAATCAAAATTCCTTCTTCACTTAAGGACGGAAGGAATTCATTGGTACGTCATTCTCGAATAAAGGTGCAAAGAACATTATTATCCCCCCAGAGTGTTAATTGGTTTAAATATACGCTATTAGGATAACAAATAAGTAAATGATGTAAAAGTACATCGGATGGATTGCTTTTGGATACTTTATTTTTTACGAAGGAGGATTTAGATGAGTAGTAACCGTAGCAGCAAAAGTTTTATAAATGATATAAAAACCGTGGTGTTTGATATTGTTGGAACCCTTTTAGATAGTACAGGTACTGTTATTCGTGAAACTCAAGAGATGCTAGGAAAACAAGGTATTGATGAAAGAACTTCCAAAGAGATGGCAGAGAAGTGGATTGAAGGGCAATCTTCCGTTCAGCAAGCTATCATCGAAGGAACGCAACCTTGGGTAATTGAAGATGATATTCGTCGATATCAACTATCTTCCATTCTAGAGAATGAAGAAATCAGACTGGATCACGACGATTTTGAATATCTAGCCAATGTAGGAAGACGTTTTGCACCGTGGCCGGAAGCATCCCGACAGCTAAATGATCTTAGTTCCTTAATAACAACGATCGGGCTCACAAATTCTGGTTTTATCCAAATCATCGAGGCTTGTACACATGGTAAATTACGCTGGCACGCTCTGTTTTCTAGTCAATTCGCTCGTACTTATAAGCCACACCCAGCGGCATATAAATTGGCTATCGATGGACTTGAGATTCACCCATCCAAAGCACTATATATTTCTACACATCCTTGGGATTTAAGAGCTGCTGCTTCTCATGGATTCCGTACTGCATACTTGCCACGTGAATATGCACAAGGTCCAGGACCAAATGATAAATTTGATTTAAATCTAGAATCACTCGATGATCTAATAAATCTTCTACAACGTTGCATTGTGTAAAACCACCGGCTTACAAAAATCTTGTCCGGTGGTTTCCTTTTGAAGTTTACCTATTCATTAGCGGATGCATTAATTGAAGGCTTCCACAATGAAGACATATCTATGATGTATTATCCTACTTATATCAACAACTTACTTAATCTAATCTAGATATAACGTTAGCCTTCGTTCACTCGGCCGCTTGGGCAACTGGTGCTGTATTTGGTTTTGGCAGAGGTTTTGCAAACTTTTCTTTGAAATAGCTGATAACAAACGATGTCACCGCAATGGAAACGATGGAATAAATACCTTTGATAAGACCTACCGAATAAAGGCTTACCATCACAACACAAAAATCAAAAATGAAGTTGATTGTTCCTGGATTTGTTCCGAAGCGCTTTTGCAGGAACAGGGCGAGAATATTCGCACCCCCCAGCGACGCCTGATTCATGAATAGAAGAATCAAACCAAAACCGACTATCAGACCGCCAGCAACAGCTGCGACAATGCCCGGAAGTTCAATAGCAGGATATAACGGATGAAGAAACGAGAACAAGGTCAGGATTGTTACGGATGCGATTGTAGTCACTGTAAAACGCCATCCCATATTGATGAATGAAAAGATGTAAAAAGGAATGTTGACGATAAAGAAGACGACACCAAAGGGCAAGGCCATTAGATAGGATAATCCTAAAGAAAGTCCTGCTGTTCCGCCTGTCACCAGCTCTGCACTTTTGAGCATATACAAGCCAAGGCTGGCCAGGAAACAGCCAAGAACGATTTTCAAATACTTTTGCAGCAAATGATTTGCTCCTCTCCAAGTTGGAATCCATGTTGAAACGAGCCCACAATCGGTTATATGGGCGATATAAATCACGACAACCTGTTAATTCACTTTCTATGTTAGAATAAATAACATGGGAAATGAATAGATTTTTGCAGGCAATACTTCACATTGAGATTCATAATGAAAATTATATGCAGGGATTACCTGCAATGTGAAAGGAAGGCGAATCATGGACCACATCGACCGTACTTTACTGGAATTACTGCAGCATGATGGGCGCATCACGATCAGCGAGTTATCCAAAAAGCTGGCCCTGAGCAGACCAAGTGTTTCGGAGCGGATGGCAAGATTAGAGGAACGCGGTGTCATCGAGCATTATACTGCCCGGGTTGCGCATGCGAAGGTAGGCTTGGATATCCTGCTGTTCATCCAAGTCAGTGAATTGAAGATTTCTCATTTGGAGTTTGAGAATCTGATTGCACAAGAAGAGGCAGTACTCGAATGCCACCGGGTGACAGGACCGATCAATTACCTGCTGAAGGCAGCGGTTCCTGATATGAACGGCATGCGCGAATTGATCGACCGGCTGATCCCATATGGGGCATTCAATACATCTACTGTGCTGACTTCCCCGGTAGCCTATCGGGCACTGCTTCCAAGAGAAAATCAATAGTGCTTCCATTCCTGCTGATAAATCTCGATCAAGTGTGGATCCACCAATGTATTCGGCCGGAGAGTCACAGTTTCTCCATCCGAATTGATAATCTCCCTGTCTTCATCCTTCCCGAATTCAGTCATTCCGGGAATCATGGATGATTTTAAGTACTCTGTCGGCACCGTGACCTCGAGTTTAGCTGGATCGATTGGGTTTCTGCTGGCCATGACAAAGCCCCAGTTGCCGAAACTCGGTACATCCAAATGCAGATTTTCCGTTTCCAATCCTGTTGCACGAATGGTTTCGTCTATCGTCCAATAAGACTCGGTCGCAAACACCGGGCTGGTCGCTTGAACGATCATCGCTCCCTCGGGATTCATGTGATTGCGTACCAATGAGTAGAATTCCTCGGTGTAAAGCTTGTTCAGGCTCTCATCATTCGGATCGGGCAAATCAACGATGATGACATCATATACCTGATCCGTTTCCTTCAAATAGTTAAAAGCATCCTGATTATGGATGGTGACTTTATCGTTTAACAAAGACCGGTTGTTCAAATCAAGCAGTTTGGGCTCCGTCTTCGCCAATTCAGTCACAGCAGGGTCGAGATCGACTAACGTGATTTCCTGCACATCTTCATATTTCAGGATTTCATTTGCTGCCAAACCATCTCCCCCTCCAAGAATCAGCACGTGATCATGCTGCCTGGCTTGAGACATGACCGGATGGACAAGCGCATCGTGGTATCGATGCTGATCGAATGAGCTGAACTGCAAACCGCCATTCAAGTACAGCCGCAGATCATCTCCATCCTGGGTAAGGATGATATTCTGATACTGACTTTGCTCCATATGGATGATCGGATCTTGGTACAGTTTCTGCTCGAAGGAAAACGCCGTCTCTTCTCCAAAGAAGACACCAAGAATGAGCAGGATTCCAATGACAATGCCGACGGCGGCATGCAAGGCAACCCGCTTCACTTCCTCACGGAAAAGCCAGAGAACGATGAGTGCCACTGCTAAATTGACAAGACCGACTAAAAATGCCGATTTGACGATGCCGAACTGCGGACGAAGCAAGAAGGCAAATAGCAGGCCACCGATCAATCCCCCAGCATAATCACTGAATAGGACACGGGCTGTACTGCGGCCGAGCGTCTCCCCGATCTCATTCGCTTTACGGATCAGGATCGGCAGCTCCACGCCAGTCAGCGCCCCGACAATAAGTGTCACGAAATAAAGATAGAATGCATCTGTACCATCAGGCGTGTATGCCGTGATTCCGAACATGGTGAAACTTGAAAACCCACCGATCAAGGCCACGAAGAATTCGATATAAATGAATGCCAGAATCAAGCGCTTCGTAACACGTTCACTGACACTGGCACCGATCCCCATTCCAGTCAAAAACAAAGAGATGGTGAGTGTATATTGCTTCACACCATCTCCGAGAATATAGGAGCCAAGAGCCCCGAATAAGACTTCGAAAATGATACCGCAAATCGAAACGATACCTGAAGCCCAATATATGAATGACGTTTTATTCGATACTTTCTGTTGCATCTATTTCATCTCCGAACTGCTATTGACTTACGTAATGGACGCACCGATGACAAACCCAAGTCCGACTGAAACCGCCAAGGAAATGATTCCGACAGCAATATTGTTTTCTTTCAGCTTGGATTGAACCGAGAAACGTCTCGTCACCCCTTCGAATACGAAGTAGGCAACCATCTGAAGAACGACACCATAAGCACCCCAGATAAGCGTTTCCCAAAGTTCGCTGCTGTGATAAATGGAGAATGACAATACAAGACAGATCCCGATGACCTTACCGCCAATCGACAACGCCACTGCTGTATTGCCTTTCTCGATTTCCTCCCAGTCCCGGTACTTATGTGTGATCAGCTCAAAGATGATAAGACCGATGATGACGACCACAACCGCGATGGCAAAATACAAAAACGTCGATAGAAATGGATTCATGATTCTATACCTCCTTATTTATTGGTTTATATTTATTTACCAGCATCTGGTCCGCCGCCACGGTAGCTGGACGTTCCGCGTCGTGTCGTGCTGCCGCCTGACCCGCCGCCGTCATCATTCGACCGATATGTCGACGTATAGCCTCCATAACAGCCGCCGTTCTGACAAGTATCCATTCTGGACTGGCTCCAGTTGCTGCCGAAAAGGGAGTTCAAAAGTGCAAATGTAAAGAATGTATTTAAATAGTTCGGTGAGTAGTTTTCCCTTACAAAGGTGCGATCTGCCACTTCAATCAAGGTGACATCCTCATCTTCTTCACTTGGTTTCAACGTGATAAAGACATCGTCATAAATCATGATCTGCTGTCCGTTTTTCTTGTCGCTGATTTCATCAGGACCTTCGGCTTGCTTGAACAGCTCTTCTAATTCGTCCACTGTATAAAGACGTGTTGCATAGACATTCGCATTGCTGTTTCTATCTCCTGAAACAACATCGAGCAAATAAAAGTTGTTGTCTATCAGCGTTTCAATCGATTCCCCAACACTATTTTCGAATTCAGAGGTGACCGTTTCCTTATCCGGTTCATCAGGTATATCGCTGACAGAGGCAGACTGGTCATCGGAATTACCGCAGCCAGCCAGAATGAGGACAAAACACAGGCAGATACCCGCCAGCCAGTATTTCATGAAAGCTCCTCCCTTCTCCATTTTTCTTATGTACAGCAGACAGACGAAGACCCTTGCTTCACGCAAGGGTCAGCCTGCCGATGGCTTTGGCTGCTTACTCTTTACCCATTTTCTTTTTAAGGGCAGCTAACTCATCGTCGACACCATTTTTCTCCAAAGCAGCAAATTCATCGTCGAGGGAACGATTCGATTTGGAAAGGTCCTCGCTAGTTTCTGCCTCCGCCTCGTACTGGAGTACCTTTTCTTCCATGCGCTCGAAGCCGCTGCGTGACTCGTCACTGCCGATATTTGACATTGTGCGATTCATCTTCGTACGTGTTTTGGCAGATTCGGCACGCGCTTTCAAGGAATCCTTCTTCAGTTTCATTTCTGCATATTCTTTTTTCATTTCATCCAGTTTCTGACGGATGGATGCTGCGTCACTTGATGCACGCTCCCAAGAGGCGTAAAGTGTATCAGCTGTCTGCTGATGTGTCTGCTTATCCTCCAAGGCACGACGAGCCAAATCGTCATTGCCCGCCTCAATAGCCGTCTCCGCTTGCTGCTGGCGCTTATCCACCATAGCTTTGGCATCATCATACTTGCGTTTAAGCATCTTTTCATTGGCAATCTGCTTGGCAACAGCAGTCTCCGCTTCACGGATATCCGCTTCCATGTCGCGCATGAACTGATCCAGCATTTTCACCGGATCTTCTGCTTTATCCAGCATTGCATTCAATTCTGAGCTTACGACTGTTTTTACTCGGTTAAAAAATTTAAACATAACTATTCGCTCCCTTAGTTGATTTAGTTTGAACCCGCAATAATTTTGATTTCACGCGGTTTGATTTCGTAGCCATAGCTGACTTCAATCTCGCTTCCCCATCCTTCAAGGCCAAGGAAATGCTCTTCATCTTCATCATAATAATCCGCAAAATGGACGATCGAACCATTCACATTGCGGCTTCTTCCTTCACCTACGACCCGGGCTTCACCTTGCTCATCAAGGTAGTAAATCCGGCCTTCATGGGATAACTGCTTCGGATATGGTTTCGATACCGAAAGCGGGATTTTTTTATATATACCCAGTTCCAATTCGTCATCCATTTCCGCAGAGAGCCATAATGTCGTATCCCCTTCCACCAGCTGGTAATCGAACCATTCGTAATTCCCTTGACGGGATGTGATTTTGCCGACTACTTCATAGGTGACCAAGTCATATTCGACAATGTCCCCCACTTGGATGGAGAGTGCATGACGTTCCTTCACAGCAGGACGCTCCGGGGCTTTTTTCTTGAATATACGGGAAAGAATACCCAAAACCTTTCACCATCCTCTTATCTTGTACCTTCTATACGCGCAGGAATACAAAAGGTTTCAAAACTTTTTTCCTGCTCGGTTTTAATTATACAGGTGTACAACCTGACATGCATGAACTTTGCTGCGATAAAATAAGATTACCAAGGCCAAAAGAAGGGGAAAATAGCTACAGATTGTCACAAAGGAGATAATGTATGATCATCCGTTTCGGCTACGTATCAACCGCGTTGAATTTATATGAAGCTTCACCAGCGAAGACTATGACATTTACCAGGTGGTCCAAGCTAGGGAAAGCTGAAAGACAAGCAAAGCTGCATGCGCTGACAAGAGAGAATCTGGAGCGCACTATCCGAATCCTGCATTATAATATCGCTCACCAAATCAAGCTTTACCGTTTCTCTTCCTCGCTAGCTCCGCTGGCTACCCACGAAGAAGTCGGCTGGGATTATATTTCACCCTTCACCGACTTGTATGGAGAAATCGGAAGGCTGGTTCGGGAATTTGCTATCCGTGTTAGCTTTCATCCGAATCAGTTTACCCTTTTCACAAGCGATAAACCGCATATCACTTCAAATGCTGTGAAAGATATGCAATACCATTACAATATGCTGACTGCTATGGGATTAGAAGAGGAAGCATATATCAACATCCATGTCGGCGGTGCATATGGAAACAAAGAGCTGGCCCTGGAACGTTTCCACGAAAACATCAAGCAGCTTCCTGATCCGATCAAGGCACAAATGACATTGGAAAATGACGATAAAACCTATACGACAACCGAAACGCTGAACGTATGTGAAAAACATCAGCTACCAATGATGTTCGATATCCACCATTACATGACGAACCACACCGGAGAGGAGCCACTGGAGAAAATTCTTCCACGCTTCATGGCCACTTGGCAGAACCGCAAACATGTGCCGAAAATCCACACCTCTTCACCAAAATCAGAAAAGGCGTTTCGCAGTCACGCCGATTATGTAGATGTGGAATTTCTGATGCCGTTAATCAAACATTTGAAGGATATCGGTCAATCCGTGGATTTCATGATCGAAGCAAAACAAAAGGATAAGGCCGCGTTACGGCTGGCAGAGGATATTTCCCGCATTCGCGGCGTGAAGCGAATCGGCGAAGCGACAGTAGAACTATAAAGAAAAGGCATTCCATAGAGGAAGGCCTTTCATCATTTTTTCTTCTTTAGATTTGATTCATTACTGTAGAGGCTGGTAATCTGCTTATCCGCGTTATCTTTAGTCCCAAAAAAGATTTTTCGGGATCAGCTGTGATGACGGCAGCCGGAAAATTGTCAGCCTTGTCTTACCTGGTTCTATATTTCATGCGTCGGTTCCTTGCATACAGAATGACACCAGCAGCGGTCAAAGCTAGCCCCGCCGCCACTATATTCCCTATTGGAGAAGCAGTATCCGGCAGACGCTGACCTTCTTTATCTGGATGATCTTGATTTTTATCTTTATCTGACTCTTGCCCTACACTTTCTGCAGTCTTATAAGTAAGTGTGATTTCTTCTGCCTCCTTTTCGGGTTCTTCAAGCTTTGGATTCTGTACTCCATCAGTCTTCTTTTCCTCAGGAGAGACTTCCGGCGCATGGAGTAGGTTTTGATCAAATTGCTCGCCATTAACAGAAAGGTCTAACAGAAATTCATCTTTTGTGTCATACAATTCAACTAGAAGTGTCTGTTTGCCAATATCGGTGATCTGGGAAAGCTCCTCGATTGTCACTTCCCTTTCTTCATCACCATCCATTAGATAGAACTTTGCTTTGAGCTGGAATAATTCAATGAAGTCATACCACAAAGACACCAATTCTTCTCTCTGTCCTTCATCCAGATCATTAAGACTCTCAAAATCACCTATAGCCTTTGCACGTTCACTCAGTGACGCAATCTCATCAATAGTGTCATCTGAAATACTGCCAAGCACGGACTCCAGATGATCGTATAGCTTCCTGCCTTCCTCTTTGCTGATACCTATTTCTTGTAAAGCAGAGGATGTTTGATGCCAATATGTGTCAAAATCATTGCTGCCCTTTCTGTAGACATAGTCCGTCAGTTCTTCCACGTTTTCAAAGTCGGCCAGTGCCATATCATCAGCTGCCAGCAGCTGGTCAAGTTCATCACGGCTTAAGCCCATGTTCTCCAACAGGACATATACAGAAACTTCATTAACGTCTTGATACATTATGTCATCGATTTTGCCCATGTTTGCATAGCTGTATAAGTCAAAGCCGCTTGCTGCAAACAAATCAGCTAACTCTTCCAATGTCATATCAAGTTCATCCGCTAGTGCCTGTAATTCCTCCGCCGGCACACTTTCTTCCACCTCATCCTGTGAGCTATTCCCTTCCGCCGGATCTGATACAAGCTCATCAGTACTTCCCGGAGCAGGATATTGAATCAATCCAAAGCCATACAGCCCATCACGACCCTCCTGGCCGAGATCTGTACTATACTGCTGGAGACGCTGCCTCAATTGTCCATTTGTATCAGCCGGAAACTGCTGCTTCAAGATAGCAAGCATGGCAGAAACATGGGATGTTGCCTGGGATGTCCCGCTCATCACTCCATAATCAGCGCCAGGTAATGTACTTTGGATATCTGCTCCCGGAGCTGCAATCTCCACTTTATCCCCAACCGAAGAAAACGAGGTGATATTATTGTTCGAGTCGGTGGCGGAGACAGCGATGACAGGCTCATAGGCAGCAGGATAATCCACTGGATAGCCTGCTCCTTCATTACCACTTGCTGCCACTAACAAAATACCAGCTTGATAAGCCTTTCCTACTGCATCCTCCAATGCATCGCTTTTATCAGCCGTTCCCATGCTTAGATTAATAATGTCCATGTTTTGCGTAATGGCCCAGTCTATTCCTTCCAACAAATCGGAAAGATATCCTTCACCGGTCTCATCCAGCACCTTGACGGCATAAAGTTCAGCATCAGGCGCTATACCATCTATACCTTTTCCATCGTGCTTCGCCCCGATGATACCAGCTACATGGGTGCCGTGCCCATCATCATCATCATAAGAGGTGGTATAATCGACGGCTGAAAAACCTCCGGCTATTTCCAAATCCTCATGCGGATATATACCGCTGTCCATGATGGCTATCTTGACGCCATTGCCTGTCAATCCATCCTCCCATGCCATAGGAGCATGGATTGATGCAAGATTCCACTGCTCAATCGCTGCCGTCTGAGACTGTTTGCTTTCGCCATTATCCGCAATGCGGATTTTGCTGTCAGGTTCGACATATTTAATATCAGGGTCTTCCTTCAATTCATCAATCGTCTCCGCATCAGCACTTATGGCAGCAGCTGACAAGTGGTCATATTGCTCTTCTACAGCCGCACCGCTATCCTGAATTGCCCTTTCACCTTGTTCGTTTTCATAAACGACGACCATCTGTTTTTCTTCTTCCGCATATACATTCTCAGCCGAAAACTGAGAAATCAACCCAGCTAGCGCCAGAGTAAGGATACTTTGCTTTACTAAACGCTTATTCATTTACGATATTCCTCTCCATAATAGGATCCTGCTATTTATATCGGAATAAATCAGGCAACATAAAATGGATTCAACCGAATCTAGCAGAATTACCGGGGAGGTTTTAGTAACTTTTACTCATTTTTCAATAATTAGGCAAACCGAGTGGTTTATTTCAGTAAAATAGAGTAAGGCTCAACAAACAATTACATAATTTTACAAAATATACGAATGCTTAATAGCTTTCTTTATGAGCATTCACGCTACTGCAGAGAGGAGTAAAAAAGTGAAAAAGATACGGCTAATCGTTCTACTGCTATCAATCTTGCTTGTATCAGGGGCTTGCAGCCATGGCGGAACCGCGAGAGAGTCCGCTGAAGAGGAGAAAAAACCAGTACTTATAAATGGAGAATTGGAGCGAAGAACAGGAAGTGATGTGGAAATCATGTATCATAATGAAGATCCGAATATAACCTTCCAGCAAGGAGACGTCACTTTTACTGTGGATAAATATCAAGTGTCGTATGCTCCTGACATTATCTTCCCTGCTGACAAAGAGGGCGCGAAAATTTATATAGTGAGCCTGCAGACAAGTGTTGAAAATCAATCAGAGGAGACCGCTGTAATCAGGCCTCCTTATATAATACATGGAGAAAATGACGATTTTCATTATATTGACAATTCTTATCTTGCCGATGAAAGCATTCTCTTCCCGGATACATTGGATCTATCGCTCCAGGGCGGTGAAAAGCAGGATGGAGTTTTAGAATATGTATTGACTCAAGAAGAATTAAAATCCATGGAAGATGCTAATGTTCGCTATTCCGCCCCAGTTGTAACGATAGGCGATAAAGAAGAGACATCTTTTATCCGGGATGTTCCTCTTGGTTTAAATGAACAGTCGGAAGAAGCCGTGAAAGCCCAAAATGAAATGTATCCTGATCGCAGTATTCAGGACGGATTCGTAATAGACAAGGAATTACTTTCACAATCTTCAATTGAAAAGAAAATAGGAGACGAAATACAACTGAATGTAAGAGGAGCTCAATTCACTCGGATACAGCCCGCACCAGATGCCAATCTTATTGATTTTTACAATGCTTCCAGCCTTACTGCCTTAACGCTGGATATCGACATAAAAAATAATACAGCCGATCCATTCGATCCTGCTTATATAGGTGCCACTCTGCATACCGATGATAATATGTATTTCGATGAGATTTTACTAAGCAATGGCGACCTTGAAATCTCTCCTGGTGATTCAGGTAAGTATTATTTGACCGTTCTAATGGAGAACAAAGATTACCAGACAATAGAGCAGTTCGACTTAGATTTGAGCGTATATAAAGAAGATGGACACCCACTGGAAGAAGCAGCATTAAAAATACCAAAAGAATAGCCTCTTTTGCAGAAAATATAAGAAATATGCAAGCAGCCCGCATCATTCCTTTACATGCGGCTGCTTGCTTTTTATAGTCTTTCTAACCCCATCACCCTTATGACGTACAAATTCGGACAGCTTCCTCCCGTTTGCTCACAGTGTACTCTTCCCCAACCTTGGCAAGCAGGCCGGTTTTATGAAGCAATCGTTCCGGCTGACCATGCACACCAAGAAAGAGCAATTGTTTATCGGCGGCTTCATAATGGTCAACGAGCTTATGCAGAGCTGCTTCGGCGGATGTATCCATATATGAAACTTTCTGCATATCCAGGATGAGGGAGTCTGGCTCCTCCTCCATCGTCTTTTCCACCACTTCCTCCAAGATGTCGGTCGATCCGAAGAATAGTGGACCTTCGAACTGCCACATCCGCACCCCGTCGGTTTCTTTGACCTGGATTTGTTCGTCTTTAACGAAGAGTACGGTGCTCATACGTTTGACAAAAACGACAAAGGCAAGCAGCAAACCACAGCCAACACCGACTGTCAAATCGGCAAGTACTGTCAACGCAAAGGTGACTATCAAGATGAATGAATCAAACGTTCGCATCCGGATTATATGAGCTACTTCCTTCCGCTCGCTCATATTCCAGGCGACAACCATAAGAATCGGCGCCATGCTGGCGAGTGGGATTGCAGAAGCAAATGGCGCAAACAGAAGCAGGATGATCAAGACAAAAGCACAATGCACCACACCGGAGACAGGAGAGTAAGCGTTGCTCCGTATATTCGTTGCGGTCCGGGCAATGGCGCCCGTGGCTGGAATGCCCCCAAAAAGCGGAACAGCAATATTCGCTACCCCTTGCCCAATTAGCTCCCGGTTGCTGTGATGCTTTGTTTTTGCCATATTATCAGCAACTGTTGCAGACAAAAGTGACTCCACCCCGCCCAACAAGGCAATAGCAATTGCCGATGGCAGCAAGTAAATGATCTTGTCCAATGTGAAAGCGGGTAACTGGAGCTGCGGCAGCTGACTCGGTATATCGCCATACACACTGCCGATGGTAGCTACCTGCCCCTGGAAAAAGAGCACTGCCACAATTGTCGATAAAATCAATCCTATAAGCGCCCCCGGTACTTTCGGCAGGAGTTTTGGCGTGAGGAGGATGGCAGCAAGAGATACAGCCGCAATGATAAGACTGTAGACATTGATTGTATCCACGGCCGCAAACAGTGCTTGCATCTTCTGAAGGAAGCCTTCTTCTTGCTCTGCTTGTATGCCTGTGAAATTCCCGATTTGTCCAGTAAAAATAATAACAGCGATTCCGGCCGTAAACCCGACTACTACTGGCCGCGGGATGAATTTTATCAAGCTGCCGAGCTTGAGCAGACCGAATATGACAAGCAATATCCCAGCCATCATACCTGCCAGCAAGAGGTCTTGATAGCCAAACTGAATGACAACCCCTAAAAGAATCGGAACAAACGCACCGGTAGGTCCGCCGATTTGAAATCTCGATCCGCCCAGCAATGAAATAAGCAAACCGCCGATGATGACTGTATACAGTCCATATTCGGGATTGACACCCGACGCGATAGCAAAGGACATCCCAAGCGGTATGGCAACGACACCGACAATGATCCCCGCAATGATATCCCTGCGCAGCGCCTGCATATCATAGCCGCTATATCTTCCAAGTCTTTTCATTTCATCAATGCCCCCTTTTGTTGTCACCTTGCATTTTTATATTGCATACACTGCAAGAAGCTTCCCGCTCCAACCTCCCCCATAGATTCGTTGGCTATAAGTATTCGACAAAAGCCGAAATATGTCTATCGTACCCATTGGCTATAAATCTTGCCATTCTCATAAAAGAACGCTTGCTTTGTTTAGTTTGTTAAAACTAACTATCTTCCTGCCTCTATAGAGCTGGATACGTAAAATCCTAGTAAACAACGGTAGATAAAGACCGCTTTGTAAAATGTTTGTTAGCATATTGTTTGGAAGATACTTTCTTCCTGACTCTTTCTGCCTGTTACTTATCGCATGGTCAACACAGAGCCTTCATGCTATTCTCCTCTTTTGAGTAATAGAATTCTTATAAATGAAAGAAACATTAGAATTTGCTTAGAATATTTATATATGCTAATATATGCATATAAGCAAATACGAGGAGCGTCTGCATATGAGTTATGATACACATTCGGAACTGACGGAAGAGCGATTGACGCATGTTTCGCAGATCTTCAAGGCTCTCGGTGATCCGACACGCATACGAATCCTGCACTTGCTGCTTGATCGGGAATGCAGCGTCAATGAGATTGCAGAGAAGCTAAAGCTGCATCAATCCACCGTCTCTCATCAGCTGAGCTCGATGAAAAAAATCCGGCTCGTCAAATCGAGACGGGAAGGCACGACGATCTATTATTCACATGATGACAAACACGTCATCGATTTACTGACTGAAGCCATCAACCACGCCTGCCATAATTAATCTATCGGAGGAATATGTATGGGACACGGACATGCACACGATCATGGACATGGTCATCATCACCACGGACACAATGCGAATAAAAAAGCTTTACTGATCAGTTTCATCCTGACAGCCGGATTCATGCTGCTGGAAGCAATCGGAGGCTTTATGACGAACAGCCTCGCCTTGCTATCGGATGCTGGGCATATGTTAAGTGATGCTGTATCACTTGGCGTCGGTCTGTTTGCCTTCATACTCGGTGAGCGAGTAGCCAATTACAGCAAGACATACGGTTATAAACGATTTGAGATACTGGCTGCGCTATTCAATGGCGTCACCTTGATCCTCGTCTCCCTTTATATTTTTTATGAGGCCATCCAGCGTTTCCGTGAGCCTGCCGAAATAGCATCAGGAGGCATGCTGATCATTGCCATTATCGGTTTCCTCGTCAACATCGTAGTTGCCTGGATTCTGATGCGCGGTGATACGAGTGAGAATTTGAATGTACGCGCAGCCTTCTTGCATGTAATTGGCGATTTGCTCGGATCTGTCGGAGCGATTGCTGCAGCATTGCTCGTACTACTGTTCGGGTGGAATTGGGCCGATCCAGTTGCAAGTATCATCGTTGCTGCCTTGGTGATCACAAGCGGCTGGCGGGTTACGAATGATGCCATCCATGTACTGATGGAAGGAACACCAAGAAATGTTGAAATGCAAAAAATCATCGATTGTATCGAAAAGGCACCAGGTATCATCTCCATTCATGATTTGCATGTGTGGAGCATCACCAGCGGACAGAATGCCCTTTCCTGCCATGCAGTAGTGCAAGGTGACTTGCTGGTCGAACAAAGCCAGGTCATGCTGCGCAAAATCGAGCATGATCTGGAGCATCTGGGAATCGGTCATGTGACCATCCAGATGGAGACAGCTTCCCATACACATGAAGAATCACTCATGTGCCAGCATGATACGGATGCGCATGCACATGTTCATGCGCATTGAAAAAGACGAGGATGATACCCTCGTCAGATTGTAGAGAAACCCCAGTTTCTCTACAATCTTTTTTATATGATAATTCTTCTGTGGTATTTTAAGGACTGCT